>CALQBK020000041.1 GCA_943328795.2 Bifidobacterium breve
GCCGTCCGCGGCGGCTATGCTGGTGGCATGTCGTCCGAGATGCTGCCGTTGATGCTGGTCTTCGTGGGCTGTGTGAGCAGTCCTGGGCCCGGGGTGGACCCGAGCGTTGAGGACACGTCCCTCCCGCTGGTGGTCGGCGGTGGAGACGACACCGCCGAGACCGGCGGCCAAGAGGGACCGGACGACGCGACGTTCCAGTCGACGTTTTTTTCGAACGCCGTGGTGCACGACGTCGCGATCCTGCTCACGGACGACGCGTGGCAGTCGCTGACCAGCGATCCGTACGGGTTCGCGAGCGGGACGGTCACGTTCGACGGGGAGCTGGTGAAGGACTCCGGGATCCGGCTCCGTGGGAAGGTGGGCTCGTTCCGGTCGATCGGGCAGAAGCCAAAGTTCAAGTTCGACTTCAGCGAGTACGAGGACGGACAGGACTTCCACGGGCTCAAGTCGCTCGCCCTGAACAACGAGGTCGTGGACTGCTCGTACCTCAAGGAGCCGATCGCCTACCGCGTGTTCCGGGACGCTGGCGTGCCCGCGCCACGGACCAGCTTCGCGCACGTCACCGTGAACGACGAGGACTACGGCCTGTACGTGGTCGTCGAGGTGCCCGACAGTCGCTTCCTCACCGCACAGTACCCGGGGGACGACGAAGGCCCGCTCTACGACGGCAAGTACACCTACTACTCCGATGGCAGCTACACGATGCTGGACTTCGGGATCGGCGTGGACGACCTGTTCCAGCTCGAGGAGGGTGCGGACGACGGAAACGCCCACGTCGTCGCCATCTCAGACGCGATCGGCAGCGCGACGTCCGCCTTCCAGGCCGACTTGTCCGGGCTCGTGGACTGGGACGAGGTCCACCGGGAGATCGCCGTGGAGCAGTGGATCGGCCACGTGGACGGCTACGCGCTCAACCGGAACAACTACCGGGTGTACTTTCGTCCCTCCGACGGCAAGCTCCAGCTGATCCCCTGGGACTTCGACTACGCGTTCATCCACGACTACGAGTGGGGGATGAGCTGGGACGCGCCGGCGGGCTCGTTGATGCGGTATTGCTGGCGCGACGCTGACTGCTACGCCAGCCAGTCCGACGCGGTCTCGCAGGTGCTCGCGAGCGTCGACACGGACGCGCTGCTCGCCGACTACGACGCGATGGCCGACTTGACCCAGGATCTCGCGCACGATGACCCGAAGCGGGAGTGCAACGCGGCGTCCGTGCGGGCCCAGCGTGCGTCGGTCCGGACGTGGATCGAGGGGCAATCCGCGGCGATCCAGGCAGCCTGGGGCCTCTAAGGGCGCGGGGGCCGAACCGTGGGCGAACCTGGCGGGTGTACCCGCCCGCCGGATTCGTCGTAGGGCCGCCGGGAGGGGCGCCTTAGCGCCCCGACCCAGCCCGGCCCGCGCGGTCTCGGTCCCGCCGTCTTCGGCGGGGCCGAACCGTGGGCGAACCTGGCGGGTGTACCCGCCCGCCGGATTCGTCGTAGGGCCGCCGGGAGGGGCGCCTTAGCACCCCGACCCAGCTCAGAACGCCCGCCGCGCGCCGCCGCGCGGCGGGCGTTAACCGGGCGTCCATGTCGTCCGACCCAACCCCCCCGGTCCCGCTCAAAAAGGTCCTCGTCGCCAACCGCGGGGAGATCGCCGTGCGCGTCATCCGCGCCTGCCATGAGCTCGGGATCCCGACGGTCGCGGTGTACTCCGAGGCCGACCGCGCCGCGCTGCACGTCCGCAACGCAGGGGAGGCGGTGTGCATCGGCCCTGCGCCATCGTCCGAGAGCTACCTGCGCGGCGACAAGATCATCGAGGCCGCGCTCAAGACCGGCGCGACCGCGATCCACCCCGGCTACGGGTTCCTCTCCGAGAACGCGGCGTTCGCACGGTCGGTGGTGGCCGCGGGGCTGACGTGGATCGGGCCGCCGGCGTCGGCGATCGACGCGATGGGCTCGAAGACCCGCGCGCGCCAGCACATGGTCGCGGCCGGGGTCCCGGTGGTGCCGGGCACGACCCAGGCGATCGCGACCGAGGAGGAGGCGCTCGCCATCGCCCTCGACATCGGGTTCCCCGTCATGCTCAAGGCCGCGGGCGGCGGCGGCGGCAAGGGCATCCGAAAGGTCGAGCGCCCGGAGGACTTCCCGAGCGCGTGGCGGTCGACGAAGAGCGAGGCGAGCCGCTCGTTCAAGGACGACGCGGTCTACCTGGAGAAGTTCGTCCTCGACCCGAAGCACATCGAGATCCAGGTGCTCGCGGACCAGCACGGCACCTGTGTTCACCTGTTCGAGCGCGATTGCTCGGTGCAGCGGCGGAACCAGAAGGTGGTCGAGGAGACCCCGTGCGCGGTGCTCCCCGACGCGACCCGGCTCGCGATGGCGAAGGTTGCGGTCCAGGCCGCGGCCGCCGTGGACTACGTCGGCGCCGGCACGATCGAGTTCCTGTTCAGCCAGGCCTCGGGCGACTTCTACTTCCTGGAGATGAACACGCGCCTCCAGGTCGAGCACCCGGTCACCGAGATGGTCACCGGCGTGGACCTCGTCCGGGCGCAGCTCCGCATCGCGTCGGGCGAACGCCTGTGGTTCAAGCAGGAGGACCTGCGCCAGTCCGGGCATGCCATCGAGGTGCGGATCTACGCGGAGGACCCGTCGAACAACTTCGCGCCTGCGCCCGGCCGGATCGGCGGGCTGCGCGAGCCCGGTGGGCCCTGGGTCCGCGTCGACTCCGGGGTGTACGCCGGGTACGACGTGCCGATTCACTACGACCCGATGGTCGCGAAGCTGATCTGTTGGGGCAGTGACCGCGAGGAGGCGACCACGCGCTTGATCCGCGCGCTGCGCGAGTACCGGGTGCGGGGCATCCACACGTCGATCCCGTTCCTCTCCGAGATCCTGCGAGACCCCGACTTCCGACGCGGAGACTACTCCACGGGCTTCCTCTCGCCCGAGCGCCTCGCAAAGCTCACGGAGGCCGGGGAGAACGACCGAATCGCGACGATCGCCGCGGTGCTGGCGCGCTTCGAGGCCGACACGCGGCCGGCGCGGGCTGCCGGAGGGGGGGAGGGCAAGTCAAGCCCATGGAAGCTCGCCGCGCGGGCAGGGGGTGCACGGTGAAGTACGAAGTCACGATCCGGGACACCGTCCGCACGGTGAACATCGAGCGGGAGGGCGCGCGCTTTCGGCTGTCGTGGACGGAGGTCCGGGACGGGGCGTCCGTCGAGGAGAACCACCTCGTCGACGTGCTTCGGCCCTCGCCCGAGGCCTTCCACATGCTCATCGACGACGCGAGCTGGGAGGCTGGCTGCGTGGCATCCCCCGCCGGCTACTTGGTGGACGTGGTGGGCGTGACGACCGCGGTCGGGGTCGTGGACCCCCGCCGAAAGGCCCTGCAGCTCGGCGGGGCGGCCGCCGGTGGCCTGCTCACGTCCCAGATGCCGGGGCGCGTGGTGCGGGTGATGGCCGCGGTGGGGGACACGGTCCGCAAGGGCCAGCCGCTGCTGGTCGTCGAGGCGATGAAGATGGAGAACGAGCTGAAGAGCCCGATCGACGGAAAGGTGGGCGACATCTACGTCGCCGAGGGGGCGGCGATCGAGAGCGGCGCCAAGCTCGTGCGGGTGGACGCATGAGCGACCGCACGGCGGACCCCACCCTCGGCGCGGCGGGGGAGTTCCCGTACACCCGAGGGATCCACCCGACGATGTACCAGGGCCGGCTGTGGACGATGCGTCAATATGCCGGGTTTGGCGATGCGAAAGCGTCCAACGAGCGGTACAAGTACCTGCTCGCGCAGGGGCAGACCGGCCTCTCCGTCGCTTTCGACCTGCCCACCCAGATGGGGTACGACAGCGACCACGCGATGGCGCGCGGCGAGGTCGGGAAGGTCGGGGTGGCGATCGACTCGCTCGGCGACATGCACACCCTGTTGGCGGACCTGCCGCTCGACAAGGTCTCGACCAGCATGACCATCAACTCCACGGCGAGCACGCTCCTGGCGCTCTACGTGGCCGTCGCCCGGGCTCGCGGCACGGATCCGAAGGCGCTCCGCGGGACCATCCAGAACGATCTCCTGAAGGAGTACATCGCCCGGGGCACGTACATCTACCCGCCCCGCGCGAGCATGCGCGTCGTCACCGACATCTTCGCGTGGTGCCGCACGGAGGTGCCGCGCTGGAACACCATCTCGATCAGCGGCTACCACATCCGCGAGGCCGGCTCGACCGCTGCCCAGGAGGTCGCGTTCACCCTGGCCGATGGTATCGCCTACGTCGAAGCCGCCATCACGGCTGGGCTCGGAGTGGACGAGGTGGGCCCGCAGCTCTCGTTCTTCTTCAACGCGCACAACGACTTCGTCGAGGAGATCGCGAAGTTCCGCGCCGCCCGCCGCATGTGGGCGCGCATCATGTGCGACCGGTTCGGCGCCAAGGACCAGCGGTCGATGATGCTCCGCTTCCACACGCAGACCGGCGGGAGCACGCTCACGGCCCAGCAGCCGGACAACAACGTCGTCCGCGTCACCATCCAGGCGATGGCGGCCGTGCTCGGCGGGACCCAGTCGCTCCACACGAACTCCCGGGACGAGGCGCTCGCGTTGCCCAGCGAGGCGTCCGCCCGGCTCGCGCTGCGCACTCAGCAGGTGATCGCGTACGAGAGCGGCCTCGCAAGACACGTGGATCCGTTCGGCGGTAGCGTGGTCATCGAGGGGGAGACCGACCGGATCGAGGCCGAGGCGAGCGCGCTCATCGCGGAGATCGACGCCATGGGCGGCATGGTCGCGGCCATCGAGCGGGGCTTCCCCCAGCGGGAGATCCAGAACAGCGCGTACGCCCACCAGCTCGCGGTCGAGCGCAAGACCTCCGTTGTCGTCGGCGTCAACGACTTCGTGATGGAGGAGCAGGAGCAAGGCGGGCTGCTGCGAATCGCGGAGGGCTTGGAGACCGAGCAGGTGGCCCGGCTGCGAGCGTTCCGGGGCGCGCGGGACGCTGGGCAAGCGCGCGGCGCGCTCGACGCGATCGGCGAGGCAGCGAGCGGCGCCGCGAACGTGATGCCGCACATCCTGCGCGCAGTCGAGGCCGGCTCGACCCTCGGGGAGATCGCCGACGTGCTCCGCGGGGTGTTCGGCAAGTACCGCGAGAGCGTCGTGCTTTGACGACAGGCCGGCGCGGTTGCGCTGGCCCGACTACCCGATGACCCGCGCGAGCCGCTCGACCAGGTCCGGGATGTCGCGCGCTTCGATGCCGCAGAACGCCACGCGCAGCGCGTTCACCTGCGGGATCTGGATGACGCCGACGGACTGCTCGGCGATGAGGCGCTTGCGCACGACCTCGGCGTCTAGGCCGTCGTGCAGCGGCAGCAGGCAGAAGCAGCCGGAGTTGAACGGGTAGTAGGGGACCCGGTGGTCGTCGAGCGCGGCCTTCAGCGCGCGGTAGCGGGCGGCGAGGACTTCGACCACGGCGGCTTGCTCCGCGGCGAGGGTAGGGGACTGCAGCGCGGCGAGCACCGCGGACTGAGCCGGGGCGGGTCCGCTCGAGATCGTCGAGCGGATCAGCGCGGCCGCCTTCTCCGCTAGCGCTTCTCCGGCGGCCCCGGTGACCGAGAACGTGAGGAACCCGACGCGCCCGCCGAAGAACACGAGCTCCTTCGTGGCGCCGTCCACCTTGCAGATCACGTGCCGGCGCGGGTCAGCAGCGCGTGCCAGCGCCCCGAAGATCGAGCGGCCGTACATGCCGGGCTCGAAGAACAACGTCTCGTACGCGTCGTCGCAGATCACCGCGAGCGGGTGCGGGTGGTCCGCGATCGCCTGGACGATCCCCGGCACCTCGTCGGCCATCGGGGAGTACCCGGTGGGGTTCGCCGGGAAGTTCAGCAGCAAGGTGGCCGGCCCTGCGAGCGAGGCGAGAGCCTCCCGCAGCGCCGCGGTGTTGAACCGCGCGGTGCCGGGCGCCAACGGGTCCTGGTCGAAGAACGGGAACGTCAGGATCGGCGCGCCCGTGCGCATCGTCACGATGGTGTCGTAGTTGTCCCAGTACGGCAGCGGCAGGAGCAGCGGCCGGTCGGGTGCCGTGAACAGCTCGCCGCAGATCGAGATCGCGTGCGTGATCCCCGCGGTCACCACGGGGAGGGACATCGGCGTGTCGCCGCCGAGGGACGCGAGGATGTGCTCCTTCCAGCGCTGGCGCAGGCCCAAGAGGCCGTGCTGCGGGGTGTAGAGCAGCGCCTCGCGAGGGTCCAAGTGCGAAAAGTGGCTGTGCAGGCTCGGGAGCGGCAACGGCACCCCGTCGCCGTCCGTGATCTGGCCGATGGTCGCGCGCCGTTCGCAGCCGGCGGCCTCCGCCGACTGCTGTGGGATCCCGAACGGCAACGCCGCGCGCTGCCCGAGCGGGCTGAGCAGGGCGAGGGCAGCGGGCGATTCGCGGAGGGCCAGGACGAGGGCTTCGGGGGACAAGCGGGCTCGGGGTGTACACCGGCTCTATCCTTCGAGGCGGGGTGTGCCGAGCGTCGGCACCGGCGGGGCTGGCCCCTGCGGTGATACGACTCTGTCACGCATGCGCATCCTCACACCGCCGGTCGAGTCCTTTTACGCGGCCGACGTGCCGCACTACCGCCCCGTCGCCGACGAGGTCGACGTGTTCCAGCGCGCGTACCGGGCCCAGCTCCCGGTGCTGCTCAAGGGGCCGACCGGGTGCGGGAAGACGCGGTTCGTCGCGCACATGGCCGCGACGTTGGGGCGCCCGCTGATCACGGTGGCCTGTCACGAGGATCTCACCGCGTCTGACCTGCTCGGCCGGTACTTGCTGCTCGGGGACGAGACCGTGTGGGTGGACGGCCCGCTCGCGGCCGGTGTGCGTCACGGCGCGGTGGTCTACCTGGACGAGGTCGTCGAGGCGCGCAAGGACTCGCTCGTCGTGATCCACCCGCTCACCGATGACCGCCGCATCCTGCCTATCGACCGCCTGGCCACCATCCTCCACGCCCCCGCCGAGTTCATGATGGTGGTCAGCTACAACCCCGGCTACCAGTCGGTGATCAAGGAGCTCAAGCCGTCGACGCGCCAGCGGTTCGTCAGCATCGACTTCCAATACCCGCCGGCCGCCGTAGAGCTCGAGGTGCTGCGCGGGGAGACAGGCGTCAGCGCGGACTACGCGGCTCGCCTGGTAAAGGTCGCGGAGAAGGTACGAAACCTGACCGAGCGTGGCCTCGAGGAGGGGGTGAGCACCCGGCTCCTCGTCTACGCCGCCCGGCTGCTGAGGGACGGCGGCGAGCCGCGCTCCGTGCTGCAGGCCGCGCTCACGCGCACGTTGACGGACGACCGCGACTTGCAGCGCACCATCAACGAGATCATCGCGGACTTCTTCTAGCCACCATGGCTGAACGTGCCTGGCTCGCCGCGCGGTTCACGCCGGCGCTCGCGCTCGCCCGCTCGAACCCGGGCGCGCTGCGCGCGTGGCTCCGCGTGCGTGGCGCGGTGGCCGCCGGGCTCGGCGAGGAGACCGCTACCGCGTACGACGCGCTGGTCATGCGCGCCGCGTCCCGCTCGGGGGACCTCGGGCGGCTGCTCGCGCTCTCGGTGCCGGACCACCTCGCCCGGGTGCCCGCGCTGCGCCGCGCCCGCTACTTGGCGCTGCTCGAGCGCGTCGTCGACCTGCGCCCCGCTGCCGCGTCGCTGGTGTGCCGCTTGCTGCCCGACCTGCTCGCGTCGATGGACGACACCGCGCTGGAGCCCTTCCTCGCGCAGGGCTTAGCGCTCCACGGCACGTCCACGCGCGAGGCCGAGAGCTTCTTGCGCCGCGAGTCCACGCGCGGGCAACGGGCGGCGGCCGCGGTCACCAAAGGCACGCACCTCTCCGACCACCAGCGGGTGCTCACCCTCTACGCGCGGGCGCACGCTGGCGAGGACGTCGAAGTACACGCCGGCGGCCAGAGGTCCTGGGGAGACGGCCACCACCTGTACTTGGCCGAGCGCATCGAGGTTTTCGGCGACGCCCGGGACGCGCGCCTGTACCGGGTTCAGACCGCCCTCGCGGTCGGTCACTTGGAGTTCGGCACGTTCGCGCTTTCGCTCGACGCCCTCCCCGGCGACTGGCCCGAGCGTGGCCCCGCCGAGTCGGAGCTGGAGCGGTTCTTCCGCGCCTTTCCGAACCGCTCGCTGGCGCGCGACTTGTTCTCGGTGCTCGCGGACGCTCGCGTCGAGGCCTTGGTGCGCGCGGCCTACCCGGGCCTGGCGCGCGACATCGACAGCCTGGGGACCGAAGTGCGCGGGCAGCGGCCGACCCCGAACGCGCCGGCCACCCGGGCGGTCGAGGCGCTCGCCCGGCGGGCGTGGGGCCTCCCGGGCCTGCAGCTGACCCCAGCCGAGGAGCGCGCGATCGCCCCGCTGGAGGACGTCGTGCGCCGGGCCGCTGGGAGCACCGTCGAGGAGCTCGCGCTCGCCGTGGCGTACGCCTACGATCGCGTGGACGCGCTGATGCGCCACGTGACGGAGGACGACCTTGGCAAGGAGCGGGGCCGGGACGCGGGGAGCTCGCGCAGGCAGCCCGGGGAGTACGCTCCGATGGCGCCGACCCCCACCAGCACGCCGCTCTCCCCCGAGTCCGCGAGCGCCGGCGACCGGGCGATCGCCATGGAGGCCGAGCGCTTGCTGGAGGAGATGCGCAGGGCGGGCGAGGCGCCGGCTGACGCTGCCGAGGCGCGGGCCGCCGCGCGTCGACTCGCGCGGGAGGGGCGGGATCGAGAGGCGCAAGAGCGGCTCCTGGATGGCGCGCCGCAGGGGGGCGCGGTGGTCGAGGGCGACCAGCCCGACGAGCGTGCCGCGGTGGGCGCGCGTGGCCGACCTGTCGACCCGGATGGCGAGGGGCCCGTGCGCCGCGTGGTGTACCGCGAGTGGGACAGCACGATCGGGGACTACAAGCCCGGGTGGGTCGCGGTCGAGGAGCAGGTGCTGAAGCCGGGCCCGCGCGAGGTGGTGGACGAGATCCTGGCGCGACGTCGGGCGCTGATCGCCGACGTCCGGCGGCGGTTCTCTGCCTTGCGCCCGGAGGCCATGACGCGCCGGCGCGACCTGGTCGACGGCGACGAGCTGGACCTCGACCGCGTCCTCGCAGACCGGGTCGAGCGCCGGGTGACGGGGCAGGGGAGCGACAGGCTCTACGCTCGGCGGGAACGCGCGAACCGCGATGTCGCGGTGGCGTTCCTGCTTGACCAGTCGAGCTCGACCAACGAGAGCGCCGACGGCAGCTCCGTGCGCATCATCGACGTCGAGAAGGAGGCGCTGATCGTCGCGGCGGAGGCGATCCACGCGCTCGGCGACCGTTTTGCGATCTGGGGGTTCTCCGGGTACGGGCGCGACCGCGTGTCGTTCTACGTCGCGAAGGGGTTCCGCGACGCGTGGGACGACCAGGCCCGCTGCCGCGTTGGCCGCATGGCGTTTCGAATGGAGAACCGCGACGGCGCGGCGATCCGGCACGCGACGGCCCAGCTGCTCGCGGAGCCCGCTCGTGGGCGCATCCTCGTGCTGCTTTCCGACGGGAAGCCGCTCGACTGCGGCTGCGACCACTACTACGACAGCTACGCCCAGGAGGACACGCGCATGGCGCTGCGGGAGGCGCGGCAGGCGGGGATCCGCCCCTTCTGCGTCACCGTGGACCCGACGGGACCGAAATACCTCGCCAAGATGTACGGAGAGGTCGCGTTCACGGTGATCGACCGCGTCGAGCACCTGCCCGCCCGGCTGCTGCGCGTTTACCGCCAGCTGGCGTTGTAGTCGCGGCCGTTTTCGGCGATCACGGGCAGCGCCACGTCCAGCTTGCGCGCGTCTCCGGCACGCCGTCGCCGTCGTTGTCCGACTCCTTCCAGAGCGCGCGCCCCAGCGCATCGTAGCCCCGCCAGCTCGTCGCGTTGGGCAGCGACCGGTCGTCCGTCCACGCGTCGGTTTGGACCAGCCGGCCGAGTGAGTCGAAGCTCGAGCGCTCGACGCTGTCGCCGTCCGGCATCGTGTGCTCCTCGAGCACGCGGGCTTGGAAGACCCCCTCCTCCCAGTTCGTCACCCACCCGTCCATCCGGCCGTCGTCGCCCTCGTCATCCGCCGTGGCGATGCTCCGGCCGTCCACCTGCGTCGTGTAGCTCCGGGAGTCGACCTTCCCGTCGGCGTTGCCGTCCACGAGCAATTGGAAGTCACCGTTGGGCCTCCACGCCACCCGCGTGCGGCTGCCGCTCCCGTCGGCCCGCGGGTTGGTGATCGAGCCGGCCAACGCGCCAAGCGCGTCGTACTCGAACGCGATCGTCATGTTCACGAACCCGGTCTTGTCGCTGAGCTGCGCCCACCTGAGGTCCCCGTTCTCGTCAAACCGGTACGTCCAGGTCGAGGGCGCCGCGGCGCCCTCGGCCCAGAACTCCATGGTGCTCTGGCAGTCAGCCAAGTCGCCCCAGAGCGCGTACATGGACATCCAGAACATCCGCCAGACTAACGAGCCGGGTACCTCGCCGGGACAATAAGCCGGGGCGATGGCCTTCGCGCACCTGCACGTCCACTCCCAGTTCAGCTTGCTGAACGGCGTCCCGACCCCGAAGGAGCTCATCGCCGCGGCGGCGAAGGCCGGGATGTCGAACCTGGCGCTGACGGACACCTGCAACCTGTACGGCGCGGTCGACTTTTACAAGAGCTGCAAGGACAAGGCGGTGCACCCGGTGTTCGGCGCGGAGCTCTGGGTGGACCCGCGCGGCATCGGGGTGCGGGAAGGGGGGCTCGACCCCGCGTTCCAGCTCGTGCTGCTCGTGGAGGACCAGCGCGGCTACGAGAACCTGTGCGCGCTCGTGACCCGCGCGATCTTCGACGGGCTCTACTTTCGCCCGCGCATCGACCTGCAGCTCTTGCGCGAGCACCGGGACGGGCTGATCGCGCTCACCTCCGGCGCGCTCGGGCCGATTCGGCGGGGGGGCGCCGACCGCCTGCTGCCGGTGCTGGAGATCTTCGACCGGCAAAACCTGTACGTGGAGCTGAACGACGCCGGCGTAGACGGCGGGGACGAGTGGCTGGACGTCGCGCGCCGTACCGCGATCGAGCACGGCCTCGACACCGTGATCACGAACGACGTGCGGTACGTCGATCCGACCGACGCCGTGCTCCTGGACGTGCTGAACTGCATCGCTTCGGGCACGTCGCTGAACGACCCGAAGCGCGCCCGCCCGCACACGGACCAGCTCTACTTCAAGTCCGAGGACGAGATGCGCTCGCTCTTCCCGGACGACGGCCCGGCCGCGGATCGCACGGTCGCGATCGCGGAGCGCTGCCACTTCGCGTTCAACACGAAGACCTACTACTTCCCGAGTTCGACCCCGCCCGACGCGGCGGCGGACGCCGACACCGACCGGAACTGGGCGTTCTTCTACGACGCGTTCCCGCCGCCCCGCGACTACGGCATGCCGGCCGAGCCCCCGGCACGACCCACCGGCGCCGGGAACCTCAACGGGTACTTCTTCTGGTACGCCCGCCGCGGCCTCGAGCTGCGCCTCCGGACGATCGACCCCGCCCTGCACCCGGCCTACCACGACCGGCTCGAGAACGAGCTCACGTTGATCCTGAAGATGGGCTTCGCGGCCTACCTGCTGATCGTCGCAGAGTTCATCAACTGGGCGAAGGATCGCGACATTCCGGTGGGTCCCGGCCGTGGATCGGCGGCGGGCTCGCTCGTCACGTGGTCGATGCGCATCACCGACATCGACCCTGTGCGGTACGTGCTGCTGTTCGAGCGGTTCCTGAACCCCGAGCGCATCAGCATGCCGGACATCGACGTCGACTTCGCGCAGGACCGGCGCGAGGAGGTGATCGAGCACGTGCGCGAGAAGTACGGCGGCGCCGTGGTCGCGCAGATCATCACCTACGGGAAGCTGCAGACCAAGGCCGCGCTGAAGGACGTCGCGCGGGTCTGCGATCTCTCGTTCACGGAGAGCGACCGGATCACCAAGCTGATCCCGAACAAGCTGAACATCTCCATCGCGGACAGCTTGAAGGAGGAGCCGCGGCTCGTCGAGCTCTGCCGGATCGATCCCCGGGTGCGCCGCGTCGTCGAGATCGCGAAGGGGATCGAGGGGATCACGCGGCAGACAGGCGTACACGCAGCCGGCGTCGTGGTCGCAGACCGCCCGCTGGTGACGCTCACGCCTCTGTACCGGGACGGCCCGGACGGCGGGCCTGTCGTGCAGTACGACATGAAGTCGGCGGAGAGCATCGGCCTCATCAAGTTCGACTTCCTCGGTCTGAAGACCCTCGATCAAGTGCGCGACGCCGCTGCGATGGTGCAGCGCAACACCGGGGAGCGCATCGACGTCGGCAACATCCCCGTCGAGGACACCCGGACGTGGGAGCTGCTGCAGCGCGGGGACGGGCTCGGCGTGTTCCAGGTCGAGTCCTCCGGGATGCGGGAGCTGCTCACCCGGCTCAAGCCGAACTGCATCGACGACTTGGTCGCGCTCGTCGCGCTGTACCGCCCGGGGCCGCTGTCTTCGGGCATGGTCGACGACTTCATCGACCGAAAGCACGGGCGGAAGGAGGTCACGTACCCGTTCGCGGAGCTGGCCCCGATCCTCGGCAGCACCTACGGCACGATCGTCTACCAAGAGCAGGTCATGCAGGTCGCGCAGGTGCTCGCTGGGTACTCGCTCGGCGAGGCGGACCTGCTGCGCCGAGCGATGGGCAAGAAGAGCGCCGAGGAGATGGCCAAGCAGAAGGCCCGGTTCGTCTCGGGCTCGGTGAAGAACGGCCACGATGAGCAAAAGGCGAGTGATCTCTTCGACTTGCTGGCCAAGTTCGCAGAATATGGATTCAACAAGTCGCACTCGGCGGCGTACGGCTACATCGCGTACCAGACCGCGTGGCTCAAGGCGCACCACCGCGCCGAGTACATGTCGGCGCTGATGACCATCGATGCCGGGGACAGCGACAAGATCCTGGTCTACCTGGGCGACTGCAAGCGCGCCGGGCTGCAGATCCTGCCGCCCGACGTGCAAGCCAGCGTCCGTGCGTTCGACGTTCCGAAGGACAATCGGCGCTCGATTCGGTACGGGCTCGCCGCGCTGAAGGGCATCGGCGACAACGCGATCGCCGCCATCCTGGAGGCCCGCGAGGCCGGGCCATTCAAGGACTTCTTCGACCTCCTGTGCCGGCTCGACTGGAAGCGCTGCAACAAGAAGGTGCTCGAGAGCTTGGTCAAGTCGGGCTCTCTCGACACGTTCGGGGAGCCGCGGGCGCGGCTGTGGGCGGCGATGGAGGACGCGATGCAGGCCGCCCAGGGCGTGCAAGAGGCGGCGAGCTCCGCGCAGGTGGGCCTGTTCGGCGCGAAGGTGCTCCCGCCGACGTTCAAGCTCCCGAACGTGGGCGAGTGGCCCGTGAGCGAGCGGATGAAGCAGGAGAAGGAGGCGCTGGGCTTGTTCCTGACCGGCCACCCGGTCCAAGCGTTCCTGGACGAGGCCGCGCGCTGGGCGGTCCCGATCTCGGACCTCCCGAAGATGCCCGCGACCGAGTCGGGCGCCTCGTTCCGCCGGGATGAGCCGAAGGCGCCGGACGTGCGGATCTGCGGGGTCATCGCCGCGTTCCGGATAATCAAGACGAAGAAGGGCGACAAGATGGCGTTCGCGACGATCGAGGACGAGAACGCGTCCGTGGAGGCGGTGTTCTTCTCGAAGGCGCTTGCGGCCAACCAGGCGGCGCTGGAGTCCGGAAAACCGCTGCTCGTGACCGGGAAGTTGGAGAAGAAGGGCGACGTCATCCAGATGCTCGCCGACACGGCCCAGCTGATGGAGGACCTGCGGGAGCAGCGGACGCGCGCGGTGGAGATCCGGGTGCGAGCAGAGGAGCTGGAGGACGACGCGTTCGTGAAGCTCGTCGAGCTCGTCACGAGCCAGAAGGGCCACTGCGAGACCGCGATCGCGGTGGAGGAGGGCGGGCGCTACTGCGCGACCGTGCGGCTGGGGGAGGGGTTCCGGGTCGCGGCAACACCAAAGCTCGTCGATGGGCTACGTGGGCTTTTTGGTCGGGCAGAGGCCGTGAAGCTCGCGTAGCCTCGATGCCCGATCTACCAAAACTGCCGACGGAGGTTTTGGGAGTTCGGGGCCGCCGGCGCCGACGCTCGGCACACCTAGCGTCGGCACCGGCGGTTGTTTTACGCCGTTCCAAGGCACGGTCTGTCGAAACCGCCGAAGACGTCGGCTCCGCCAGACCCTGCGGGGAACGGCGCGGGAGGGGGCCAGCGAGCGTCTCGATTCAAGCGATTTCAGGACGTTGGGGCCCATTTGTGTGCGTAGCGCCCGGGCTGGCCCCAGGCGGCTCAGACGGCCGAGTGCACGTCGACGGCGAACGCGCGGAGGCCGAGCGCGTCGAGCGCGCGCACTCCAGGCTGCGCGCCGCCGGGCGGGTAGAGCCCGATCACCGAGCCTTCGCCGCCGGCGCCGGTGAACTTCGCGCCGAGGGCGCCCGCCGCACGGAGCGCGCGCACAGCCCGGAAGAGCCCGGGCGCGCGGAGCTCGGGGAACTCGGGCACCAGCTCCTCCTCGTAGATCTCCTGGCACGTGTCCATCGCCCCGCCGAGCGCGCGCAGGTCGTGGTCCCGCAGCGCGGTCGTCGCGAACCCGGCCTGCACGCCGAAGCCCTCGAGCGCCCCGCGCACCGCCCCGACCCGCGCGAGCGCGCCCCAGTCGCGCAGGTCGATGTCCCCGCGGTGGTGCCGGCTGAGCACGGCCAGGATGCCACGTGTGTCGCGGGGCGTCGGAAACGTGCCGACGGCCAGCGCGCAGCGGCCCGAGACCGGCTCGGCGATCACGGCGTCCCCGTTGAACCGGAGCGCGAGGGGCACAGCCCAGGCGCACGCGAGCGGGTCCATGCGGCCGCAGGCGCTGCCGGTCGCCCGCTCAGCCTGGTACGCGAGCTCCGCGACGGCCGGTGTGTCCAGCTCGGGCCGGAGCGCGCGAATCAGCGCGACGCACAGCGCCGCCGAGCTGGAGAAGCCCCGCCCCGCCGGCAGGTCGCCCCCCACCACGTGAGCCCCGGAGAGCGGCTCCCCCAGCGTCTCGAACACCGCGGCGAACAACCCGAAGATGCCCGGCTCGCCGGCGCCGTCCCAGGTGTGCACGCGACCTTCGAACAACGCGGAGACGCCGAAGGGACCCGGCACGCGGCGCACGTGCAGCGCCCTGTCCATCGGCACGGTCAGCGCCGAGCCGCCCGCCCAGTCATTGTGTTCGCCGACGAGGCAGATGCGACCCGGGGCTGTGCCCTCTTGCAGCCCCGGGACGGCGACAGGGCGCGAGAGCACGGTCTGGGAGAGGGGTTCACGAGGCGGCACGCCGCCGGTTCTATCCCAGGATGGGACGCGAGCGGCCCCTCAGATCCGGTCGGGGAGCTCGACGCCGTGCACGGCACAAAGGCCGTCGCCCGCGTCCGCGCCGACCGGCTCGACCTCGCCGGCGGTGTCGACCTCGTAGGTGAGCACGCCGTCGGCGTCCCAACACGCGGTCCAGGTGTCCGCGGCGCTGTCCACCACGATGGACGCGTCTGCTCGGCCGCCTACGCTCTCCACCCACCGCACCCGCACGGGCGCTTCTTCGTCGGCGTCCCCGCGGGGCAGAGTCGCCCGGAACTGGAAGTCGCCGGACCCCGTCTCCAGGTGAAACGCGAGCGTAGCGTCCCGGGGTGCGGTCGAGCCGTCGAACGACCAGTCGTCCTCGGACACGAGCAGGTCCACGCCGTCCCGGCTCTCGTACGCCACCGTGACTTGGCCGGTGCCGGTGCCGACGCCCGCGTCCCCGAGCACGTCCTGGTCCCAGCTGAACGACCCGTCCCCGCTGGCTACCGTCAGCCCCGCGTAGTGCGTGCCGCTCGCGAACGGCGCGCCGTCCACGTCGAAGCCCCAGTCGTAGCGGGTGCCCCCGGTCCGCTGCATCGCCGCGGCAAGGTCGGCCTCGGACCAGTCGTAGGGGCCCCACGTGCGCCCGTCGTCCGACCGCGACGTGGGCGCGGCGGAGCGAACGGTGTCGGCCGCGTCGGCAGCGGCGTCGAGCGCGGCGTCGAGGGCCGCGTGCGCGGCGAGGGCCGCTTGCAACAGCTCGGTTGGCGCGGTGGCGTCGGCGCCCGGGAGGTCCGAGAGCGTCGTGCGGCCGTCAGCGGGCAGCGCGGCGACGTAGTCGGCGTCCTCGGTGAACACCGCGTTCGTCACGTTGCCGCAGCCCGCGACGAGCACGGTGGGCAGCACCAGCGCGGCGAACTCGCGGCTCAAAACCGCCACCCGAGCGCGAGGGCGAGCTCCGAGTACAGCATTCCCGCGCGCTCGTCGTCGACGATGTACGGCAGGTAGTGCGTGCGCATCTCGAACTCGACCTCGAAGTGGCGCGGGTACCAGCCCGCCCACCCCTCCATCCCCGGCGCGATGCCGAACGCGGACTGCCGCTGGGTCTGCGCGTCCGGGAAGCTGCGGGAGATGTAGAGCGACTCCACGTGCAGCCCGCCGCCGACGCGGAAGCGCGCCTCCGGTGTAGCGTACCCGAGGCCGACGCCCAGGCTCGCGGACGAGACGTTGGTGCGGATCGGGTAGTCGAGGCCCGTCACCGTGAGCTCTCCTGCGCCGCTGCCCGCGAGCAGGTCGAGGCTCGCCCACGGGCCCCTGTGCCAGTTGAAGCGGCCCTCGACGCCGGCCAGCGGGGAGTTCGGCAAGTACTCGGTCGGCACCGTCGGCCCGAGGAACCCCCGGCCGCCGAGCACCGCGCGGACGGACACCCGGGGTAGCTTGGCCCGGGACAGATCCGCGTCGATCAGCCCCTTCGCGGTGTCGTTCGCGTACGCGATCCGCTGGTAGCCCTCGCCGTCGAGCGCTTGGTCCGTGCCCTCGGCCACCGTGACCTTCCGGACCTCGAGCCACGTCGGGTACCGGCGTTGCACCAGGTAGTGCCCCGGCGCGACGGCCAGCTTGCTGTCCGCGAGCGGCGTGACCTCGACCTCCGCGATGTACACGTGACGGTCGGGGTCGAACACGGTGAACGTCCCTGGGTCCGTGTGCGAGAAGGTGAGCGTGCCGCCGGCGCGAGGGAGCTCGGCGATTACGACGTCCCCGGTGCCGGAGAGCTCCCAGTCGTACGTCGGGTGTTGTGTCCCGCCGCGCGTGTCGGACGTCTCGATCACGGTCTGGTGGTACACGTAGCGGTAGGTCTCGGAGAGCGTGACGCGGCCGTCCCGGTTGTCGTCCGCGGTGCCGGAGAGCGCGCTCGCGAGGAAGTGCGTGAAGTAGCTGCCGGCGATCGCGTCGGACTCCTGGCTCGACTCGTCGCTGGCCGAGGAGGTCAAGTACACCGACCCGGTCGCGTCGAGCCGCTCGTGCACGTCGAAGACGAAGCTCGGCGCGAGCGTCCCGCCCTTGCGCCGGGTGAGCTGTCCGGACTGGCACGCGTCGACGAACGCGATGCGGACGTCGGCCCCGGAGCGATCCAGGATGTCCGACAGCTCCGTCCAGGCCAGCGTGGTGCGGCCAATCTCCAGGTTCGCGTCGTCGGCGTGCCCCGAGTAGTAGAACGTGAGGATGGTGTCGTCGCCCGCGGCCTCCGCCTGCGTGATGCGGACCTTGAGCGCGCCGAGCGCGGCGAGCACCTGCGTGCGGGTGCCCCCGAGCACGAGCTGTAGGTCGTCGGGCGCGACCTGGCCTTGCCGCGCGAGGATGCCCTGCATCTTCAGCGCGTCTTGCTCGGCGAAGTAGAGCGGCTGGGCGCTCGCGGCGCCTTCGTTGTTCGCGACGACGAGCGCGAAGCGACGGACCTCGGCGTGGGCCGTGGGTGTGCCGTAGAGCGCCAAGAGCAGCGCCACGGACGTCAATCGAGCTTCTCGAGCGAGACGGTCGCGATGTCGAGGTCTTCGTCGTCCGCCAGCGCGCCGACGGCGTCAATCCCGCCGTCTGCGTAGGCCGCGGCGGCCTCGTCGCGCGCGCGGGCGACCGTCCAGTCGCCGAAGAAGCCGACGAACACCTCGGGGGAGGGCGCGTCGTCGAGCACCACGGAGCCATCGAGCACGCGCCGCTCCCCGGGGGTCACCACGACCGCGTCATCCCCCCGCGCGGGCCAGAACACGCTGATCACGCCGTCGGCGTCTACCGAGAGCAGCACGAGGCTCTCGGCGGTCGTGCGGTAGGTGAACTGCACGGCGTCCCCCGCGCGGACGGCCCGGGCGGGGTCGCCCGGGAACACCTGGTCCCCCCGCTGGACGTAGTACCCGAGGTCGCTGCTCCCGCCCTTCAGCCGATTCTCGCCGGGGCGCACGGCGAGCAGCAACGCGACTGCCGTCGTGGCCACGATCGCGACGTAGCTTAGCGTCCGCTTCCAGCCGCCCGTAGCGCCCCGCGCCGCCGGCCGGTGCGGAGCGGGCTCCGCTCGTGCTCGCCGCGCGTCGGGGCGAGGCCCATCAACCGCGTCGTCCGCCAGGGGCTCGTCCAGCCTCGCGGCACGAGCGAGCAGGGCCGGGTAGTCGAAGGGCGGGGCGGCGGTGGCCGCCAGCGCAGCGTCGAACGCGCGGTCGTGGGGCGCGTCGGACGTCTCCCCCGACCAGGCGCGACCGAGATCCAAGCGGGAGGGACGGGACCCGTCGTTCAGGGCAGTCGTCATGGGGACACCAGGGAGTGAATCAGGAACAGCGCGAACAGCCCGGAGAGCACGACGCCGAGCGTCTTGCGGGCGTGCTGAACGAACGCGTCGTGGCGCTTGCGGAGGGTGGGCTGGGAGATGCCGACGAGGCGGCCTGTCTCTTCCCGCGTGAGGTCGTCGAAGTACAGGTGCACGACGATCCGCTGAGTCTCGGGATCGCAGCCCGCGATGAGCTCACGCAAGGTGGCGGCGTCGAGCGCGCCCACGGGGTCCAGCGTCGGCGCTTCCTCCGCCTGGATCTCGTCCTTGTGGTCGGTGTGCTTCCGCGCCCGGCCCTTGTGGTTCCGCAGCTGGTTGAGGCACCAGTTGGTCGAGATCTGGTACATCCACGTGAGCGGGGAGGACTCGGCGCGAAAGCCGTCCCAGTGCACGATCACGCGGGCGAACGTCTCCTGCACGGCGTCCGCGGCGGCCTCGTCGTTCCCGAGGATGCTTCGCGCTCGCGCGTGGAGCACCGGGGCATAACGCCGGTACAGCGACTCGAGTTCGGCCTCGGAGGGGCCGATCGTGGGGGCGCTGGGGGCGAGCTCAGCCATCATGCTCCTTTGACACGGGAGGGCGGCGACGATGAAAGAGAAACCGGAGCTTCGGCTCCGGGATCACTTCTCCCAGGCGTTCGCGAGGCCGTCGAGCCCCTTCCCGCCGGCCTCGAAGCTGGAGAGATCGTGGCTCTGCCATGCCGCACGGACGGCTGCGGTGCCGTAGGCGTCCAAGAGCCAGCGCGAGAAGCTGACCCAGGCCTCGGGCGGCTCCCCGCCCTTAAACGCGAGCCCCGCCCGCAGGTCACCCCGGGGGGGCGGCAGGTCGGCGCCGGACAGCGCCGTCGTGAACGCGGCCGCGAACAGCGCGTTCCCGGGCGGACCCCAGATGCCTGCCAGGTCCGTCGCGAGGATGCACGCCGTGGCGTCGGCGTCGGTCGTGGCGCTGCACATCGGGAGGGGGAGCCGCGTCGGGCCGAAGCGCACGTCCACGACGCTGGCCGTGGGCTGGCCGAGGAGCCCGAGGGCCCCGCGGACCGCTTGGTCGATGTGCGCGAGGTGGGTCTCGGCGTCCGGCACCACGGAGGGGTCTGCCAAGAGCCGGACGGCGGTGCCTTGCCACGCGCGAATGAGCTTTCGGGGTGCGCCCGGCGCAGCGTCCGAGCGGCTGAACCGCACGTCGTCTGCGTTCGCGAAGCCCTCTCCGCGCGAGCTCAACACGACCGCGACGGCCGACGCCGACGCAGGCGCGGTCGCCTGCACGTCCACGTCCGCCCACGACCCGTCGCTCACCGTGGGGCTCGCCGCTTCGCCGAGCTTCGTCCCCGAGTCGTCCTCCCAGCGCAGCACGAGCCCAATTGTGCTGCCGCCCTCTGCCGTGAGCTTGACGCGCGCGGTGACGGCCACGCCCGGCGTGATCGGGACCCGCTGCACCAGCTGGGTGTCGCCCTCCAGGCGCACCGAGTGCGCGCCCAGCGTGGTCCTCGCGCCGTCCTGCACCACCACCCCGTCCTGCGCCCACGCTACCCGAAGCGCGATGGGATCCTCGAAGCTCGCGTCAATCAGCCCCACCGGGTCCAGGTCCGGCACCGGCCAGCCCGCGGCCCGCATGTCCCGCATCGCCTCGACCGTTCGCCACTCGGTTGGGTATGCCACGGGTACGTCCACGCTGCCCTGGGGCGACGAGAGCCCGAGCCAGACCACCGTGTTCGCCTCGGTGCGCACCTCGAACGTCTTGGGCCGCCGCAGGCCGACGAGCGGCCCGAGCTGCGCGAGGAGCTTCGCCTCGGTGTCGTCCGGGCTCTGCTGCACGTACGTTTGCCCGCCGGACACGCGCCAGCGGTCCGCAGGCTCGAGCCCGAGGATGATGCGCAACGCGAGCCAGGTGACCGGGTCCGCCCGCTCGGCGTCGAGCAGCGAGAGGGGGCGCGCCGGCTGGGCCACCGGGCCCTCGTCCCGCTCGGCCTCGTGGTCAAGCCACCATGCCCGCCCGAGCGTGTCGAGCCGAGCGCTCGCGGAGCCGGTTTCGGGTACGGCGTTCGGTGCGGCGTCCGCGGGAACGGCCGGCTGCAAGAGGAGTAGGGCGCCGAGGACGACCAGCGGACGGGTGCGAAGGCGAGGGTGGGACATGAGCTCCAGCGGGCAGGGGGCGGGGCGCGAAACGAAAAAACTACTGTGCACCGGTGCCGGCCTGTGTTTCCCATGCTAACCAACCTACGTGATTGACGTAGAGTTTCCCCCATACGCAGCCGGTTGCGGGCACGCTTCCCGCGGCGTTCCAGAGTCTCACAAGGGTGAAGAATGACGACGCTTCGCGAAGCCAAGTGGTGGGAACAGGTTGCTCCGGCGCTGCGCTCCGACCCGCTGGAGGAAGTCGCTGCCCGGTTCAAGGTCGAGCCCGAGCTGCTCCGGCGTGAGCTGGCGGACGAGGGCGCGGGCTTGGCGGCCGAGCGCACGGCGTGGTGGCCCGAGGCGATGCGAATGCGCGCGACGCAAGGGGTACGTGCGGTAGCGCGCGCGTTCTTCACCGAGCCGCGGCGGATTCGCCGTGCGCTCGCCCGGCTGAACTTGCGGGTCGCGGGCCGGGAGATCCCCGAGGACGCTGGCGTGTCCCAGCTCACCGGGTTGCGGGACGTGCTCGGTCGTGAGCCAGACTCCGTGGTGGCGCGCATGGGGAAGGTGATCCCGCAGGCCGTGCAGGGGGAGCGCCGTCGGTTGAACATCCCCGCGTACGTGCAGCGCCGGCGCGTTCGCCTCTCCCGCGAGGAAGAGGCCTGGATCCGCGGCCCCAAGCGCGGCCGGCGGGCGAAGGTGCACGTCGAGGAGAACCTGCAAGTCGTGCGCAGGCCGCTTCGCACGGATGAGAACGCGCACCGGCCCACCGGCTGGGGTGTGGGCCACGCTGAGCCGCGCGTGCGTATGGCCGGCGAGGCGCCGACGCGCCCGCCCCGGATCGACCGCGACTTCTTCCGTTCGAGCGGGGCCGAGGAGATGGAGAAGCTCCTGCAACCCGTACGCCAGCGCGATGGCCGCATGCGCATCGTCCGCTCGGATTCGTCCCCGCTGCTGTCCCCCGAGAGCCGGCCGCCGGTGCACACATCGCCGCCTTCGTCCACGCCGCCGTCTACGTCGCTGCGGCCCCGGACGCCCTCGATCGCGCCGGCCTCGGTCGCGCCTCGCGCGATGCCCAGCGCGCCGACGTTGCCCGCTCTCGAGCGGCCGCGGTTGCCGTCTGTCGGGGCGATGCGCGTCGCGCCGACGCCCCCGCCGGTGGTGCAGCCGCCTGCGGTTACCGCCGCGTCCGGGGAGGTCGAGTGGTTGGTGTACCTGCCCGACACGCAGGCCCCGCTGCGAGTGCACGCGGCGGACATCGCGCAGGCGATCGCTGCCGCCGGGCGCATCGTCCCTGCGAGCGTGCTTCGACGCGCGTCGGTCTGGCGCGCGGACGAGGCGCCATAGCGCTCGGTAGTCTAGGCGGATTTCAGCGGGCGAGTTTCGCAGCGCCGCGGGTTAGTTGAACGACCCACGACCGGAGCGCGTTTGACTGGCTTCCTCCTTCTCGTCCTGAACGCCGTAGCGCCCTACGCGCTCGGCGCGCCTGCGGTCGAGCCCGTGATGCTCGACGCGGTCGACGCCTCTGTCGCCGCGGGCGCGAAGGGCGCGATCTCCGTCGATCTCGAGATCCAGTCCGGGTACCACCTGTACGTCGACATGCTCGAGGTCCGGGTGGTCTCGGCGAGTGGGGTCACCGTCTCGTCCCCGGTGTACCCGGTCGGCGAGACCGTCGCGGATCCGGCGAACCCCGGGGAGACCCGGGAGCAGTACGAGGGCGCAGCCCGGGTGCAGCTCCCCGTCGTCGTGCCGAAGTCTGCGGCCGCGGGGAGCGCCTACCCGGTGAGCCTGCACGTCCGGTACCAGGCGTGCACGGGGACGCTGTGCACGATGCCGGTCGAGCAGGAGCTGACCGCGACCGTGCGCGTGCCGAAGCCATCTGGGCGCTGGGCACCCCCGGCGGACCTGTTGTTGAGCGGGCTGGTCGCCACTGCGTGGGCGGAGGACCCGGTCGAGGAGGAGCGCGCGGTGAACTTCACCGCGGGGACCGTCAACGACGACAGGATCGCCATCCACTGCGACCTCCAGGGCGAGTGGCACCTGAACAAGATGTTCGTCGGCGTCACGCTGCCGACCCCGGCCGATCTCTCGCTCGGGGATCCGCTGTTCCCCGCGGCGCACGCGTCCGGGAAGGTGGAGGACGGCTCCTACCGCGAGGACTTCACGGAGGACTTCGACCTGCTGGTGCCCATCTCGGGGCCCGCGGGCGAGCGCTCGATCGAGGTCGAGGTCGCGTACCAGGCGTGCAAGGGCGTATCGCTTTGCCGGATGCCGACGTCTGAGAAGCTCACGGTGCCCATCCGATTGACGGGGGCAGCGCTGCCGCCCCCCGTGGCGGCCGCACCCGCTGTCGAGCCCGCGCCGGCCGAGCCTGCGCCCGTAGCAGCGGTCGCTCCGGCGGTCGCGCCCGCGGCCAGCGCAGCTACCGACGGCGGGTCGGCCTTCGACAAGGCCCAGCAGCAGGGCTTCTTCGCGCTCGTCCTGCTCTGTTTTCTCGCCGGGATCGGGGTGAGCTTCACGCCGTGCGTGTTGCCGATGGTGCCGATCACGATGGGGATGATCGGCGCGCGGGGGGCGAGCTCCAAGCTCGAGTCGCTCACGTTCACGTCGGCGTACGTGCTCGGTCTCGCGTTCGTCTACACCGCGCTCGGCGTGTTCGCTGGCGTGACCGGGGAGCTGTTCGGGAGCTGGCTGCAGAGCCCCTACGTGGTCGGCGGAATCGCCGTGTTCTTCGTCGCGATGGGCGCGTCGATGTTCGGGTTCTTCGACGTCCAGCTCCCGGCGGCGCTCGCGGGGCGCTTGCAGAGCGGGGAGCGAAAGGGCGGCTACGCCGGCGCGTTCTTCGTCGGCATGATCGGCGCGGTCGTCGCTGGTCCGTGCTCTGGGCCGGTCGTGGTGAGCATCCTCGCGCTCATCGGCACCGGCGGCGTGACGCTCGGGGCGGCGCTGATGTTCTCGTTCTCCCTCGGCATCGGCATGATCTTCCTGGTCACCGGGATGGCCAGCGGGTGGCTCCCGAGCCGCGGCCCGTGGATGGTGGTCGTCAAGAAGAGCTTCGGGATCGTGATGTGGCTCGGGGCGGTGTACTACGCCGCGCCGCAGCTCCCCGTGGCCGTGACGGCGCTGCTCACGAGCGGGGTCTGCATCGTCACGGGCGTGTTCTCCTGGCCGAGCGAGGAGGACGGCGAGGGCTGGCTGATCCAGCGCTTGCGGCAAACGTGGACGGTCATCGGCGTCACCGTAGGCGCGTGGTTGCTGGTCGGGTTGATGATGACGCAGGGCTTCATCCTGCCGCCGGTGCAGCTCGGCAGCGCCGGGGCGGCAAGCGCCGGCCCCAAGATCACCTGGTTGGCCACCGAGGCCGAGGGCCTCGCGGCCGCGCAGGCCACCGGGAAGCCAATGATCATCGACTTCACGGCCGAGTGGTGTGCCGCGTGTCACGAGATGGAGAAGCTGACGTACACCGATGGCGTCGTTATCGCGGAGGCCGAGAACTTCGTCACCGTGATGATCGACTGCACCGAGAAGGCGGACCCCGCCGTTCGCGCCGTGCAGCAGAAGTACGGCGTGAAGGGCTTGCCCACCGTCGTGTTCGTGAAGCCGACCGGCGAGAAGCTGCGTGAGACGGTGGGGTTCGTGGAGGCGCCCGACTTCGTCGAGGTGATGCGCGCCGCCAAGGCGCAGGCGGCAGGATGAGCGCCCCCGGATCCGGAGACGCCCCCGCGACCGGCGCGCGGCCAACCTGGACCGAGCGCGTGGCGGAGCTTGGCCGGGCTGGCTTCGTGATCCACATGTCGGTGCAGGCGCTCACCATCGCGGGGTTCTACGTCGCGCTCACCGATCCGGGCTGGCGCTCGACGCCGTGGATCGCCGAGCACCTACCGGTGGACGGCACGGTCGGTGCGGGGGGCGCGTTGTTCTCGGCGTGGCTCTTGTCGAAGGCGCTGTTCGTGCCGCGTTGCGCGCTCACCTGCGTGCTCGCACCGGCGTTGATGCGGCCGATCGACGCCGCGTGGGCGCGGCTTCGCGGGTGATCCTGGCCGCGCTGCTGGCGTGCTCGGGCGAGCCGGAGGACCCGTTCGCCGACCAGTTTCCTGGGGCTTCGGACCCGTGCATCGCGCCGCTGGTCGAGCTCGTGAAGTGGCGGGACGGGCTTCGCTCGGACATCGCGTTCGGCAAGGTGCACCTGGCGCCGGCGGAGATCGCGGCGCAGGAGAAGGCGCGCGTCGACGCTGCGGTCACGACGCTGCGGCCGTTTTTGCCCCGCTGCCGGATGACGTGGAACATCGGCCTCTTCAACGAGCCGCTCAGCCCGGCGGACCGGCTGCGCGAGGAGGCCGTCGGGACCCTGCTCGACTCCCCCGTGCACGCGTTCTCGCCCGAGGCGATCGGGCCGGCCGGCCACAGCGTGCGCGCGCCGTAGCTCCGGTCATATCAGAACAGGATCCCCCGGGGAACGGGCGTCCGGCGCTCGCCCCGCAATGAGATCGTCCAGGTCACCACTGGCTCCGCGTCGAACGTCTGCTTGCGGTCCGCCCGCAGCGTCCACCCCGTGGTCCACGGGACGGTCCACATCAGGCCCCCGCTCCACGATGACGGCTCGAACGACCGGTCCGCGCTCCGCGCTGTAGCGATGAACGAGACGGTCTTCCAGAGCTTCTGGCGACCCGTGAGGGACCACTCGCCGCGTAGGAAGTCGCCTTCCGCGCGCAGGTTGGTCACGCCCAGGTTGCTCGTGGAGAGCCACGCGCCGTAGGTCAGCAGCGGCGCCTCGGGCGGCTGGTCCGCATCCCGTGTCGCCCACGCGATGCCGAAGGCCACCTTTGGGTCCGGCTTGTCCTTCGTCTGCAGCCCCTGTTGCTGTTCCGCGTCGGCCAACTTGCGGGCGTTCCCGCCGGTGGTGTCGTGCCCCACCTGCGGCTTTCGGCCCTCCCGCGCCTTGATCGTGATGTTGGGGTTGAGGACGACGTCCGCGGCGGTGCGGATCGCGGAGATCTGCGGCGCGCGCGCGACGGTCTCGTCGACGAGCTGGTTCAGCGCGAGCAAGCTGCCGGCGAGCGCCGTGTCCCGCCACGTGGTCGGGGCCTCGGTGTCGAGCCAGCTCCCGCGCCCGGTCGCGGTGTAGAGACGCCAGTAGATGTCGGCCTGCGCGACCGTTGGCCCGAACACCGGGCTGGCGGTCGGCCCGCCCATCGCTGCGTTTTCGAGCGCGTAGAGCCGCGCGCCATAGTCCCAGCGAACCGGGCGGAGCTCGCTGTGGATCGGCACGGGCAGCGGGCCTTCCACGAGGGCCGGCAGCCAGGCCGCGGGAAGTACGTCGGGCACTGCCATCCTGGGCAAGCTACCATGCGGGCGATGTTCGCCGTGCCCTCGTTCGTGATCCTGGCCGCTATGCCACCTGCAGCCGCGAGCCCGCTCGACATCGACGACACCTCGGGCCAGGTCGAGGCAGACCGGGCGGCCCGGGACCAGTCGCGTGACCGACTGCTGGGCGCGCCGATCGACGATCCGCTCGTGGTCGCGCTCGAAGGGGGGGAGTCGCCGCTCACCGAGTGGGAGCGGGGCGCCTGGGTGTTGGTCGAACCTGGCCTGCACCTGAGCTTCGGAGACGGCGTGCCCGAGAACAACGGCGGTGAAGAGGAGCCCGGCGGATTCACGCCTGCGCTGTCGGCCCGGACCGTGTTCGTGCTCGGCCCCGCGGAGGTCCGCGCGACCCCGTGGATTCGCACGGGGTTCGTCAACCCGGATGGCGCGGCCGTGGATGGGCTCTTGGACGTGAAGGACCTCTGGGCCGGCATCCACGTTGGTGGGCTCGCGCTGGGGTTCGGCCGACAGGACCGTTGGTTCGGGCCGGCGCGCCATGGTCCGCTCGCGCTCTCGGACAACGCCGTGCCGCCCTGGCTGGGCGGGCTGTCTGGCGAAGGGCGCCTGCCGTGGGTCTTCTCGAAGCTCGGGAGGCTGCGGGGGGAGCTGGAGGTCGGTTGGCTCGGAGAGCCGCGGGTCGACGTCACGGCGCCGGGGCTGATGGTCGGTGACGTCCGCTGGCTGCCCGTGCCGGAGGTGGAGCTCGGGGTGACTCGGATGACGCTGTTCGGCGGTCAAGGCCGCCCCCCGGTCGACGTCGGTCAGCTCTTACTCCCCACCGAGCCGCATATCTACGACGACCCGGACCAGCTGTTGCCCGACCAGGACGAGCTCGTCGCGCTGGACCTCCGGATCTGCCTCCCGCTGGGGCGCTGGCTGAACACCCCCGTCGACCACGTCGAGGGGTACTGGCAGTACGGCGGCGAGGACGTGATCGCGCGGAAGCTGGGCTCGTTGCCCTACCCGTCGCTGGCCGGCGTCGCGAACGTCTACGGCGGCGCGATCGCGGTCGGCCCGGTCTCGGTGAACGCCGAGTTCAGCCGGTTGATGGACGACACGTTCCGCTGGTACGTCGGGCACCGGGTGTACCACGAGGGCTTCACTCAGGACGGTCGGCCGCTCGGCAACTTCGGGGGGACCGACAGCGAGACAGCCTGGGGGCGCGTGGGCTGGCAGACGGACCCGCTCTCGCCGCAGTCCCTGCGCGTCGCGCTCTGGGCGGACAAGACCCGTCGTGTCGGGGTGATCGAGTCGCGGAACAGCAAGGTGTTCACGCTAGAGACCGAGGAGCGGCGGTGGCGGCTCGGCGTGGAGGCGAGCGTTCCGACGCCGCCCGGGCGCCTCGGGCGCGCCTCGGCGGGGTACACGCTGGAGCACATCACCGGGGAGGACTTCGTGCCCGGCACCGCCCGGATGGCGCACCGCGTGTGGGTGAGCTGGACGTTCGATCTGACGACCGGGGCCAGCCTGGGCGGTGCGCGCACGAAAGTGCTCCACGATCCTTAAATCGCTCGAAGCGGGACGCTCGCTGGCCCCATCCGCGCCGCCGGTGCCGAGGCGAGGTGTGCCGAGCGTCGGCACTGGCGGCGGGCCTTTGGTGTGAATTCCCGCGCGCTCTGATACATTGCAGACCTCCGTTCCGGATCCGACCTGCCGCCCAACCTTCCCGTCTCCTCGCGCACCTCCGACCGATTGCCCGAGCCGCGCTCGAACGCCACGCTGGCGCCGGCCACGAGCGACTACCGTTACCTGGAGGACCTTGTCCGGATCGGGTACCCCGTGCGGGACGCCCTCGCGTTCGTCGGGAGGCACATCGGAAACCCCGTCGGGTACCGGCTCGTCGAGGGCCTGCGCGGGGAGAAGGTGGGGCTGGTCCGCGCTGTCGAGGTGGTCCCCGCAGCCGGGGGCGAGCCCACGTACGTGCGGGGTCACCGCGTCCTGCCTGACGGCTCCCCCGCCAGCTACTTCACGCCGGACGACCTGGTCACCACCGTCACCGAGGTCGTCACGCCCGATGGTCGCCCCCCCGGCGCGCTAAACCCCCGGGACAAGGTGGTGCTCCACATCCCGGTGCGCGGGTACCTCCGCTACCTCCCTGGGCTCTTCCAGGGCGCGATCCCGGCCCAGCGTCGGGACGTCGTGCGGGCGGACGAGGTGTCCGCCAAGCGCTGGAACCCACCGAAGACCGAGTCGCTCCAGTCGGCCGACGTGCAGGCGTTCAACGCCGACCCGCTGCGGCGCTTCCTGTTCATCTACCAGCACATCATGACCACGATCACCGACCGCATCGACCAGGTGCCGGCGCTGATCGACCCCGGCGTGACCGACCCGCGGTTCTTGCCCTGGCTCGCGAGCTGGGTCAGCTTCGAGCTCGACAGCTCGCTCCCGTTGCACCAGCAACGCGAGCTCACGCGCCGCGCGATCCGCTTGTACCGGACGCGCGGGACGGTCTCTGGCGTCGAGGAGATGATCCGGGTGCTCACGTCCGCGCCGGTGAAGGTGCTGGAGCTGCGCTACCCCAACCAGTTCGTGCTCGGCACCAGCACGCTCTCCGGCGGCAACGACATCGCGCAGCGGTACCGCCTTGGCGAGCCCGGGGCCCACTTCTTGGTGGAGCCGGACCGCGCGCGGACGACGTTCTTCGCCGTCGTGCTCGAGCCGATGCCGGCGTTCAAGAAGCGCTTCGGCGAGCGCGCCGTCGAGGTGCTCGGCCGCATCGCGCAGATCGTCACGAACGAGAAGCCCGCGCACATCACCTTCACCATCCTCTTCGCACCGTCCCGGCCCGCCGCCGCAGCGGGAACCCCGGCGCCAACCCCGGTCGCAACCCCCTAAAACCCCTCGTGGCCCGCTCGCCGGCCGCAAAGGCACTCCGTGGATCCCAAGAAAGCCTTCCTGCTCACCCGCCTGCGTCCGTTCGAGGGGCTCGCGCTCACGGCTGACGACCTGGCGGCCGACCAGACCTACCACCGCTCCAACCTTCACCGCCACGTGCACTACATGCACGGGCACGGGCTCGTGCAGGGCCTGAAGGTCAGCATCGAGCAGCGGAAAGACAAGTACGTCGCGATCATCGAGGCCGGCTACGGGGTCGCTCGCCTCGGGCAGGGGATCATCCTGCCCGAGTCCGTCGAGGTCGCGCTCGAGGTGCCCCGGCAGGACGGCGAGTACATGCTGTGGCTCTTCCACGTCGAGCAGCTGCAGAGCGACGCCCTACGCCCGCGGTTCGACACCAACGAGCGCTCGGAGTCTCGCGTAGCCGAGTTCGCGCGCGCCCGGCTACACCCCGCCGAGGAGGACCACGAGGACGCCGTGGCGCTCACCCGCATCAACGTGCGGCTCGGCCGCATGGTGCAAGTGCAGCTGCCCGTGCCGCGCGCAGGGCGCC
>CALQBK020000042.1 GCA_943328795.2 Bifidobacterium breve
ACCAACATGCCGGAGGCCAAGCTCGCCCGCGAGGCCGAGATGTCCTACGCGACGCTCGCGATGGCCACGGACTACGACTGCTGGCACCCCGAGCACGACGCCGTCACGGTCGACCAGGTCATCGCCGTGCTGCAGCAGAACGCGGCGCTGGCGAAGCGGGTGGTCCGCAACGTCGTCCCGCAGATCGTGCAGTACAATCAGCCGTCGCCCCACGCGTCGGCGTTGGCCACCGCCATCCTCACGCCGCCGAGCGCGGTGTCTGCCGAGACCCGCCGGGCGTTCGCCCCGTTGATCGGCAAGTACATGCCCGCGTAACCTCGAGGTCCACATGCTCCGCTACGCCCCGCTGCTGCTGCTCTTGGCCCCCGCCCTGGGCTGCGTTGGCAAACAGCAGGTCCAGCGTGCGCTGGCGCAGACGGACCTCGGAGCCGCCTACTACCGGGAGGGAAACCCGGAGGCCGCGATCGAGGCGCTTCGTCGCGCCCAGGAGCTCGACCCGCGGAACTGGCGGGCGTCGAACCTGCTGGCCGTAGCGCTGCTCTCGAAGGGCCTGCCCGAGGAAGCCGAGGTCGAGTTCAAGCGTGCGCTGCGGATCGACCCGACCGAGGCCGAGATCTTGGTCAACTACGGCGCGATGAAGCTCCGGCGGGGGGACAACGACGGCGCGATCGAGATGTTCACGAAGGCGATGTCGGACCTGGACTACCGCAACGTGGCGCTCGTCCTGTCGGACCTGTCGCTGGCCTACACCGAGGCTGGGCGCCTGCCCGAGGCCGTTGGCGCCGCCCGCGAGGCGACCCGCCGGGCCCCGGCGCTGTGCCAGGGGTGGTTCCACCTCGGGCTCGCCGAGGAGAAGAGCGGGCACCCGGACGAGGCCGTCGAGGCCTACGGCGGCCTGATCACCAACTGCCCGGCGGACTCCGAAGGCGCCCGGGTGCGCATCGCGTGCATCCAGGCGCAGGGGGCCGAGCCGGAGCTCGGTCGGCAGTCGCTGCGTGAGCTCGCCGACGCCACCCGCGGTACGCCGCTTGGAGACGAGGCCCGGGCGTGCCTCACCGGCTCATGAGCCCGGGGCAGGAGCTGCGCGCTGCGCGGGAGGCCATGGGCCTCTCGTTGGACGAGGTCGCTGAGCGCACGAAGATCCCCGCGCGCTACCTCGACGCGCTGGAACGGGACGATCACTCGGTGTTCCCGAGCGGGCCGTTCCTCGCCGGCTTCTCGAAGAAGTACCGCGGGCTCCTGGCCTTGCCCGAGCGCGCGGCGGCGGGGCCCCAGGTCGTCTCGCCCGTGCACGAGCCGACGTCGACGGTCACGAGCCCCGCGCGGCCTTCGTCGGCGACGCGCAAGCGGGCGCTGCGCAGCGCGGCGATCGGCGGCGCTGTCGCCGTCGGGGTGCTCGTGCTCATCAAGGCGGTTGGCGGGGCCGGGCCGGTGGAAGAGGGCCCGGTCGGAGAACCCACCGACCTGGCGGTCCAGGTGGACGTCGAGGAGGCCGTGCGGGCGCGCGTCTACGTCGACGGGGAGCGAAAGTTCGCGGAGTCCCTGAAGCCCGGGCCGGGGCTCCAGTTCAACGCGCGGGATGAGCTGCGGGTGGAGCTCGAGACGCTCGACGGCGTCGAGGTCACGTTCCAGGGCAAGCCGCTGAAGCCGCTCGGGCACCAGTCCCGTCCCCGGCGGCTCGTGTTCGTCGACGACGGGGGCTGATTGGCCCGCACGCGTGGGGGCGAGCAGACGGTGGACGGGATCGTGGTCGGTCGGCTCGACGTCGGGGAGCAGGACCGCATCATCCGCTTGCTCACGGCGCACCTTGGCCTGGTGTCGGCGTGGGCGAGCCGCGCTCGGGCCCCCCGGAGTCCTTACACAACGCTGGACCTGGGGGTCCGGGCCGATGTCGGCCTGCGGGCCCGCTCGCGCGCGGACGGGGGCGACCTCTACACGCTCACCGGCGTCGCGGTCACCGAGGCGCGGGTCGGGATCCGGGGTCAGCTCGAGCGGCTGGGCGCGGCGGCCGTAGCCTGCGAGGTGGCCGGCGGGCTCGCGACGTCGCAGGCCGACCCCCGCTTGTTCGGCTGTCTGGAGACGGCCCTGTTGCTGCTCGACCAGCACCCCGAGCCGCCGGGCGACGGGTTCGTCGCGGGGCTCTTGGCGAAGCTCCTGACGTTCGCGGGGCTCGCGCCCGCCCTCGAGCGCTGCCCCGCGTGCGGCGTTCCCCCATCCGCGCCGATGGCGTGGCACCCGTCGGGCGGCGGTGCGTACCACGTCGACCACCTCCCGCCGGACGTCGCGGGCTCGCCCCGCGTGGACATCGACGCGCTCGCACAGCTGGCGACGCTGCGCCGGCTGCCCCTCCTGGACGCCTACCTGCTGCCCGGCGAGGTCGGCCGGATGCTCTCGCTGGCCGAAGCCCACCTCGGTCACCCGCTGCGCGCACGGGCCTGGCTGCGGGGATAGGCACTGCGCGTGACGCTTCGACTCGCCCTCCTCTCGCCGCTCCTCCCGCTCGCCGCGTGCGCCGAGCCGGTAGTCGTGGACGACGGCCTGGTCACCTGGTCCGGCTACGTCTACACGGGCCCCCAGGCGGACGTCGCCTACACCGATGGCGGGGTGACCTTCACCGCGGACGACGCCGACCCGGTCGACGCCACCGCCCCCTACTCCGACTACCCAGCGTACTGGTCCGTCGACGTCCCCCCGTCCACCGCGATGACGATCCACGTCGACTCCGTCCCCCGGGCGACCTGGCGCGTCGTCTCGCCGGCCACGGGGGCGTCCTGGTACTCTGGGGCGCTGTTCGGGGCGGACGCCGCGGAGATCGACAGCATCTTGGCCGCCCTCGGGGCGCCCGAGCGCACGACCGCCGCGATGGTGATCGGAAACCACTGGGACGACGGCTGGGACTGCGCGGACGTGCGCGTGGCCGACGAGCCCCCGCTGTGCTTCGCGGTGGACGACGACGGCGTGGTGACCGCCGTGGACAGCGGCGACTTCAGCTACTTCGTCGCGCCGTCTGTGCCCGCAGGCGCGGTGGTCGTAGACAGCGGGCTCGGCGGCACCGCGACGTACGACTTGGAAGACGGGGACGTTGGCATGGCCTTTTGGTTCGTGGGGAATGAACAATGAGAGCGATCGTGGTGGCGTTGCCTTGTCTCTCCGTGCTGGTGGGCTGCTTGCCGTCGGGCAACACAGTCACGATGTCCGGGATGGTGTACGACGTGCCGAACGCCGCGGGCAGCGTCGTCGGGAGCGCCGAGGTCCGGACCATCGACGCGGATGGTGTCCAGGTGGACGCGGTGACCACGGACGACGGCGGGGAGTTCTCGGCGCTCGTGCCGGAGGGTGACCCGTTCTTCGTCCAGGTCGATGGCCCGGCCGGGCTCGGCTACGTGCCGACGGCGTTCTCGGGCAACGCCGGGCTGAACGACTTCGACGCCGGGACAGGGTTCCCGTGGGTGTCGTCGGCCGAGTGGTTCGCCGAGCTCCAGGCAGACTGGGAGGGCTGCCCCGGCGCGGACAGCGCAGGCGTAGCCGGAGCCGGCGTGGTGGTCGTGGGCGAGGTGCGCATGTGGCTGAACGTCGGCGACATCGACGACATGCCCGTCCAACAGGGCTCTACCGTGATCGTCAGCCCCGAGACCGGCGCCGAGGTGAGCGGGTGCTACCACGACGACGAGGGCCTGTACGACGAGGGCGCGTCCGGCACCGGCGCGGACGGGCTGTTCGCCGTCTTCGGCGTTGCACCGGGTGTCAGCGGCGAGGGGCTCGCGGTACTCATCGAGTACGATGACACGTCCGGCGTCCGTCGCCCGGTGATCTACCAGTACCGAGCCGAGGACGGCGGCCTGGTGCCCATCTACCCGACGTTCGTCTACGACGAGTGACAGAGGCTTTTTCTCCCCGAAAGGTTGACCACCCGTCCCTTTTCCGCTACGGTCGACCCGTCGCTTTCGACACCACGTCCCCACCCGCTTTTTCGCTCCCACCGAGCCACCGGAGAATCCCACATGGGTCAGATGATCACCAAGCCCGACGCTAACCCCGTCCTCCTCGCCGTCCTCAACCTCGTCGGCGCGGGTGGCCTTGGCTACTTCCTGCTCGGCCAGAAGAAGAAGGCGATGATCACCTGGGGCATCATCATCGGCGTGTCCGTCATCTCGTGCGGCTTCCTGTCCATCATCGCGCTGTTCGCCTGGGTCACCGCGTACGACGTGTACCTGCTGAGCCAGAAGGCGCAGACCGGCCAGGCCATCGGCGAGAACGAGAACGGCCTCGACTTCCTGAACGCCATCTTCAAGGACTGAAGCTAGGCCTCCGGGCCTCGCTCTCGCAGCCGGGTCGGCCCTCATGGTCGGCCCGGTTTGCTTTTGCCCGCGATGTTCCGTTACCTCCGTCGGCACTTTTGGTAGATCCTCTACCAAAGGGTCGGAGGGAGCCGGTTACTGCAGGCGGGCATGGCCGCGATCGGAAGCTTCCAGGAACCGTACTCCCACCTGCTGCGCGGCTTGGTCGAGCAGGGCGTGCCCGACGGCACCCGCGGCCGGTTTCCGGACGGGGACTTCAGCGTGGACCTGCTCTTGCGCGGGCAAGGTGGGATCACCCTCCGGTTCCCCGCGCCAGCGGCGTCGATGGACGACGCGTGGTGCTACTCGATCAAGGTGCTCCCAGGCAAAGACGACCGCGTCGCGGTCCGCTGCGCGGAGACGCTGTTTCGACACGTGTGGGACCGGACGGACCCGGCCGCGCTGGTCGAGCCCGGCGCCACGTCGACCGATCTCGCGGGGATCATCCTCGCGACCGTGCTCGAGCACAACCGCTCGTTCGCCGCTTGGATTGACGGCGGCGGGCAGGTGACGCGAATCGAGCGGGCGGAGCACCCGGACGACCCTGCAGACACCTTGCACCCCGACTTTCACCGCTGGCTCGCGAACCTCTACAAGCAAGGCAAGACGCTCTCGGGCGGGCCTGCGGCCGGCTGGTGGGCGGACACCCCGGCGGATCGAAAGGCCCTCGGCGCCGGCATTCGGATCGGGAGCGGGTCGGACCCGTTCTACCGGCTGGGGCCCAAGGCGACCGAGGCGCTGGACGCCGCGCACCAGGAGCACCTCGGGCGGATGGGGACCGCCGGGACAGCGGCGTGGGTGGTCGCCGCGCTCATGATGTTGAGCTCCTGCTCTGGGCTCTCCTGGCACGGCTTCCAGGGCTACAGCCTCGGGGCGATCCCGTACTGGATGCTGGCGGACCTGCTCGGCGGGTTCGTCGCCGTGCTGTGGGTGCCCCTCGGGCAAGGGCTTCGACACCCACACCAGCGCTGGCTGTTCGCGCGCGGGCCGTCCGCCGCCCGGTTCGTCTACGCCGGGCTCGCGCTGGCCGGCATGCTCCCCTGCGCGGGTCCCTGCTGTTTGGCAGGGTTCCCGGTGGGTGGCTGGATCCTGTACCTGCTGCTCGACGAGCGGGCGAAGAAGCTGCTGAAGGCCTGACCCCAGCGCCTACCGCGCCGGTTGGCCTAAACCCGGGTTAGACTGCCCCCGCGAGGTTCTCCATGCGTCTGCTCTCCTTCTCCGCCGGCCTCTTTTCGCTCTCGCTCGCCGGCTGCACCGGCACGTCGGACTCCGGGCCTGTCGACAGCGCGGACGCGGACACCGACACGGACGCAGATTCGGACACGGACACCGACACCGACACCGATGAGCAGGAAGGCACCGCGACGATCTCCGGGTCCATCCGGGCGTACGACGGCTCTACGCCGAGTGACGTCGAGATCCAGGCCTGCGTGACGACGTGCTTCTCTTCGACCACGGACGCCACGGGTGCGTTCTCGTTCACCGGCATGGACGCCGGCGAGTACAAGGTTGACGTCGTGGGCGAAGGCGTCGATGGGAAGGACTACGGTCGGATGCGGGTCCAGGGCATCGTCGACGACGGCGGGGCCTGGGTCTCTCCGGGTGCGTTGTTCATGCCGCAGATGTTCGGCCCGACGTCCATCAACAGCTCCGGCACATTCACCTTCGGCGCGGTGAGCTGGACCGTCGATCCCTCGATCCTCACCATCCCGTTCGGCTACGACGCCGGGATGTACTCGGTCGGCGTCGTTGACGGCGCGGAGATCGGCCCCTTTTGGTCAGTCACGCCGTCGCTCGCGGTCGCGTTCGGGCCCCTCGCGACCGAGGTCGCAGGCAGCTTCGACATCACGGTCTCGACAGACGTCCCTGCGGGCCAATACGACGTGTACTCGGTCGGCCTCCACGGCGACCTCGAGGGGCCCGTAGGCACCGGCACCGCCAGCGGCACGTCGCTCACCGCCACCGGTCTCACGCCCGAGCTGCTGACCTGGTTGCTCTTCGTGCCGCAGTCCTGAGCCCGGTGACGAACGCTGACCGCGACGCGCTCGTCGCTCGGCTGGACGCGTTCATCGAGTTCCAGGGGACCATCCCCATCTTCGACGCGCTCTCTTCCCCCGACGGGCCGGAGCAGCTCGACGCGGTCGCGAAGGCGATCGGCCTGCACCCGACGCACCCGCTCGCGCGGGACGTGCGGCAGTGGCTCAAGGACAACGGCGTGGCCGTGTACGAGCCCACCACGGAGGACCTGCTGAGGGAGCTCGGGATCGACGACCTCCGGACCTGGTACGAGCGCCGTGCGCGCGAGCGACAGGTGCTCGAACGGTCGTTGGCGGACGCCCAGGAAGAGCGGGCGTCGGCGCTGTTGAGCGCGAACGCCTACTCGTTCATGTGCGTGCTGCTGTTCTTCGTCGCGCTGCTTGGCTGGGGGGCTGCGTTCGGCTTCTGGACCTTCACGCCCGAGGCCAAGGTCCCAGGGCCGCACGATCCAACTCCGGTGGCCCCAGCGGGACCGTAGTTCATCCCGGAGGCTCTCCGCGGATCACGCCCTGCAAGCGGGCGCTCCAGCGGCTCGGATCCCGCAGCACCGCGCCCCACGCCTGGTGCCAGTTCCGGACCATGAACGGGCGCTCGAACAGCAAGAAGAGCACGGTGCACGCGAACAAGCTCGGCCCCACGACCAGCGTGAGCCGCGCGATCGCGTCCAACCAGGCCAAGCCGCTCGGGTTCACGTGGGCCACGAGCGGGTCGAGCGGCTTCCGCAAGGTCGCGTGGTACAGGTAGATCGTGTAGCACATGCCCCCGATCCCCACGATGGGAGGGCTCCGAACCACCTTCGAGAGCATCGGCCCGCGGAAAGCGGCCACCAGCGAGAGCAGGCAGGCCGCGACGACGACATAGAGGCGCGTCCACGCGACCGGGTCGATGACGACGAGCACCCAGGGCAGCACCCCGGCGAGGTCCCAGCCGACCGAGCGCGCGCGCGGCCCTGACCGCCACGCATCGTAGAGGTCCAGCGCCAAGAACCCCGCCATGAAGAACGGCAGTTGGCCGGGCAGCGTGAGCTCGATCCAGCGGTCGGACCACCCGAGCCAAGGCAACGCGAACGGCGCGACGCACAGGGCCAGGATCACAGCGCGGCGAGCGCCCCGACCTGGGATCGCGAACACCCGCGAGAGCAACGGTGCGACCAGGTAGAACTGGACCTCGACCTCCAGCGACCAGGCCACCACGTTGATCGTACTGGCCTCCCCGTAGACGAGGTTGTGCACGTACGCCCCGCTCGCGAGCAGGTGGCGCCAGGCGTCGGGGCTCAACCCTTGCGTGGCCCGCGCGGCGAACAGCAGCACCAGGCAGATGAAGTACGGGGGCTCGATCCGGAGCACCCGCCGGGACAGGTAGGCGCCCCAGGTGGGCTTCGGGCGCCCGTGTCGGAAATGCTCGAAGAACGGCATCCCGAGCACGAACCCGCTGATGCCGAAGAAGAGCCCCACCCCCGCGCCGCCGCGTCCCAGCGTCATCTCGAGCGCGCGGTCCAGCGTGCTCGTCGCGACCAGGGCCCCGGGCCTCGGGCCGAACGGCGAGGCGTGGAACAGCAGGACGGACATGATGCAGAAGAACCGCAGCCCGTCGATCTCGGGGATCAAGAGCCCCGAGCTGGTGACCCGCGCCTCTCCGCGGAGCGGGCAGGTCAGGAGCCGGTACGCCCGGTAGACCAGGCTGCCGGGCAACGCAGCGCTCGACTCGGACCCCGCCATCCGGGCTAGTTCGCCATGTCCGCGATCCAGTCGTTGATGTGACTGGCGGCCGTGGCGTCCGCGACGCTGATCAGCAGCGGCGGCATGTCACCGTTGTAGATCACTTGGCTAAGCACGGACTCGCTCGGTTGGGTGGGCTCCAGGTAGCGCGCCCCGTTGTCGAGGTTCGGGTTCGCGTTGTAGTACTGCGCGACCCCGTCGAGGCCCATGTCGTCGAAGGCCGTGGAGTAGCGGAAGTCGAGCTGCAGGACCGTGGTGCTCGCCGTGATCCCGGCGGGGTTGTGGCAGTACGCGCAGTTGCCGTCCAGGTAGCCGCGGGCGTAGACGTTGTGGGCGTCCCCGGCGACGACGGGGGCGGTGCCGACGGGGTCGCTGATGATCCCTGCGAACGCGGCGATGCCGGTGTCGCCGAGCTTGAACGTGTCGATGCCGAGCGCCCACTCGGTGCCGCGGGTGCCCTGGTGGCAGTCTTCGCAGATCTCACTCGAGGGCACAGTGTACGTGCTCCCGTCCGCCAAGCGCACGTCGGTGCGGAAGCCGTTCGAAAGGTAGGCGTCGTCGCCGTCCCAAATGTACGTGCCCGCCACCCAACCGTCGGCGCGCTTCTCGATGAGGCGCGTCTCGACGACTACGCCGTCCACGTCGAAGTCCTTCCACAGCTTGGTGCCCTCGGGGTACACCCAACTCAACGCGTCGGAGGTGTCAATCTTCTCGCCTGCCGGCAGTTGGATGAAGCGGTTCTTTCCCGACCCGTTCGCCCACAGCGGGTAGCGGGGCTCGTAGGCCACGCCGCCGTCTGCCCACGTCGTCTCCGAGAGCCGCTCCCCGGGCACGCCGAGCCGGTCGCGGTCCGCCCGCACCACCAGCTCCTGCAAGCTCCCGCCGATCTCGGCGGCGATCACCGTGCCGTCGGCCAGCTCCTCCATCGAGATCATGAACGGCAAGTGCGCGATGGGCACTGTGTCCCCCGTCACCACCCCGGAGTCATCCAACGGGACCCCCCGCACCCAGCCGTCGTACACGTCGGCCAGCAGCACGTAGCCGTCGAGGCGCCCGCCAAGCGCGGCGTCGTCCACGCGGTACCCGGCGGAGGGCGCGTTCACGAACCCCGTGTGGAGGTTCCCGTCGAGGTCGTCCCGGATCCACGTGTCCTCGTCGTCCGTGTACCAGAAGAACGGCTGCCGGTAGTCGGGATCGGCCGGCGAGCACGGCCCCTCGCACGTCGGGAACCCAAAGTCCTCGCCCTCGTCCGCGTGCGCGGGGTCGAACCAACTGAACTCCTCCTCAGTGACGATGCCTGGGTCTGGGATGCACAAGCCTTCGCCGCACGTGACGATGCGCCACGGGTTGCGGAACCCCATGCCGACGTACCAACCCGCGCCGAACGGCGAGTTGTACGCGGGGGAGGCGACCCCTGCGTCGTCCACGGTCATCGCCCAGAGCTTCGCCGGGGGCTGGTCCGGATCGGTGCCGTCCAGGTTCCCGACTGGGCCGGTGACCAGGTACAGCACCGGCTCCCCACCGACGTCCCCGTGGAACTTGACGTCCCCGCCGCAGTGGCCGCTGCCGCCGCTCGGGCACGGCACGCTCAAGATGTCCACCTCGTCCGAGACGGCGAACGGCGCCAGGCTGTCGACGTGCCACCGCTGCAGGAAGCACGTCTGCGCGGTCCAGATGTACATCCAGTCGTGGTCGCCGTCGCCGAACCGCGGGTCGAGCGCGATGCCGATCAGGTCGTCCGGGGCGCCCAGCGTGAGCGACGACAGCACGGTCCCGGCGTGGACGTCCACGTGGTACACGTCGCCGATCAGCGTGGTGACGAGCACGGTGTCGTCGGGCAGGACGGCGATGTCGGACGGGATCGGCAGGTCCACGACCTTCTTGAACGCGTACTGGTTCTGCGCCGGGCCGTCGTAGTGCACGCTGGCGGAGCCCACCGGGCTGTCGTCCGTGCCGTCCGAGGCGCTGATCGTGCAAACCCAGTCCTTGCCGCGCACGGTGTCCTCCGCGTTCACCGTGTCGTTCGGGAGCACGTCGGTCACGCCCGCCCACGCTGCGCCGTCCACGGTCCAGGTGACCGTGTACGTGAGCGGGTCACCATCGGCATCGACAGCGTCGTCCGCGACCTCGCAGCGCAAGCTCGGGAGGTCGGGCTCGGGAGAGTCGACGGAAACGATGGTCACCGTCGGCGCGCTCGGGGCGCGGTTCACCACCGTGACCGAGTCCGTGGCCCGGGTGCCGAGCTCCCCGTCGCTCGCCGTCACCGAGACCGCCACCACGTCGCCCGGCGCGAACGGCCCCGCGAGCTCGGCTTCGACGCCCGAAACGGCGGCGCCGTTCACCGTCCATGTATACGCGAGCGACAGTTCGGTGCCCTCGGCGTCGGAGGCCGCCGTGAGCGCGGTGATGACGGCGTCCCCGTCCGGCCCCACGGGGGACAGGCTGACGTCGACGACCGGGGCGGTGTTTTCGTCCGGGTCAGCCGAGTCCTTGCCCGTGCAGCCGACTACCGAGGAGACGCCGATCCCAAGGAGCAGCACGAGGAATTTTCGCATGGGGAAAGCTAACCCAGGATGTGCCGCCAGCGGGCGGAGAAGAACGGCCGGCCGGGGTTCGGAGCCCTGGGAGGTCTGTGATGGCATCGACAACGACTGCGACGAGCAGATCGACGTAAACGCCGTGGACGGCGACGTTTGGGACGCCGACCGGGACCACGACGGCTACGGCGATGCGGGGGAGGGCGAAATCGTGTGCGAGCCGCCTGAAAATGCCGTGCCCTCGGGGAGGTTGTTCGACTGCGCCGATTCGGACCCGGATGTGCGCCCAAGCGCGACCGACCGCCCAGGCGACGGCGTAGACCAAGACTGCGACGGCCAGGACGCGCACCGGGACTGTGGGGGTTGCTCGACCCCGTCCGCGCCCCCGCTCGCGAGCCTCACCCTACTGGCCGCGCTCGTCATTCGTCGCCGTGGCGACCGGTCGCGGCGGCCACTCGCGGGCCCCCCTGCGCGCCCTGCGGAGGAGCAGCACGGCGAACGCGATGCCCAGGGTACGCGACCCTGAACCGGGCACCGCCGCGCAGCCTCCGCCCCCGTCCGCGGGTGTAGCCGAGGTGTCGGTCGCGCCATCCGGGCCGCCGGGCACACGGAGGTCGTAGCAATAGTCGGCGCCGCAGGCTTCGACGGTCACGCAGGCCCGGACGATGCGCTCAGCCGAGTCTGCGTAGCTGTGGGAGACGCTCGGCAGCGTGGAGGTCTCGCCGTCCCCAAAGTCCCAGGTCACAGGTGCCTCGGCGGGCTCCGTGAGCACGCACGAGACCACGGTTCCATCCGCATCGTCCCGGGTACACCCGACGCGGACGGGGGTGCCGTAGACGGTGGCGAGCGTCCACGCATCGTCCATTGCGACCGTGCTTTCCCGGGTGTCGCAAGGCGCGGTCTCCCAGTACATCGTCGCGTCCAGCAGCGCCGGATCGGTGCATGTGTCGTCCGATTCGCAGCTGTGGGCGAGGCCAGCGAGGTGTCCGAGGTAGTGCGTGAGCGCCGCTTGAAACGAGAAGCCGTCATCACAGTGGCCCGCGTCGATCTCGGCGTCTGTCATCCAACCCACCCCGTCGTTGAACACCATGTCGGCCTCTCCGAACTCGAGGTACTGGACGTCGTTCCAGGTGACACGCCCGCCCGAGGGCATCAGGCGGGTGATGGCCCGGAATTCCTGTCCAACCTCGTCCTCCGGATCCTCGAACAGCAGCGAGTTCTGGCCGTCGGTCGCGTTGGAGGTGGCGTCGCCCTCGATGAAGCTCACGTCGAACGCTGAGCAGGACGTGTCGACCCACTGGCTCCGCGCCGTGTCCAGAGCTGCGACGACGTCATCGTGACTCAGCCCCTCCGGCGTCCCGGACCAGACGATCTCGACGGGCAAGGAGCTGGGGCTCCACGCGTACCCCGTCAGTTGGCCGGCGCCGGCAAGCTGGATCCAGACCAACATCAGGAAGGCGAAAGTCATCGGGAGTCTCCGGGGCTGTGAGCGTAAACCGGGCCTGACGCTCGGCGGCGGGCCGAGGCCATGGCCGGCGTTGGGCCGATCCGGTGCCGAGCCCTGGGGCGACGATTGTGCCGAGGCGGGGGTCGAGCCCGCGCGGATCGTCGCCCTGGCCGACGATTGTCCTCTGCGCGCGGTCGAGCACGCGCGGATCGTCGCGCTGGCCGACGATTGTCCCCCGCTCGCGGTCGAGCACGCGCGGATCGTCGCCAGCGCCCGCCCCTCCACCCCCTCCGCCGCTTCGCCCCGCGCGGTTCGCCCCCCCCCGCCCTCCACCCCCGCCCCGCCCCCCCGCCGCCCCCCGTTTCAGATTACCCTCCACCCCGATGACCGACCCTCGACCCTCTCGCCGTGCCCGCTACCTGGACCGCCTGGATGGCGCCGCGGCCCTGCTCTTCGGCGGGGTGCACGCGGTGCGGAACTCGGACAGCGAGTATCGCTACCGGCCGCACAGCGACATCGTCTACCTGTGCGGCTGGGAAGAGCCCGAAGTAGCGGCGCTCTTCCGGCCGGGGTCCGACCAGCCCTTCGTGTTGTTCGTGCTGCCGAAGGACCGTGAGCGGGAGACCTGGACGGGCCGACGTGGGGGTGTCGAGGCCGCGCACGCGAAGTACGGCGCGGACCTGGCGTTCCCGTACTCGGAGCTCGCGACTCGGCTGCCGGTCTTGCTCCAGGGCTACGACCGGCTGCACTACGCCTACGGCGAGAGCGCGGAGCACGACAAGGTGGTGTTCGGGGCCATCGCGAACGTCCGCGCGCCACTGCGGAACGGCACATGCTTGCCGTGGAAGATCGAGCACAGCGGCGTGTTGTTGGGAGAATTGCGGCTCACGAAGGACGACGCCGAGCTGGCCGCGCTCCGCCGAGCGGCCGCGATCACCACCGAGGCCCACTTGGCCGCGATGCAGGCAGGGCGCCCGGGGGCGTACGAGTACGAAGTGGAGGCCGCGATCGACGGCACGTTCCGCCGGCTTGGAGGCACTGGAGCCGGCTACACCACCATCGTCGGGGGCGGGGAGAACGCCTGCGTGTTGCATTACATCGAGAACCGATCGGAGCTGCGCCCGGGTTCGTTGTGCCTCGTGGACGCCGGCGGCGAGTTTGATTGGTACACGGCGGACGTCACGCGCACGTGGCCCGTCTCCGGGCGGTTCAGTTCGCCCCAGCGGGACGTGTACACGTTGGTCTTGGAAGCCCAACTCGCGGCGATCGCCCGCGCGGAGGCCGGGCGGCCGTTCCGGGAGATGCATGACGCTGCGGTGGCGGTGCTCACGCGCGGGATGGTGGAGCTTGGGTTGCTGGACGGAGACGTCGACGAGCTGATCGTCGAGGAGCGCTACCGGAAGTACTACATGCACGGGACCGGCCACTGGCTTGGGTTGGACGTGCACGACGCGGGGGCGTACCACGTTGGAATGGGGTCGAGGAAGCTCGAGCCCGGGCAGGTGGTGACCGTCGAGCCGGGGCTCTACATTGCGTCGGATGACGAGGACGCGCCCGCCGCGCTGCGGGGGATCGGGGTGCGGATCGAGGACGACGTGTTGATCACCGCTGGGGGGCCGGACATCCTCACGGCCGCTTGCCCCAAGTCCCTTCGCGCCGTGGAGGCCGCATGCGCCCGATGATCGCCCTCGTCTTGCTCCTCGGCTGTCGGCACGCGACGATCCCGCTGGACACGGGGCGAGCTCGGCCGCACGACTCCGCGGCGACGGACACCGGCGACTCGATCCCGACGGTCTCTGGCGGGGTTTGCACGTTGGTCCGGTCGGGCTCGCCGTACACGACAGAGGGCGAACGCCTGTCGGTCGGGTGGTCCTGCGCGGAGGACCCCGCGGCCGCGCTCGGGTTGGTGGACGTGCCGTTGGGCGCGTCGTTCGAGGGGAACACGTTGACGTGGACGCCGGGGCTCGACCAGGCGGGGCGCTACGACCTCGAATTCACCGCGGAGGTCGCCGGGTTGGGGGCGAGCGCGGCAACCAGCGTTTGGGTCGCCGACGCGTGGGCTGACGCGGACAACGTCGAGGTGGACCCGCTGGCCTACTCCGACGAGCTTGGTGTGCCCGTACTGAACCTCGAGGTGCCGCCCGGCACCAACTACACGACGGACACCGCGGCGAGCTTGTATTGGCAAGGCCACGAATACACGGTCGGCGTGCAGTATCGCGGCGCGTCCTCGGCGTCCTACCCAAAGCACAGCTTCGCGATTGGGTTCGACCCGGCCGACGAATTCGACGCGCCCGGCTGGCACAAGCGCCGCAACCTCAACATCACGAGCACGTTCGACGACAACAGCTACCTGCGGCAGAAGACCTGCTACGACTTGTGGTCTGCGCTGTCGGACACCCACCCGGTGTTCCAGACGATGATGGTCGCCCTGTACTTGAACAACCAATACGAGGGCCTGCAGCTCATCACCGACCACATCGACGGGGAGTGGGAGCAGGACAATGGGTTCAGCGAAGACGGCAACCTCTACAAGGCCATCGACCACTCCGCCAACTTGGACACCCGGTACGGCGGCTCGCGCAAGTCCTCGCTGCACCAGGGCTACGAGAAGAAGTCCGGCGACCCCGACGATTGGTCTGACTTGGACGAGCTGGTGACATTCGTGGCGACCTCCGACGACGCGACGTTCGCCGCCGAGCTGGACAGCGTGCTCTCGCGCGACGACTTCATGGGCTGGTGGGTGTTCGTCCGCTTCGTGGACGCCGGCGACTCAGGCGGGAAGAACAGCTACCTGTACCACGACCCGACCGACCCAAGCGGGATCTGGCGCTACACCCCCTGGGACTTCAACCACTCGCTCGGCCAGGATTGGCAGACCATCCGTGTCGACGCCAACGACTCCTACGACTACTCCGGCAACAACACCTTCTTCGAGCGAGCGTTGGCGGACGAAGCGCTCGCGGCCGACCTGAACGCCCGGATGCGCGCCGCGCTCGACGGCCCGTTCCACAAGGACGCGATCTTGGCTCGCCTGGACGCCGACTACGCGCAAGTCGACGCCGAGGCCCGGCGCGACTGGCAGAAGTGGAAACCACAGTACGACGACTACTGGGGGTGGCGCGGCGATCTCGAGAGCTACGACGGGGAGGCGGCGTACCTGCGGCAGTGGGTCTCGGACCGGTGGGACTACATGGACGGGGCGATCGGGCCGTAGCCCCGCTCCGCCGAACGATTCTTAGTCTCTGAGATTCGTTACATCGTGGTGGCGCCGTCGGCGCTGTAGCCCCAGCAGGCGATCTCGCCGAACGTGTCGATCGCGCAGGCGTGCACGTTGCCGTCACTCACGCTCACGGAGCGGTACGCCCCTGCGGGGCCCACCAGGCCATCGCCCCAGCACAAGAGCGCGTCGGAGGCGTCGATCGCGCACCCGCTCCAGGCCCCCGTGTCGAAGCTCACGAACGGCCCGGCGGGGACCGCCCCGGCGAACACGTCGTCGGGGTCGGTGATCTCGCCCTCCGGGGTCAGCCCGTGGCACCCGAGTCGGCTGGCGCTCACCTGCGTGTAGGTGCCCGCGGCGCCGGTCGCCCATATGAACGCGGCCAGCGTGCCGTCGCCGGCGAGCGCGCAGCCGGCGAGCTCCCCCCGCTCGACCTGGGTGTACCCCGCTCCCGTCGGCGCCAAGACGCCCGTGCTCTCGCCCCAGCACGCGATCGTCCCGTCCGTTGCGAGCGCACACGCGCCGTACAGTCCGACGGACACCTGCGTGTAGGTGCCGCCTGGGGCCTCGGAGACCATGCCGTAGCTGTCGGATCCCCAGCAGGTGAGCGCTCCGCCGGCGACGATGCCGCACGTGACCCCGGCGCCAGCGCTCACCCCCACGAACGCCTCGTCCGGGGGCTCGCTGCTGCCGGTCCCCCAGCAGATCATCGCGCCGTCGTTGCGCACCGCGCAGGTGTGGGTGGTCCCGGCGCTGACCGTGGCGTAGCCGGCAAGACGCCGTCGGCGCTGGGTCGACGTCGTCGCAGTCGTCGTGGTTCTCGACGCGGCCGGCCCCGGCGTCGCACGCGAGCGACGTCGCGAACACCGTCCCCGAGCCATCGCCGTCGGCGTCTTCGTAGACCACGTGTTGGCCCGTGGCAGACGGGTCGGCGTCGTCGGCCAGCGCGTCGCAGTCCTCGTCGACGTCGTCTGCGTCGCAGACCTCGGGCGACACAGGTGATACATCCGGCCGTGTGTCATCGCAGTCCGTCGCGTCGAGCACCGTGCCCGACGGGGCGACACACGCGGTGGTCGTCACGGAAGCGTCCCCGAAGCTGTCTGCGTCTGCATCTGCGTGCCAGGTCGTGGCCGGGTTGATGCTTGGGTCCGCGTCGTCGCAGTCGTCGTCCGTCGCGGCGTAGCCGGCCGGCTGCTCGCACGCGTCCTCCGTTGGATCGGAGACGCCATAGCCATCCTCGTCTCCGTCGAAGTACCAGGTGAAGAGGACGCCTTCGTCCGTTTCGCCGTCGCAGTCGTTGTCGCGCCCGTCGCAGGTCTCCGTAGCGCCCGGGTAGGTGTCCGGGTCGGAGTCGGCGCAGTCGGTGCCGGTGGTCGCGAGCCCCGGCCCAGGGCAGCCGTTCGCGGTCGCCGTGCCCCCGACCCCGTCCTGGTCGGCGTCCACGTACAAGAGCCCGCTGGCCCCCACCGTTGGGTCTTCGTCGTCGCAGTCGTCTGGGCGGGCCACCCCGTCGCCGTCTAGGTCGAGCCGGTCGGCCAGGTCTTGGTCGGTGACCAGCGCGCAACCGCACAGGAGCGCGGGCACCGCCAGGAGGAGGCTTCGCATGGTCACCCGTTACTCCGGTACCGGGCAGGCGCCGCCGGAGTCGTCGCCCCAACACTCGATGAACCCGTCGGCGGTGAGCCCGCACGCGTGGTGAAAGCCTACGCTTAGCGCCGTGAACGGCCCCTCGGCGGGCTCGGTGACCCCGTAGCTGTCGGTCCCCCAGCAGGTCGCGACGCCCCCGCTGTCGATGGCGCACCCGTTCGTGACGTCCACGTCGTACCCGCTGAACGGGCCCGCTGGCGCTGCCCCGGCGGTGGTGTCTGACGCGTCCTCGATCTCCCCCGACGCGTCGATCGCGCTGCACCCGTCGTAGATCGCGTCGGTGGACGTGTATGGCCCAGCGAGGCTGCTGGCGCTGTACCAGCCGGTCACGTTCCCGTCCGCGTCGAGCGCGCACCCGGCGTACCAGCCGACGCTGATCGACACAAACCCCGTCCCGGTGGGCACCGCCGTCCCGCCCGTGTCGTGACCCCAGCACCGGATGCTCCCGTCCGTCGCCAAGCCGCACGCGTGATACAGTGCGCTTGTTACCTGCATAAACGTGCCTGTCGGGGGGACGTCCTCACCCTTGGTCGCGTCCCCCCAGCACGACAGCGTTTGGTCGTCCAGCACGCCACACGCGTAGTTGTAGCCGGAGGACACCTGCAGGAACGTGCCCGGCGGGTCCTCCCGCATGTAGCCCCAACACTCGACCGAGCCATCCTCGTGGAGCCCGCACGTGTGCGTTGCCCCCGCGCTCACCTGGGTCCACCGACAGCCCGTGGTGACCGTCCTGTCCGCGTCGTCACAGTCCTGCCGACTCGCGACCGCGCCGTCGGGGGCGTCGCAGGCGAGGCTCGACACGGTGTGATCCCCGAGACCGTCGTGGTCAGCGTCCCGGTACCAGCTCGACTGCCCGGTCGCGCTCGTCGTCGTCCGACAGCCCGTCGCAGTCCTCGTCGGTGTCATCCACGTCGCAGGTCTCGACGTCGCCCGGTGATACATCGCCGCGTGTATCATCGCAGTCGTCGGAGCTCGCCACGTAGCCCGCCGGCTGTGCGCAGGAGGCGGTCGTGCTGGCTGCGTCGCCGTAGCCGTCCTCGTCGGCGTCCGCGTACCACGGGGTCGTCGAGTTGAGGTCGGCGCGGGTGTCGTCGCAGTCGTCCGCGTTCGCGACGAAGCCCGACGGTTGCGCGCAGTCTGACCGTGTCGAGGCCTCCGACCCGTAGCCGTCTTCGTCGGCGTCGATGCACCACGTCGGGGTCACGTCCTCGTCTGTCGCCCCGTCGCAGTCTTCATCGACGCCGTCGCAGGTCTCGGTGGCGCCCGGGTAGGCAGAGGGGTTGGAGTCGTCGCAGTCCCCGCCGACGCTGGCGACCTGGCCTTCGGACGCACACGCGGTGCGCGTCCCGGTGCCGCCGTACCCATCGCCGTCTTCGTCCACCAGCCACTCGGTTGGGAGACCGACGGTCGCGTCGTCGTCATCGCAGTCGTCAGGCCGCTCCGCACCGTCGCCGTCCAGGTCCATGCGGGCCGCCAAGTCGGCGTCCGACACCAGCGCGCACGCCGACAGCAGGGGCAGGAAGAGGAGGGACATCGCGGGGAGTGTATTGCAGGGAGGGCGGGGCCGTCGCCGCGGGCGACGATTGTCGTGCGCTTGGGCTCGACCTGGGGAGGATCGTCGGCGTTGGCGACGACCGGCATCGGCCCTTGGTTTACGCTTGTTCCAAGGCTGCGGTCTGGTGGGAACGCCGAAGACGTCGGCTCAGCCACTCGCTGCGGCGAACGGCGCGGATCGAGGCCAGCGAGCGTCCCCGGCTTTCGATTGCTCTCTGTTGGAGCCCGTCGGTGTGAGGGGCGCCCGGGTTGGCTCCCCGAACACAGCTGCCGCGAGCGGGCCGATCACGGTCGCGAACGTCGCGATAGCGAGATCTCGGCGCTCGGCCGCGGTGAGGAGCAGGCCGTCCGTTCCTGGGACGGGCGCGACGATCGTTGCGCGGGCGACGTCCACCAGCTCGGGCCGGCTCGCGAGGATCCACCGCACGGTGCGCCACGCCAGGGCGGCGTGCCGCGTCTCGTCGGCGGCGATCTGGAGCAGGGCAGCGCGCGCGCCAGCGTCGGCGCGGAAGGCACCCGCCGTGGCCTCTGGCGCCGCCAGCGTTTCGCCGATCGCTCCGTCGCGGAGCGTCGCGACGAGGACATCGCGCGCCTGGACTGAGCCGAGAGCACCCACCACGTCGGGCGGTCCGAAGTCGGGCGCGACCCCCGCCCGGGCTGCGCAGATCGCCGCGTGCTCCACCTCGTCCGCCATCGCGCGCGCCGCGCCGCGCAAGAGCTCCAGCGGGGCGCCAAGCGCCATCAGCTCCAGGGCGAACCGGGCGAACGACGCGACGCTCGCGTGCTCGGCGCGCGCCGCCGCTGCCCACGGGGACCCGCTTCGCAGCTCGGCCATCCGCGCCCGGCCGTCTACGCGGAAAGGCCGGCCGTCTGACCAGCACTGGCGCGAACTCACGGTGACCACATAGCAGCACGCATCGGTGCGCTCGGCCGCGGGGCCACAATCCACTGTCGCTGTGTACCCGCAGCAACTCGCGGTGGACCCGCCGTAGGACGGGTCGAAGTACGGGAGGAGCAAGCCGGTGAGGTCCGCCGCGACGGCTTCGGCGGCGTCGGTGCGCGTCGCACGCGTCGGCACCGGCGGCGCGGGGCTCGACATCGAGGTACGCCACCAACACCTCCCTCTACCCTTCGCGCCTTCGTGGCTGATCGCCCAGTGGCGAACTTGGCTAATCGGCGTTCACCTTGCGTTGTGCCGCGGATCAGGGCTCAACGGCGAGCGCCGCGACCAACCCCGGCGCCGACAGGTGTGGGCGGTGCCCGCCGGGCAAGGGCGCGGGGATGGCGCCAAGGCGCTCCACCTCTGCGGGGGTCCAACTCACGAAGCGGTCGCGTTGGCCCCAGGCTACGACGGTGCCGGGGGGGAGGGCGGGCAGGCCCCAGCGGGCGATCGCGCGGAGGCGGGCGCCGATCACGGCGGGGGAGGGGAGCGCCCCGGGCCAGGGACTGTCGGAGTCTTCGGCCCACTCGCGAGCGGCGCGGCGGGCGTAGAGCCGGTGGTAGACGGGGCGCGGGAGCCACGGGATCAGCTGGCCGAGCGGCCCGCAGCGTCGGGCGGCAGGCGGCGCTTCGGTGTGGGGAAGCGTGCCGACGAGGACGAGCCGCGCGCGCGTGCGCCCGGACGCGACGAGGGCGCGGGCGACGAGCCCGCCAAAGGACGCGCCGAGGATGACGTCCACGTCGAGGTCCTGGCCAGTGGCGAGCTCCGCGGCGATGCCGTGGAGGGTCGACGTGGTCGTGGCGGGGAGGGGGAGGGCCCGGGCGCCGGGGAGGTGGGCGAGCAAGGGGCCGAGCTCGAGGGTGTCGCCCCGGAGTCCGGGGAGCAGGAGGATCCGCGTCACCGGACGAGGACGTAGCCGGGGGTGCCGGGGCCGCCCGGGGCGCCGAGGAAGACGTTCCCGCCGCCGACGGCCATCGCAAACCCGAGCTGGTCCTGCGGGTTGGTGCCGGTCTCGAGCAGGGTGCAGACCGACGTGGAGGGTGAGCAGGTCCACACGGCGCCTTGGGCGTCCGAGCCCGACATCGGCGCGCCGACGTAGACGCCCCGCACGTCCGCCGCGAGCGCGTGGCCAAAGCGCCCGACGCCGCCGGTCCAGGTCGCCTCCACCGCCAGCGTCCCCGGGTCCAGCACATCCACGCGGTTCCCGGCCGGAGCGCCCACCAGCCACTCGTCCGTGCCGTCGCCGTCTACGTCCCACGCGAGGATCGACCAGCCGAGCTCGTCCCGCGCCCCCCGCGCCAGGGTCGTGCTCGACGCGGCGAGCGCTGTGTCCCCAAACGCGAACCCCGCGGCCACCTGGAGCTCGCTGCCCAACGCGAGGCTGTCCGGCCGGTTGCCGAGGTTCACCTCCGTCGCGTCGTCCCACCGGTAGCCCGTGCGCGTCCGCGTGAGCCAGCGCCCGTCCCGCGCGACGAGGACGCCGCCGATCCCCGGCCCGCTCGCCAGCACCGCGCCCTCGGTGTCCTCGACCGTGCCGTCCGCGCCGACCAACACGCCGCTCGGGCCGACCGCGAGCGCCGTCCCCAGGAACGCGCCGCCTACGCGAGCGAGCGCGTCCTCGGTGTACAGCCGGCCGCCCCCGGGATCGAACGGGGCGCCGACCCACAACACCCCGTCCGACCACGCGAGCGCCGCGCCGTAGCCCTCGTCGTCCAGGGCGCCGTTGAGCGTCGCGTTGGCCCGGGCGCTGCAGCTGTCGGTGCCATCGCAGTCCTGGTCGACGCCGTCGCACGTGATCTCGTCGACCGGCACGCACGCGGTGTCAGCGGGCCGACACCCACGGCAGCCGGTGAGCCCAGCGGCCAGCGCGAGGGCGAGAGCACCTCGTCCGGTCAGTAAAACACCGCTCCGGCGCCCGGGTTGGCGCGCCCGTCCAGGCTCTCGAGCACCGCGATCGCTGCCTTCGCCGCCTGCGCGACCTCCTCTTCAGAGCCCCCGAGGTAGAGCCGGCCGAACGCCCCGAAGCTCACGATCTCCAAGATCTCGATGTCCGCGGCCTTCTCAGCCTCGTTCGCGGCGATGAGCGCGTAGCCAGCGGGGTGGCACTCGAGGATGTAGAGCGTCTGCCCGTCTTCGATGACGTTGCCGTGCCGCATGCGGTTGGTGATCTGGGCGTGGTAGCCGTGGATGCCCGTGATGGTCTGCGAGCTGACGATGCGGGGCTTGAGCCGCTCCTGCGCCGTGATGTCGAGGGCGCTCAAGATCGCGTCACCAGCGGCCCGGATCTGGCCCTGGTCCGTGTGCTGGAGCTGCAGGCAGCCGAACTGGCGCTCGACGATCTGCATGCCGGGCGTGCACGAGGTCTGCTTCAGCGCGATGTCGGTCACGACGTTCACGTCCATCCCGGGCGCCACCTCGACGAGGAGCCCCGCTTGGCCGGTGAGCGGCATGTACCCGCGCGACACGGTCGCCAGGAACGCCGCTGTCTGCGGCTGGAGGATGTCAAGGTAGGTAAAGCAACGGAGCTCGATCGCCATGCGCCGGAGGGTAACCTGCGGTCCGGCCGCCGTCGCCGGGCTTCGGTGCCCTCCGCGCGGCCCTCCGTCCACCGCGGAGACCGGTTAGTGCCCGCGGCTCCCCCGGCCTCCCCTTGCCTGCCTGCTTTGGTCTCCTCCGCTCCGCCTCCGAATCACGAGGCCGCGTCGGCTCAGTCGCCGCGCTCGTGCTCCTGGCCAACGCCGGCTGCATCGAGTCGCGCCCGCTCCCGGACGTCGGCGACTGCGCAGACTACCCGCAGGGCACGTACGAGTACGGCGAGATCGGCATCGGGCGGTGCCTGGCGGCGCCGGCCGACATCATCCCGCTCGAGCAGGACGGGCAGTTCGCGATCGTGAACGCGAACGCGTGGAGCGACTACACGGGCGGCTCCGTCAGCGTGATCGACCTCGCGAACGTCGACGAGTCGATCGGCCGGCAGACGATGACCGAGATCGGCGCCACGGCAGTGGGGTTGCCAAGCTACTCCGCCGCGGGTGCGCTGCTCGGCGATGGCATCTTGGCCGTCACGAATCGTCTTTCCGAGGGCGCGCGGACGCGTGAATCGGACGACGAGCTGTGGTTTGTCGACGTGTCGGACCCTGCGGCGCCGGCCCTCGCCGAGGGCGTCACGGAGACCGGGTCGTCGATCCCGGTCGGGTACGATCCGAACGCGATCTCGTTCGACCCGCTCACGCAGGTCGCGTACGTGCTGGACCGCACGGCCCACCAGGTCGCGATGGTGGACACCTCGGTGCGCCCGGTCGTCCTGCTGCCCCCGGGCGGTGATGCCGACACGGACGCGTTCGCGTTCGACGACGTGGACGGCAGCGGGTCCAGGGCCGCGTTCGCGCTGCTCGAGAACACCGAGGGCACCGCGCTCTCGCCGAGCAGCTGGGAGCTGCGCTGGGAGCCGGGGACGATCCGCGCGTGGCGGCCCGCGAGCGGGCGGGCCCCGGGGCTCAGCCGGATCACGAGCAACGGGGAGGCGCTGTGGACCGCGACCACGGGGGACCCAGACGTCCCGTCGAACGGCCTCGGGACCTTGAACGACCCGTTCTTCTTCATGGACCTGGACTCGAACCCGCACTTGCTCTACATCGACGACGAGAGCGGCGCGATCGCTGTGCTCGACGGCGACCCGAGCGTGCTGACGAGCTGGTCGTCGGGGGACAACCTGCTCGCGACCGAGGCCGACGGTACGGAGACCGTCATCGGCGGACCGTCGTTGTTTGAGGAGAGCGGGGCCTGGTCGCTGTTCTACGACGCGGGGGATGGCACGACGCAGTCGATCGCGCTTGCGGCGTCTACGGACGGCGCCAGCTACCACCGCCAGGGCACTGTCGTCGCGATCGACGGCGCGTCGTTGACCGACCCGTTCGTGCTCTACGACGACTCGGCGGACCGCTACCGGATGTGGTTCTCCGTCGACGACGGCGCGGACGGCAGCCCGGACGGCATTGGCGAGGCGTACAGCGACGACCTCGTCACGTGGACGGTCAGCGACACGCGGTTCAACCCGGCGAGCGGCGCGAAGAGCCCGGCGATGACGTGGTTGTCCGGCCGGTTCCACATGCTCTACACGGTGCCGGGGGTCGTCCCCTCGGTCTCCGAGGCGACCAGCGCCGACGGCAGTAGCTGGACCGTCACCGGCCGGGCGTTCACGCTCGACGGCATCGGGAGCTCCAACGCGCGGGTGGCCGTGCAGGGCGCGGACGAGGGCACGTTCTCGATCGTCGGCGCGAACGACGAGGTGTTCGACGTCGCGCTCACGCCGGGGGACCAGGTGCAGAACCCGATCGACGGGTTCGCGCTCGAGGTCGCCGCGGGCCAGCGGATCGACCCGGACGACGCGGGCGACTACTCCGAGGGGGGCGTGCAGCTCGACTGCTGGGTCGGGGAGGACGCCTACGTCACGCTCACGGACGCCGACGGGGTGCAGTCGATCGGCCGCGGGACGATGTCGGGCGACACGTTTGAGCTGGAGTCGGAGCCGGTGCTCGAGGCGCCCTCGACGCTGGACGGCCTGTCGCACGCGGTGGTGGTGGACGAGGGCGACCAGCTGCGGATGTACGTGGCGGGCACCGTCGGCGGCGTCACGGCGACGTACACGGCTACGAGCGTGGACGCCGGGACGAGCTGGAGCCTCGACAGCGCGCCCGTGCTCGAGCCAGGCGCCGACTGGGAGAGCGTCGGCACCGTCCCTGGGAGCGTCGTCGTGTTGGACGACGGCACGGTGCAGCTCTGGTACACCGGGACCGACGGCAGCAACCCGCGCATCGGGCTGGTCGAGTCGTCGGATGGCGTGACGTTCACGCGGGTCGAAGGCGCCGACGACGCGTGGATGCTGGACCTTGGCGGCGCGGGGGACTGGAACGACTCCGGCGTGCGTGACCCGATGGCGGAGGTCGACTCGGACGGCGTCGTGCGGGTGTGGTTCGCGGGCTCCGACGGCAGCCAGTGGGCGATCGGCTACGCGGAGGACAGCGACGGGCTCGGGTCCGGCGACGGGTTCGTGCTCTCGACGACGGTGGACGGCGAGAGCCGGGCGATCTTGTCGGCCCAGGCGGGCACGTTCGGCGTGACGGACCTCGTCCGGCCGGTCACCTTCGCGACCGACGACGGGTGGACGATGTGGTACACCGGCCTGGACCTCGGCGTGGGCCGCTCCGGACGCGCCGTGCTGCACGAGCCGGACCGCGCGTGGCGCGACGCCGCCTTGCCCACGCGGGCGGACACGTGGGGCTTCGTGGTTCAGCCGGCCGACGACGCCGACGCGATCGACCTCGACATCACCGTGGAGGGCTCGTCTCTCGCGCCGGTGCGCGGCTGTTCCGCGCTCGCGCGGGACGACGAGCGCGGGTTCTTGTACGTCACCTGCAAGCTGCTCCCCGAGATCTTCGTCGTGGACATCCGGGACGACACGAACACCGAGGACGGCGGCGACTTTGTCGACCTGAACTACTTGGACGTCGAGAGCGTCGTGCTCGTCGAGACCTCGACCGGCGGAGCGTCCGGCCCCCGGGCCGCGGTGGTCGACACCGAGCGCGGCTGGCTTTGGACCACGACCGGCGCGCCGTCCAGCTTGATCGCGTTCAACCTGGCCGACGTCGTCGATGACGATGACATCGAGCTCGTCTACGAGAGCACGGTGTCGATGTTGCCGCTCCCGCGCGGGAATGACCGCGACGAGGGCGTCGCCACGCAGGCGGACGTCGGGCCCGGCCAGCTCATCATGCACCCGGACGGACATCACCTCTTCGTGACGAACTTCAACGACAATTCCGTGAGCTGCTACGACCTGTCGACCGGGACGGGCGGTACGCTCGTCGGCGAGGCCACCGAGGTCGGCGAGAACCCCTACGCGATCGCGCTCAACGCCGACGGCACGCGGGGCCTCGTCGGGAACTACTCGGGCGAGGTGGACGGGGCCGCGACCAACGCGACGCTGTTCGTGCTCGACACGGACCCCGACAGCGACACGTTCATGCAGCCGCTCACCTGGTTGGTGAACAAGTGATGCGCCCTCTCCCTGCCTTCGGGCTCCTGGTGTTCGCCGTCGGTTGCAAGGACACCGAGGGCATCCTGCTCCACTTTGACGGCCCGATCGCCGCCGCCATCGTGCCCGCGGGATCCACGATCTTCGACGAGCCTGTGGGCCTCGTGGCCAGCCAGCGCTCGGGAATGATCGTCCCGCTGGACCTGAAGGCCGGCCGGCTGCTCACGCTGTCGAAGAGCGCGAGCTTTTTGCGTACGCCTGCGCTCCCCACCGGCCAGGATCGGCTGTTGGGCGACGTCGAGGTGTACGTCAACCCCGAGGGCGCGACCACCGTTTGGGCCACGGACACCGCGGGGCCGAGCGTGCTGCGTATCCCCTGGTACTCGCTCGACGACGCCGGCGAGCCCGTCCTGGTCACCGCCGAGGCCGGTGGCTCCGGCTTCGTCGACGTCGACGGCAGCGGGGATGACCCGGACCTGCTCGACGTCTCCGTCCGCGACGGGTTCACGACCACCGAGGACTGGTCGATCAGCTTCGACGGATCGCAGTGGTGGGCCGAGGGCACCGCGTCCGGGCAGCAGACCGTGCAACCTGTCGCGGACGTGCCGTGGCTCTCTGACCACGGCGAGCTAGCCTTCACGCTCACGGGCACCGCCTCTGCGGGGGATCGGTTCGAGATCCACACCGAGACGGGCTTGGTGGAGACGCCGACGGAGGACGTCGTGATCGATCTCCTCGTCGTCGGGGACGAGGCCTGGGGCAGCTACTCCGACGCGCTCGGCAGCGGCGTGCAGGTGTGGGACGCCGAGACGGGCGACCTGCGTCGGACGGTGCGGTTCGCGAGCGGCACCGGCGCCGGCCGTATGGTCCTCGCGTCCGTGGACGGCGTGGAAACCGTGTTCGTCGCGGACACGCGGCAAGGGCTGGTGCACCAGGTCGACGTCGCGACGGGCACCGAGGTCGCGACGCTCCCGGCAGCAGGGCCTGTCATCGATCTCGCCTATGTCGAGGGCGCGCTGTCGGACGGCACGCCGTACCACAACCTGTTCTCCGCACCGCTCGGGCTCTCTCGCGTGGACGTGTACGACCCCGTCGCCGGGGAGCCCGTCGACCCGAACCCCGTGAATTCGGAGGCCGAGGGCGTGTTCTTGGGGTCGCCGATCAGCGGCCTCGCGGCGAGCATTGGCACCGTCTGGCAGCAGAAGGAGACCACCTACGGGGCGCGCCCGCGCGTGCCGGTCATCGCGGTCTCGACGTCCGACGGCTACCTGTTCGAGCTCGACGCCACGACGGGCTGCGGCGCGACGGACCTGCGCGGACCCCACGGCCCGAACCAGCTGTGGTCGACCTCGGACTCGTACGCGAGCCTGAACGACAACGGCGCCGAGTCGGACTCCGCCCTGTGGATCGACGGCTACTCGGGTGAGCAGGCCACGTTCTCGACCTGCGGCGGCGTGACGCAGTCGGAGAGCTGGACGATCAGCTACGAAGCCGCGAGCACGTCCTGGACCGTGAGCGGCAACCACTCCGGCCTGCAAGCAGCGCACGCGTACGACGACGTGCGGTACCTGTCGGACGACGGCGCCGTCAGCTTCTTGATCGTGTCCGGCGCGCTGCCGCCCACTGACGGGGACCAGTTCCTGCTGTCGGTCGACTCCGGCCTCTTGTCGATCAAGGGCGTGGACACCGACACCGACGGCGCGATCGACGACGCGCTGGTGTTCCCGGGCCGTCCCGCGGCGTTCCAGTACACCGTCGGGGCGACCGGCGGTGGCTGGGACGAGGTGGACCGCCGTGAAATGATGCTGCTCCCGTTGACGGACGCGGACGCCGCCGCGCGGATGGACCTCGACGCCGGCAAGTCCGAGGTCGAGTGGCAGTGATCTCCGCGGCGCGGCGGTGACGGAGCCCGCAGCGCCGCGCATGGCCGCGACGGTGGTGCTCTTGAGGGACGGCGCCAGCGGCCCCCAGGTGTGGCTGCACGAGCGCAGCCGCGCGGTGGGGTTCATGCCGTCGGCCTGGGTGTTCCCCGGCGGCCGGGTGGACCCGGGCGACGAGGATGGCGCTGAGCCCCCGGACGAGCGGGTGCCGCGCGGGTTTTGGACGGCTGCGGTGCGCGAGCTCGCGGAGGAGGCCAACGTGGCGCTCGACGTCGCCGCGCTCCGGCCCTACGCAAGGTGGATCACGCCGCTGGCCGAGCCGCGTCGCTTCGACACGCTGTTCTTCCTGGCCCGCGTGCCGGAGGGCGTCGAGCCCGTCGTCGACGGCGGAGAGGCCGTGAACGGCGGCTGGTTCGACATCCGCGACGCGCTCGAGAGGGTCGAGGCCGGCACCTTGCCCGTCGCCCCGCCCACGCTGCGGACGCTGTGGGAGCTACGTGACGCGGCGCTCGTGCAGCCGGTGCTCGACCAGCGGTACGCGCTGGTCCCGTGCTGCCCGCAGTACCACATCGAGCCCGACGGCACGCACTTTGTGTTGCTGCCGGGGGACCCGGACCACCCGTCTCCGGACGCGGTCGATCCGCCCCACCGGTACGCGTTCCGGCAGGGGCGTTGGTGGGCGAAGGGGTGAGGGGGTGGCTGGCGCCGCGGTGGTGAGCACTGGGGCATAGTCGCAAGGGCCGCGGGCGAGGGCGACGATTGCGCCGAGGTGGCGGTCGGGTCGGCGCTCCGGACGGGGATGACATCACGGAGCGCGTGGGGCACGCGGAGGGAGGATGGAGATGTAGTCGTGCAGCACCGGCTCGACGGACGGTCGCGGTGGCTGACTCGCGACCTGGGCGACGATTCTGCCGAGGTGGCGGTCGGGTCGGTGCTCCGGACGGGGATGACATCACGGAGCGCGTGGGGCACGCGGAGGGAGGATGGAGATGTAGTCGTGCAGCACCGGCTCGACGGACGGTCCCGCCTGCTGACTCGCGACCTCGAGGTTGAGCGGCTCCGTGTTCTCCGCGTCCTCGGTGGTGGGCTTCCGGGGGAGGTTCCTCGGCCGGGGCGACGATCCTTGGGAGACGGCGGTCGAGCGGGTGACAATCGTCGGGGAGGGCGACGATCCTCCGGAGATGGCGGTCGAGCGGGGGACAATCGTCGGCGAGGGCGGCGATTGTGCCGAGGTGGCGGTCGAGCGGGGGAGAATCGTCGGCGAGGGCGGCGATTGTGCCGAGGTGGCGGTCGAGCGGGGG
>CALQBK020000043.1 GCA_943328795.2 Bifidobacterium breve
ACCGCCGCCGCCGCCGCCAAGGCCGCCGCCGCCGCCGCCGAAGCCGCCGCCACCGCCGCGGGAGCCGCCGCCACCGCCGCCGAACCCGCCGCCGCCGCCGCCGCCGCCGAAGCCGCGCTTCTCGGGGGGACGAGCCTCGTTCACGGTCAGGTTGCGGCCTTCAACCGACTTGCCGTGCATGTTGTTGATGGCGGCCTGCGCCTCGGCGTCCGAGCCCATCTCGACGAAGCCGAAGCCCTTGGAGCGGCCCGTGTCGCGGTCCACGATCACCTGCGCCGAAGCGACGGTGCCGTGCTCGGCGAAGAGCTGCTCGAGGGAGCTGTTGTTGATGCCATAGCCGAGGTTGCCAACGTAGAGTTTCTTGCCCATTTTTCTTTCTCACTGAATCCGACGTGGCAGCCTGCAAAGCGGGACAATCGCACGTTTTCTGTTTACGAACTCCCTTTCGAGGAGACCACAGGCAGCCTGTGGCAGACGGCCAATAACCGATTTGCACACCGCGCAAGGCCGATACGCGCGGGTTCTCGAAAAAAAGTTCAGGGCGCGCCCGTGGCCGGTCAATAGCTCTCGTTCGACCAGTCCTCGGTCGAGCAGCCCAGGCTCACGTAGTAGATCGGCTCGGCTCCCCAGGCCCAGCACCCCGTCCCCAGGGAGGGCTTCAGCACGAACGTCATGTCGCCCGCGCGGTAGTCCTCGACGGGGATGACGGTGGTGCCGTCCACTGGCTCTGCGTCGGGGTCGATCGTGATGAACCCGCCGGTGGCCCCGAGCGTGTGGCACACGTCGCCCTCGTCCAAGCAGCCCTCGCGGGTGAACCCCTGCTCCGGCCAGATCGCGCCGAGCAGCCAGCCCGGGGCCGAGCCGCCGGAGACCTCGATCTCGACGCCGCCGTCCTTGTCGTTCAGCTCGACGGTCTCAGGGGGATCGACCGCGATCCCAGCGGTGTCGTCGACGGACGCGGAGGTGCAGGCGAGGAGGAGGAGCATCGACCCCGGATTACCACGGTCCCGGCGTCGTGGCGCGGACGTCGGCTCCGCCAGACCCTGCGGGGAACGGCGCGAATGGGGGCTACTTCGCGGCCATCTCGTCCGCCGACCCGCCGCCGAACACGCTCTTCAGCATGCTCAAGCTCGGCTTCTCCGCGTTGTAGAAGAGGAAGCTGAACAGGTTGGACGCCGACATGTACTTGTAGACGTCGCGCCAGCTCTGGATGGTCTCCAGGTGCCGGGCGATGGTGATCGGGCGGAAGTAGAACTCGCGGTAGAACTGGCGATGGAAGTCGATGATGTCCTCGGGCTCGAGGCCCCAGGGGACGAACGTGGGCTCCCAGAACGACTTCTCGTCCGTGCTCTCGTTGACGAGGCGCCCCCACTTCGACCCCTCGCGCTCCCACATCTCCATCTGCGGCGTCTTCGGCAGCAGCGTGTTGATCTGCACCGTGACGTCGTGCAGCGGGATGGTCTTCGCGAACTCGATGGTCTCGCGGATGGTCTCCGCGGTGTCTGGCATGTGGCCGACGATGAAGAACGCCTTGGGCCGAAGCCCGACCTCGTGGGCGGCCGTGATCGCCGCGCGGATCTTGTCCTTCGTGATGCCCTTCGAGATGAAGTCCAGCACGCGATCGCTGCCGCTCTCGATCCCAAAGCGGGTGCGCCAGCAGCCGTTGTCCTTCATCTTCTGCAGCAGCTCTTTGTCGACGACCTCGACGCGCGAGGAGCAGGTCCAGCTCACCTTCGACGCGATGTCCCGCCGCCCGAACTCGTCCATGATGCCCATCACGCGCTTCTTCGACGCGCAGAACAACGAGTCGACGAACGCGATGTCCCGGGCGCCGAAGTCACGGACGAGGTGCTCGACCTCGTCCGCGATGTACTCGGGGGAGTGCGAGCGGTAGCCGGACTTGGACTTCTGGCAGAACGCACAGGCATGGGGGCAGCCGCGCGAGGTGATCATCGAGAACTTGGGCGACGCGTGCTCGTCGATGGGGATGGGCTTGTAGATGTCGGCCGGGAGCAGGTGGCGCGCGGGGAACGGCAAGTCGTCGAGGTTCTTGAAGCGCGCGCGGGACGGGGTGTAGTGCAGCGCGCCGTCGGGCTTGCGGAAGCAGATGGACTGCACGTCGTCGAGCGACCGCTTGCCGGCGAACGCCTCGCAGAGCTCGAGCATCGTGTGCTCGCCCTCTCCGAGCGCGCCGACGTCGAACGCGCGCTCGCGCATCGCCTCGTCGGGGAGGAGCGTGACGTGGTAGCCGCCGAGCACGATCGGGGTGGACGGCATGGCCCCTTTGCAGGCGGCGCCGAGCAGCTTCGTGGTCTCGAACACCACCGTGGTCGAGCCGATGCCGATGAGGTCCGGCCGCGTTCCGTCGATGCGCCGGACGGTGCCGGCGACGTCCAGCCGCTCGGCCGCAGCGTCGATGCAGTGCACCGTGTGGCCGTGCCGCTCGAGCATCGCCGCGATGTACAGGAGGCCCAGCGGCGCGGAGTTGTAGAACAGGTAGGCCGTGACAGGGCTGACGTGGCCGTGCTGCAGGACGGTGTCGAGCGGGGGGTTGACGAGGGTCACGCGCATGGGGCTAAGCGTAGCAGGTGACCGAGGAAAAGCCGGTAGGCACGCTCACGGGGGGCGGGGATCGCGGCGGACTGGGGGCCAGCTCGGGCGCTGCCCACACAAATGGGCCCCAACGTCCTGAAATCGCTTGAATCGAGACGCTCGCTGGCCCCCTCCCGCGCCGTTCCCCGCAGGATCTGGCGGAGCCGACGTCTTCGGCGGTTTCGACAGACCCTGCCTTGGAACGGCGTAAAACAACCGCCGGTGCCGACGCGAGGTGTGCCGAGCGTCGGTATCGGCGGCGGCTCACCGCCTCGCAGTCACCCCGACCCCCACCCCACTCCGCACCGCCACCCATTGCGCGGCGATGCTGACCGCGATCTCGGCGGGGCTCTCGGCCCCGATCGCGAGGCCGACGGGAGAGTGGAGCCGCTCCAGCCGCGCGGGGTCCATCCCGGCCGCGCGCAGCCGCAAGGAGAACCGCGTGACCTTGGTCTTCGAGCCGATCAGCCCGAGCCACGCAAAATCGCGGGGGAGCAGCAGCTCGACGAGGTCCTGGTCCAGGGCGTGCTCGTGCGTGGTGACCAGCACCCACCGGTGCGGAGCCCCCTCGAGCGTGCGGCAGAACGCCCGGGGGTCGCGCAGCACACGCTCCGCGGTGGGGAACCGCTCGACGGTGTTCCACTCGTCGCGGTCGTCCACGATCGTCAGCTTGAACCCGAGCAGCTCGGCCTGCCGTGCAGTGGCGTGAGCGACGTGCCCCGCGCCGAAGATGACGAGGTGATCGGTCGGCCGCTGCGGCTCGATGTACACGTCCATGGCCCCTCCACAACACATCCCGAGGTCCCGGGTCAAGTTCACGCTGTAGCGCCTCGGGCGCCCGGCCCCGATCGCTGCTTGCGCCTCGGCGATCACGCGGTGCTCGAGCGTCCCGCCGCCGATGGTCCCGACGATTCGGCCATCGGGCCACACCACCATGCGCGCGCCGCCGTGCCGCGGGGCTGATCCCTGGACACCGACGACGGTCGCCAGCGCGACGGGCTCTCCCGCGTCACTCGCGGCCAACAGCGCTCTCCAGACTTCGGTCACGCCGCTGGCTATCCAGGCCGGGTTGGGAGCGAGCCGCCGCTGCCGACGCGATGCAACGAAACTCAGTCTCTGAGTTTCGTTCGATCGGTCAGACGCGGGCGCGCGCTCGGACACGCTCGAGCGAGGCGCGGCAGAGCTTGGACGTCTCCGCGCTGTCCCACGCCAACACGCGGCCGTCCTCGGCGACCTTCTTGCCAGCGACCCACGTCTGCCGGACCGAGCGCGAGTCCATGGTGTAGACCACGGTCGACGCGGGATCGCCGCCGCTCCAGATCACGTCTGGGTCGAGCACCACGAGGTCCGCCACCTTTCCGGCGGCGAGCACGCCCCCGGGGAAGCCGAGCGCCTGGGCGCCCCCCGCCGTAGCCATCTGCAACACGATGGGCGCCGGCAGCGCGCCCGCCCCGAGGCGCGTGCTCTGCAAGAGCGCGGCGAGGCGCATCTCCGCGAACGCGTCCAGCCGGTTGTTGCACGGCGCGCCATCGGCCGCGAGCGAGACGTGAACGCCCCTCGCGAGCAGCTCGGGCACGGCGCAGAGCCCGCTCGCGAGCTTCTGGTTGGACGACGGGCAGTGCGCGACCCGGGTGCGCGTGAGCGCGAGGCTCTCGACCTCCGACTCGCTCAAGTGGATGCAGTGCGCGAGCACGACGTCCGACCCGGACAGCCCGTGGGCGTGCAGGTGGTGGATGTTGTCCTGGCCGGTGAGCTCCCGGACGAGCGCGACCTCGTCGCGGTTCTCGCTCGCGTGACTGTGGATCAGGCACCCACGACGACGGGCCTCGGTGGCCACGGCGTCCAGCAGGGCGTCGCTGCAGCTCGGGACGAAGCGCGGGGCGTACGCGTAGTGCGCCAGGCCACGGCCATGCCACCGGTCCGCGAGGTCGTTCGCGGTGCGCATCGCGACGTCGGTGGTCGTCCCCAGCCCCGCCAGGTTGTCGCGGTCCATCATCGCAGAGCCGCACCACAGGCGCATCCCGGCCTCCGCAGCGGCCTCGAACACGGCGTCCGTGTGGGACACCGTCGCCATGTCGAGGATGGACGTGGTGCCGCCGAGCAGGAGCTCCGAGACCCCGAGCCGCGCGGAGGCGTACACGCTGTCCACGTCGTGCGCGCGCTCGAGCGGCCAGATGCGACCCGAGAGCCAGTCCATCAGCGCGAGATCGTCGGCCAGGCCCCGGAACAGCGTCTGCACGAGGTGGATGTGCGGCTGCACGAACCCGGGTGCGATCCAACGCCCGCTGCAATCGACCACGGTGTCGCCTGGCAGAGCGTCTCCGCCGACCTCCACGATGTTCGCGCCCTCGACGACCAAGTTCGCCTGCACCGCCGGGGCTCCGGCGCGGGTGCAAGGGAGCAGGGTTCCGCCGACGAAGACCGTGCGGCTCATCCCGCTCCGACCGGCATCGCACCGAGAGCAGCCTCGAGGACGGCAGCCAAGTGGTCGAGCTTGACGGGCTTCTGGACACAGTCGCGGAACGCCTCGCGCTTCACCCGCTGCTCCACTTGCGGGTCCCGCCACGCGGTGCACGCGACCACGGGCACATCGCGCATCTCGGCGTCACCCCGCATCATCTTCAACACCTCGAAGCCGTCCATGTCGGGCATCAGGATGTCCATCAGCACGACGTCCGGCTTGAAGCGCGCGATCGTGAGCCCCGCTGTGAAGCCAGAGAGCGCGATCTCGACCTCCCAGCCGCCGCGCAACAGCAAGTAGCTCCGCACGAGGTTGCAGAAATCCGGCTCGTCGTCCACCACCAGGACACGCCGGGAGATCACGGCGGACGGCGGCCGCACGGGCTCTGCGAGCCCGTCAGGCAGCGGGAACGACCGCGCCTTGGCGAACGCTACGAGCTCGTCCCGAGGGATGCGTCGGTGACCACCCGGAGTCCGGTACGCGGCAAGGAGCCCCCCGGTAATCCAGTTGACTACCGTTGGCGGGGTGACCCCCAGGAAGCGAGCGACCTGGAAAGTGGTGTAGGTGACAGGTCCCTCTGAGACCAAGCGACGTCGGGCCATAGCCGTGTCGGCGTAGCATGTTCTGTCGCCCGCGGGGGGGCCCTTGCGTCACCGTTGCATCATTCTAGTGACGCGCGGGCGATGGCGGCCTGGACGGACACCCGCACTGCCGCGCTGTCAACGTCGAGGTCGACCACCACGAGCGCCTCGTCGGGCTCCCGCAGCGCCTCACACACGTCCGGCTCGCACACGCAGACGGACAACCCTCGCAGGGCATCCTCCAGCTCCGCGTGTCGGTCCAGGGCACACGAGACCCACGTTATTGGCTGACGTCCGACCGGCGCGGAAGCGGTCGCCAACCGCTCCAGGAGCCCATTCAACCGCTCGCCCTGGCGCTGGATCGCCTCGTACGAGGCCTCGACGCGAGAAGGCGGCACCAACCCCTCGGCGAGCATCTGAGCGTGCCCGAGGATCACGGTCAGAGGCGTGCGAACGTCGTGCCGAACGAGGCGTTCGACGGCGGCGACCCGCTGCCGGGCTTGCTCGAGCTCCGCCTCGGCGCGGGCAGCCCGAACAGCAAACGCCCGGGACCGCTGTTGCCAGCGATCCCGGGTCGCGCCTGGGACAGGGAGGGTCGTGCCCTGCTTCATTCCATGATGCGGAAGCGGAAGAACGTCTCACCGATAATGATCTCCTCGCCGCCGAACAGGCGCCGGTCGGTGATGAGCTCACCGTTGACGAGCGTGCCGTTCGAAGACTTGGCGTCCTCGATGTAGAAGTTGTTCCCGCGCCGCTGCAGCTTGCAGTGGTAGCGCGACACCTTGGAGTCGTTCTTGATCTGGATGTCGTTCTCGCGGCCGCGACCGATGGTCAGCGCGTCGTTGGTGAACGGGTAGATCTGCTCCTCGGCCGTGCCCTCCTGGTAGAGGAGGAGCGCGCGCCGCGGGGAGTCATCCTCCTTCGCGGGCTCCTTCGGGGGCGTGGACACCGGCGCATCGCCACCGAGGTCGAGCTCGACCTCGGCGCCAGTCGCACCCGACACCTCGCCTTCGGACTCGCCCTCGTCGACGCCGAAGGACACCTCTTCGGAGAGGCCATCGTCCTCTGCCTCGCCGCCCTCGGAGGTCTCGATGGCGATGTCCTCTCCGACGCTCACGCTCGCGGCGGCGGACGAAAAGAGTTCCCCGACGTCTTCACTGATACCCTTCCGAATGTGTTCTTCCACACCCGAAGGTTCAGGCTCCGGATCAGGCTCAGCCGCGGGCTCGCTCGCTGCGACGGCCCCGGCTGACTCCTGCACCGCAGGCGCGGTGACGGGCTGCGCGGCCACGACCACCACAGGCGCTTCGTAGTGCCCGTGCGGGCCGGCCAGCTCGGCCCAGGACGACAGCGCGCCCTCGAGCTCGCCGAGCTCCCCGTCGATCGACGCAACGCGGCTGGACGCCCCGTCCAACCGACCGCGGAGACCCGCCACCTCTGCGTTGAACTCGTCGTCCGACAGCTCGCCGATCGCGGCCCGGAGCTCCAGCTCCTGCACCTGCTCATCGACGCCGGCGTTGCCGGCATGGACCTCGGCCTTCTCCCCCACCAACGCGTCGATGAGCGTGCGAAGCGAAGGCAACAGCGGCCCGACCTCGTCCGCCACGTCGCTCGCCTTGATCTCGTGATCGAGGATGACCTTCTCGATGACCACGGGGTTGAACTTTCCAGAGGCCGCCTGGACCTTCGCCTTCTCGATGTAGGACCGGTGCTGCCGGTACCGGGAGACGAGGCCGTTGAGGCGCTCCAGAAGCAGTGCTTTCTCCATTTTCCAAAGCTCCAGTAGTCAGGGAGAGAGGGGGCGCCGGAAGCCAGCGCTCAGAACCGCGTTGATACTGGACCGGGAAGGCCGTGTCAACGGGGCGACGTGTCCAGATCCGGCAAACTGCACGGGTACCGTGCGAGATGACAGCCGAGCGCGCCGCATCTCAGTAGTAATCCGCCTGCTCGTCCTGAGCATGCGCGAGGTTCTGGAAGAGCGTGTACTGGCCGACGAACGCCAGCTTGACCGTGCCAATCGGGCCAGCGCGGTGCTTCGCGATGATGACCTCGGCCTCCCCCTTCGCGGGGCTGTTCTCATCGTACACTTCGTCGCGGTAAATGAACAAGATGATGTCGGCGTCCTGTTCGATTGCGCCGGATTCGCGCAGATCGGAAGGGAGCGGGCGCTTGTTCTCGCGGCTCTCGAGCGAGCGGTTGAGCTGAGAGAGCGCGATGACCGGGATCGCGAGCTCCTTCGCCAGGATCTTGAGCCCGCGGCTGATCGCGCTGATCGCGTTCTCGCGCGACTCCTTGGCCCCGCCGGCGCCCTGCATCAGCTGCAAGTAATCGACGATGATCAGGCCGAGGTTCTTGCACTCCGACCGCAGGCGCCGCGCCTTTGATCGCAGCGCGGCGATGGTGAGTCCGCTGGAGTCGTCGATGAAGATTGGCAGCGAGTGAAGCGCCTCGGCTGCGCGCCCGAGCCGCGGCCAGTCGTCCTCGCTGTGGAGCTGGCCGGTGCGCACGCGGCCAGCGTCCACGCGCCCCTCGGCCGTGAGGAGCCGCGTGACGAGCTGCTCCTTCGACATCTCAAGCGAGAACACGCCGACGCCAACCCCGCCCTTCTGCGCGGCGTGCAACGCGAAGTTGAGCGCGAGCGCGGTCTTGCCCATCGCGGGGCGCGCCGCCAGGATCACCAGATCGCTCTTCTGCCAGCCGGTCAGCTTCTTGTCCAGGTCGACGAACCCCGTGGTCACCCCCGTCAGGTCCCCGGGGGAGTTCGCGCGCCGCGATATCTCCACCATCTGCTCGTCGACGACGGTGCTGATGCGCGTCCAGTCGCTGTTCCCCGAGAGCTGGGAGACCGCGAACACGCTGGACTCCGCGCTGTCGAGCAGGGTCGCGAGATCGGCCGCGCCCTCCTGCACCTGCTCGATGATGCCCTCTGCCGCGAGCTGCAGTCGCCGCCGGACGGCGTGCTCCCGCACCCGGTCGGCGTACACCGGGATGTTCGACACGCTCGGGCATGCGGAGGTCAGGGCGAGCACGTACGAAACGCCGCCGACCGCCTCGACCTCGCCGCGCTTCTCCAGCTCGTCGGTGATCGAGACCAGGTCCGCGACACGGTCTCGCTCGACGAGCTGCGCGAGCAGCTCAAAGAGCCGCTGGTGCGCCGGCCGCGCGAAGTCCTCGGGCTTGAGCCGGGAGGCGATCTCCGGCACCTGGCTCGAGTCGAGGATCAGCCCGCCCAGCAAGGAGCGTTCGGTCTCCGCGTTGTGCGGAAGCGAACGCTCCTGCTTGCCAGGGCGGGACATCTGCGCCTACGCCCGGGTGACGTAGACCTTGACGGACGCTTCCACGTCGCGGTGGACCTTCACCAAGACCTGGTACACGCCAATCGCGCGGATCGGGTCGGCGAGCACGATGGAGCGGCGCTCCACGGTGATCCCCTGCTCACCGAGGGCAGCGGCGATGTCCTGGTTCGTGACGGAGCCGAAGAGCTTGTCCTCGTCCCCCGCCTTGCGCTTGATGGAGAGCGAGAGCGCGCTGATCTTGGCGCCCAGCTCCTTGGCGCCCGCGAGCACCTTGGCCTGGCGCTGCGCGGCCTGGCGCGTCTGGTGCGCGAGGCGGTGGCTGTTGCGCTCGTCCGCGAGGACCGCGAGGTTGCGTGGGAGGAGGAAGTTGCGGCCGTAGCCGTCTGCAACGTCGTGCACGGTGCCGGTGGCGCCGAGGTTCGCGACGTCTTCCTGGAGGATGACTTTCATGGGAAAACTCCTGGCCGGGCAAGAGCACGGCCGAAAACTGGGTTTGTTTGCGAACTACTCGGCGTCTTCGATCGGCGCGTCGTCCTCGGCTTCCTCGGCTTCCGCGCGGTAGCGGGCCTCGGCCTCTTCCTCGGCCTTGAGAGCGGCCATACGCTCGACGCGCATGTGACGACGCTCCTCGGCGAGCACGCGGCGGGCTTCGATCTCGACGCTGGACTCGATCTGCACGGTCAGGTAACGGAGGAGCCCATCCTCGTTCCCGAGGTTGCGCTCGAGCTCGCGGACGATGTTGCCCGGGCCGACGTAGTTCAGGTAGACGAAGTGCCCGCGGGTGTTGCGTCGGATCAGGTACGCGAGCTTGCGCTTGCCCCAGTCCTCGGCGACGAGGATGGTGCCCGCGTTGTCGGTGATCACCTGCTCGAAGCGAGCGGTGAGCTTGGCCATGATGTCGTCCGTGAGGTCGGGGCGGACGATGTAGGTGGTTTCATACTCGTTGAGAATCACGGTCCCTCCAGGGGAGTTGAGAGTGCGGAATGCAGCTGAAGCGGGCCCAGGGGGCTCACGCGCTGCGTCGAAGGACTGGCTGCCCGGGGTTCGAACCCGACGCCAACGATGTTTCGGGGAGGTTGTACGCGTTCATGGCGCGGCTGAAGCCATCGCGGACGATGGCCTCGAACGCATCCGCGGCCCGGTCCACCAGCGCAGCAGCCGCTGGCTGCTCCGTGGGCGACCACGAGCCAAGCACGTAGTCAGCCGGGTCCCAGCCCTCGGGCGGCCGACCGACCCCGACGCGCAAGCGCGCGAAGTCGTTGCCGCCACAGAGCCGCTGAATGTCGCGGATCCCGTTGTGCCCGCCATGGCCGCCGCCTTCGCGGAGGCGAAGACGGCCGAACGGCAGATCCATGTCGTCATGCGCGACGATCAGGGCCTTGCGATCGAGCTTGTAGAACCCCATCAACGAGGACACGGCCTGACCCGAAACGTTCATGAACTGCTGGGGTTGAACGAGCAGGACCTTCTGTCCTCCGAGGCTCGCCTCCCCCACCAGGGCACCGAAGAGCTTCTTGTCGACGCCGACCCCGAGGCGCTCCGCGACGCGATCCACGACCGTGAACCCGACGTTGTGTCGGGTCTGGGCGTAGCGCGCACCGGGGTTGCCGAGGCCAACGAAGAGGAGCATCCGGGGTCTCGCCTACTTCTTGGGCGCGGGCTTGGCAGCGGCGGCGGGCTTCGCGGCGGCTGCCGCGGGCTTGCCACCAGCAGGTGCGGCCGCGGCGGCCTCACCGCGCTCGGTGCGCTTGCCCTCGACCGTGAGGACGTTGAAGTCCCGCTTGAACACGACGGTGACGCCCGCGGGCGGAACGATGTCCGACGCGCGGATGAACTGGCCAACTTCGAGGTTGGTCACGTCCACGTCGAGCAGCCGCGGGATGGCGCCAGCGGGGGCCTTCACGGACAGCGTACGCTTGATGACGCGGAGGAGACCGCCCGCCCGGGTGCCGGCGGCGCGGCCGACGGGGTTCACCGCGACGTCGACCTGGACGACGTAGTCGGGCGAGACCTCGTAGAAGTCGATGTGCTCGACCACGCGGGACACCGGGTGACGCTGGATCTCGCGGATCAGGCAGAGGCGGTCGACGCCGTCCAGCTTGACCGTCAGGAGCGTGTTCGGGTCGCCAGTCTTGCGGTACACGCCCGCGAGCTCGGCGACGTTGAAGTTGAGCGGACGGGCTTCTTCGCCCGCACGGTAGAGCACGCCGGGGGTGGACCCGGTCGCGCGGGACTTGCGCGCAGCACCCTTGCCGGTGGACGCACGGGCAGAGGCAGTGACGATGTGAGCTTCCAAGACGGACTCCGGAGTTCCGGCGTCGGAGTCATCCATCGATCCGACAAGGAACCTGGCCCGAAATGGGCTCCGGGCGAACGCCCGGGCTGTACCATGGACAACGGGTCCCGAAGGACCGGCACAGCTCCCTCCGAAGGTCGGAGGCCGCGGCGAGTATCCCGGGGCCGCGGGATGTCAAGGGCCGCCGCCGATGCCGGCGCTGGGCACACCTCGCGTCGGAATCGCACTGAAAGCGGCGCTCCCCGAGCTATGATAGCGCGGTGCAGACGCCAAACCCGCGCATCGTCGTCCTCGGTGGAGGCATCCCTGAGTCCCTTGGCACCCAGCTCCGGGGGAACATCGACCTCGTCCCGGAGTCCGAGATCGAGAGCGGCGACTGGACGGGGATCCTGGTGCACGCGCGCCCGGAGTCCTTGAGCGCGGTGCGCCGGTTCCGGAACGCGGGCGGACTCACGCCGATCTACGGGCTCTCCGAGCGCACCGTGGACGTCTCGCAGCGCATCCAGTGGATCCGCGAGGGCGCGGACGACCTGCTCGCGCTCGACAGCGCCGCAGCCGTGCTGGCCCGGCGGATCCGCGGGCCCGCGTCACACACGCCGGCGGGTGCAGAGCCCTCCGTCCCGAACGGGGTCCGGATCGACCGGTACCTGGCTGCGCTGACGCGCTACCTCGCCTCGCGGAGCGCCCTGTTCGAGCGGCTCGGGGACGAGGGGCGGCAGCAATTCCTCCACTGCCACTTCTTGCGCGACCAGGTGCTACGGGCAGCGGACGGCGAGTTTCCCGAGGTCGGGGGCCAGCGCCGCGGTGCGGACCGGGAGCCGATGCAGTGGGGGGTGCGGCTGCAGGGCCGGCCCGCCGAGGAGTCCATGGCGGAGCTCCAGAACATAGGCCCTGACGGCATCGGGCTCACGCTGCACAAGCCGCTGCAGCCGCACGAGACCATCCGCGTCGAGCTGGACGGCTACAGCACCGCGGCGATCGTGACGGCCGAGGTGCGCTGGCAGCGCCGAGCCGCCCGCGAACGATGGGACGTCGGGGCGTTTGCGCTGTCGCTCGAGATCGTCCGGAGCGCAGCGACGTAGGCGCCGCGCAGGTTGACAGCGCCCCCCAGCCACACTATCCGCGCGCGCACTCTGGGTGCCGCGTGTCCCTCATCGACATTCTTCGCGCCGGCAACGTGGCGGAATTCAACGCGAAGCGGCCCGCCCGCACCGCGATCGACCTGTTCGCCGCCGACCTGGCGCACCTCTCCCTCCGGGGCGTGGATCTCTCGGGGGCAAACCTCGAGAAAGCAGACTTCTCCGGGGCGGACCTGACGGGCGCCAACCTCACGCGCGCGAACCTGGCTGGGGCGGACTTCACCGAGGCAACGCTCGACGACTGCCGCGCGATCAAGGCCCGGATGCGCGAGGCGTTCCTGGGCGACGCCCGGGCCGTAGGTGCAGACTTTTCGGGTGCCGACCTCGGCGAGGCCGACCTGACGGGGATCAACGCCCGGAACGCGAACTTCACCGGCACCCGGTTGAAGGAGGCCGTCCTCCAGAACGCCCACCTCCTCGACGCAAACCTGACCGACGCGCGGATTGGCGACGGCGACTTGCGCGGCGCAGACCTGGGGATGGCGACCCTGTGCGGGGCCGACCTGCACGGCGCCAACCTCTCGGGCGCCAGGCTGGCCGGCGCGAACCTCTCGGGCGCGCGGATGGCCCGCGCGACGCTGCGTCACGCCGATCTCACCGACGCGAGCTTGGTGAACGCCGACCTCTCGGGGGCCGACCTGTCGGGATCGGCGCTCAAAGGCACGGACTTCACCGGCGCGGACCTGTTCGACGCGCAGGTGGACCCCGCCGCGCTCGGCGCGCTGCGCGCCGCGGCCCCCTCCGAGCCGGAGGCCTTCGAGTTCCATGTCGAGGACCCATCCGTGGCGGTAGGGGCCGGCCACGTCGCCGTGATGTGGGAGAACGCCGACGGGGAAGACGTCCTGACCCTCCGGGTCGCCGTCGTGCCCCGGTCAGCGCCCTGGGACGGTCGGGCGCTCCCGCTCGGTGTCCCCGGCGACAGCGTGATCGCCCGGAACTTGGTCGCGATCGACGCCGGGTTCCTCGCCGTGCTGTTCCTCGACAAGGCCGGCAACTGCGACGTGCAGGCGGTGCACTTGCACGCCGACGGGACCCGCACGCTCGCCCAGCCGCACCGGCTCGACTACACCCCCGCGATCACGCCGCTCGTCGGCGTCGAGAACGGCCGCGTTTTCATCTACGGGATCGGCCGCCAAGGCACGCTCTCGGTGCACGAGTGGACGGCGGACGCGCTGGTCGAGCGCCTGCGCGCCCCGGCCGGGACGTGGCGTGGGTTCTGCTCCCGCCACGAGCCCATCCTGCTCGGGAAGGGTGGCACGATGGCCCGCGCGCGGCCGGACGGGATCGGCTCGATCATGAGCGTCCCCAGCGGGTTCCCGGGCCGGCTGCAGGCGGCGGCGGGAGAGGCCGGCCACGACGACGTTATCGCGAGCATCTGGACCCAAAAGGAGGAGCAGGGCGTACACCTGCACTCCGGCGGGACAGCCCACCTCGGCCACGCGGACTCCGACATCGGCAGCGTCGACATGATCGGCACCGCCACCGGCTACATGGCGGCCTGGATGTGCGAGGACGACGAGAACATCCCGATGTACACGACGTCGTCCGCCCCGGGCACGCGCATCCTCGGCCCCGACGAATTGGAGGACCTCGAGGACGTCCGGTTCGTGCACAGCCTCAGCGGGCCGGCAGTCGCGCTCTCGACGATGAACGGCGAGTGCGTCGTCGTCGACCTCGCAGGCCCGAAGCCGACCATCCTCGCGCGGGTCGGGCCCTGATATGAGACCGGCGGGATGACCGCCCGACAGCTCGTCCTGCTGCACGGCTTCCTGCGCACTGGCGCGTCGATGGCGTTCCTTGGCGCCCGGCTGAAGCCGCTCGGCTACTCCGCCATCCACCTGCCGACCTTTGGCTACCACCTCCGAACGATCGAGGCCCATGGCGCCGAGCTGCGCCGGCGGCTGTCTGCACTCGAGGGCGAGTACGACGTGGTGACGTTCAGCTTCGGCGGCGTGTTGCTGCGCGCGGCCTTGGCGGACGCGACGGAGGGCCCGCGACGGGTTGTGATGCTGGCGCCTCCGAGCGAAGGCGCGCTACTGGCCGAGCAGATCCGCTCGCACCTGCCCGTTCACCAGCTCGGATGGGACCCGCTGGCCCCGCTGCTGCCCGGCGCCCCGGCGCGGTTCCCGATGCCGATGGCCGAGGTGGGGATCTTGGCGGGCGGGACGGGGCGGGACACCGGGTTCAACCGTTGGCTCCCCGGCGACAACGACGGCAAGGTGCGCGTGAGCGAGGCGATGCAGCCGGGTGCGGCGTTCAAGGTGATCCCCCAGCGCCACTTCCAGATGCCGTTCAGCGACCTCGCCCTGCAAGAGACACGCGCGTTCCTCGAGACCGGCGCGTTCCTGGACGCCCCAGCGCACTCAACGAAGCCCAGCCCTCCGGCGCAAGAACCACGAGAGTGACGCGCTGATCGCGAGGAGCGCGCCCACGGCGGGGTGCGCGCCGAGCGGCGTGACCTTGCGGTCGTGCACGAGACGCCCAGCCGCGGGGTCCTGCAGCGGCGGCTCGAACGAGCCGGCAGGGACGAACTTGCCGTTCGCGCCCGCGGCGAGCGCCGCCAGGAAACCCGGGTCGGGCTCGACCTCGTCGAGCTCAGGATCCCGCGTGGTCACGCCGTACACCGTCTCCGCGTCCCCGAGCAAGCCGCTCCGGCCCTGGGCACGAACGCGAACCCGGTGCGCGCCCCGCAGCGCCGTCGGCAAGTCGAACCGCGCAGCGCCCGAGGCGTCCGTGACCCCCGACTGGTCCTGCTCGCCTTCCGGGCCGCTCACCCGCACGCTGACCGTCACCCCGGCTACCCCCGCGTAGGCCACGTCCCGCACGCGCACCATCGCGGCGGCCTGCTCCCCGGGGGCGTAGTTCTCCCGCACGGTCTCCACGGTGACCGGCGCGTCCGCGGCGTCCCCGATCAGCCAGCGCATCGCGCCCTTCCAGAACCGCAAGTAGGCCTGGTTGCCCCTCCCCGAGCCCGCCTCGGAGAACGACCAACGCCACGAGGCGTCCGCCATCAGCGCCATCGACCGCCCCTTCCCGACGTCGCTCACCGCGAGGATCGGCATCGGCGCGCCGTCTGCGCCCTTCAAGGTCGGGTGCTCGAGCAGCACCGCGGCCCCCGGGGACTTCGAGACGACCAGGTTCACGCCGTCCAGCGGGCCGAGCTGGCTCCACGCGAGCGCGTTGTCAGCCGGGTCCCCGGTGAGCTGGGTAGCGGGGTGGCGCGCCCCCGCATCGGTGAGCCGCGGGACAACCGGGCGCTCGTCCACGGCGTCGGTGCCCACGCCGAGCTTGACCGGCAAGATGTCGGCGATCGGGGTGCCTGCGTACGCGCCGAGGTCGAAGCTGCGGTCCCCGCCGAGCATCGCGAACGCCCCGCCGGCCTTCACGAACTCGGCGACGTTGCCCAGGAGCTCGTCGGCACGTGACTCGAAGTACGGAGCGTAGTCGAAGTTCTGGAAAATCACGAGGTCAAACGACGACAGCTCACGGTCGAAGAGGTCCTGGTAAGGGAACGAGATCAGCGAGAGCTCGTCGGGCCCGTACCCCGAGTTCATGTCGCGACCCGTGCGCAAGATGAAGAAGCTGACGAGGTCGATCGCCGGGTCTTCCTTCAAGAACAGCCGCAGGAATTTCTGGTCCCACGACGGCGCGCCGCAGACTTGGAGGACGCGAACGCGGTCGCGGACCACCTTCACCGCCAGCCCCATCTGCTGGTTCGCAGGCACCGCGTCGCCCGGGATCGACGGGACGCTCGCCTCGAACAAGAACCGGCCGGGACGGTCCGGGCGAACGACGAAGTGCGCCGTGCCGAGGCCGTCGGGCCCCAGCGTCGCCACGGCGGTCCCCACTGGCTGGCCGTCGCGCGTGAGCGAGACCACGACCGACGGGGGCACCACCCCGACGCCTCGGACGGTCACGTCGATGGGGAAGTCCGCGCGGATGAAGGCGAAGGACCCAGCGCCGATGCCGTCTACCGAGAGGTCGGTCCGCCCCTGGGGTGCCCCGACCCCGTAGACGGTGAGCGGACCGTTGGTCACCAGCGGGTTGGCGCCGCCACCCGCGACGCGCTTCCGCAGCCCTCCCCGGTCGATCCCGTCCGTCAGGACGACCACGCCAGCGAGGCGCTCGCCCGCGTACTTGCGGCCGAGCGCGTCGAGCGCCCCGCCGAGGTCGGAGTCACCGTCGGTGAACGCCGTCGGGGCGCCCTCGCGCAGCTTCTCGCCAAAGGTGTACACCTCGGCGGGGCCAATGCGGTCGAGCAGCCCGGCGACCGCGTCGCTCCGCGGTGCGCCGCCCGCCTCGAGCACGCCCATGGACCGCGAGCCGTCGACGAGCACGACCAGCCGGCCGTCCTCCAGCCGCTCGCCCGCCTCGACCCACTGTGGGCCGCAGAGGATCCAGTCCAGCGCGCCAAGCGCTACCGCGAGGCACGCGGCCTCCGCAAAGCGAGGCCGCATCGGCCAGAGCGCGATGACCCACGCCGCCAGCGATACCCCACCCACGAGCGCGCACATCCACGCCGGCGAAGCCCACTGCAGCTCGCCGGGGCTCACTCGAGCCGCCCTTCGCGCATCAGCTCGTTGACGTGCGCCTGGTCCTGCTTGTAGTTCGAGGTCAGCGCGTAGAGCAGCATGTTGATCGCGAGCTTGACCGCGTCGCGGCGCTGGTCCTCTCCGCCCGGGCTGCACGGCAACCTATCGAGGCCGTCCGGCCGCCGGTCCAGCGCTCCCGAGATGTCGTTCCGCGAGTACATCAGCGGGTGCGTCGAGACGTGGGAGACCCCCTCCAGCACCCGGGTGAGCTGAATCCGGCCGGTCGCCTCCTGCAACAGGAAGAAGCTGCGGTAGACCGAGTGATCGGACGCCAGCGTCTCCATCGGCCGAGTTGGGAAGATGTCGGCGATCATCCGACGGGCGGTGGTGTCAAAATCGCTCCGCAGCACGCCCGAGGCGTCGTCGACGAGCAGGAAGCCGCCGTAGGACAGGTAGCGGAAGAGCTGTTGGCGGGCCGCGTCGGACAAGGCGGGCAGCGCGCCGTCCCCGCAGAGCACCGCGAACGGGTGCTCGAACAGCTGGGGATCATCCGGCGCGAGCTGGACCACGCGCGGCTCGGCCTCCACGCTGGTGGTCTGGATCGTCTCGAACAGGAGCCGCTTCCACGCCTCGGGCCGAGAGATCGTGCCCGACGCGAGCTGGATCTCGGCGACGTCCACCTTGCCCGTCCCGCCGAGCGCGAACGCACTGCGGGCCCACAGCCCCAGGCCGCCGGCCGCCGCGCCAGCAAGGAAGCTACGCCTGCGCATCAGCGACCTCGCTCGTGTCCGACTCGCCCGCGGCCTCCGGGGCCCTCGCCAACCACGCCGCCCAGCAGGTCGCGGCGAACAGGGCCAGCCCGCCGAGCGCCGCCAACATGGGCAGCAGGTCGAGGTGCACCATCAGCTTGTCCGGCGCCAGCGCCGCCTGGCGCGCGAGGATCGACCCGTCGTGCCGCACGTCGCTCTCTGCGGGGGGTGTGTTCACCGCGACGGTGGCTACCGGCGCCCCCTCGGAGCCGAGCACCGTCCAAGCCCCCGCGGCGTCCGGCCGGAATTGGAGCTGCCCCAGCGTGCGCTCCGCCGCCCGAATCCCACCGCCCGGGCCGGTCAGCTCGAGCTCAGGGGCGTCTGGGGCCACCGCGACAGCCACCGACTCCCCGACGATCCCGTCGAGGGCGTCGCCCGCCTGCCCGGTCTCGCCGCCCAGGACCGACGTGACCCGGTCGACGAACGCGGGGAACAGCGCCTCGACGGGGAAGTTCCCCCACGCGTAGTCGAGCGTGCTGGTCCAGAGCAGCACGTCCCCTGCCCCGACGCGGCGCTCTACCAGGGCCGGGATCCCGTCGCCCCACTGCAGCAGCACCGCCGCGGGCAGCGCGCTCGCCGAGGCGTCGACGGTCATGACCCGCCGGGCCCGGACGCGCGCATACGCGTCGGGCGAGCGCTCGAACGGCCTCAAGAGGTCGCTCGGTACGCCCACCCGCAGCGACGCACCGTCTGCGCTGACCGCGTCCTCGATGTCCCTGACCTTGCGCAAGGGCAGCGGCAGCAGCCCCTCCATCGCCGTGTTGTAGCGGTCTGCGGTGACCCCGTCCCCGAGCCCGATGACGAGCCCGCCGCCCTTGCGTACGAAGTCCGTCAGCCGCGGCACGAGCGGCGCGGGGTCGGCCACGTTCGCCATCCACACCACGCGGTGGACCGCTGGGTCGAGCACCGCGATGCCCGCGGGCCCGACGACGTCGACGGCCGGGCGCCCGAGGCCGACCGGAGCGAGCGCCCGCTCCAGGAAGTAGGTCTCCGACTTGGTCGGCGTAGACCCCGGGTCGCCGTCGACCACCAGCACCCGGCTGGCGCCGATACGCGGCAGGTGAAAAAACCGTAGGTTGTCCGCAGGGAGATCAGGGTCGCCGACGGACACCGACGCGATCCCGCCCTGGGCCTGCCTCGGCACCGTGAACCGGACCTCGGCGGCACCCGGGCCCGCTTCCGACGCCCCGGGCACGGACGCGAAGGAGGTGAGCGACTCGCCGCCCGGCAACGCCAGCGTGGTGGTCACCTCGCGCTCGTCCGCGCCGAAGTTCTGCAGATCGACGCTGATCGCCCCGCCCTCGACCCCGTCGCCGTACACCGCGCCGCGAACCGCGATGTTCGCCGGCTCGGGTGGCGCGAACACCCGCGGGACGACCGAGCCGCCAACGGCCAGGATCCGCTCGAAGTCCGTGTCGCAAGCCGCGACTTGGCCCGGGCCCGACTCGTCGGTGAACACCACGACCTCCGCGGGCTCCCCGGCCGCCAACCCCCGCGCGAGCACGAGCGCGCTGTGCAGGTCCCCCGCGGCGTCCGACCGGCTCGCGGTCGCGAGCACCGCCGCCAAGCTCGCGCCGTCCCCCGCACCGCCGGCCGACCAGCCGGCGATCACCTCCGGCGGGGACGTACGGATCGCGGCCAGCTTGGTCCCGTCCGGCACCCCCAGAGCAGCCGCGATCGCCGCCTCCCGGGCGGCTTCGAACGCGCTGCCGGTGCCCACGCCGAGCGCGACGCCCCGCTGGTCCATCGACAACGACGTGTCGAGCACGATGAGCACCCGCCCCGTGCCGCCCAGGTCCGAGTGCGTCTCCGGCCAGCTCAGCTGCGGCCGAGTGAGCGCGAGCAGCGCCAACAGGACCGCCGCGACGCGGAGCGCGAGCAGCGCGCGGTCCGCCACCCGCCGCCTGCGCTCGAGCCGCGTCTTGAGGCGGGCGAGCAGCAACGTGGCCCCGAACGCCCGCTCTTCTCGGATCACCTGCCGCGTGAAGTGCGCGATCACGGGGCCCAGGCCCAGCGCGAGCAAGCCGAGCGCAGCCGGCGCGAGCAGGTTGAAGGTCACGGCGCGCCCGGTCGCGCCGCGAGCCACGCCGCGAGCGCGGAGACCGCAGAGTCTTGCGCAGCGACGGGCACGAGCAGGCCGCGGTGCGCGACGAACGCTGCCCGGACCTCGCTGCGCCAAGCGGTGACCACCTCGGCGAACGCGGGGCGGATCGCCCCGGGATCGACCGGGAACGTGCCGCCCGTCTCGGGGGAGACGAGCCGGGCAGGCTCGTCGTGGGTGAGGTCCAGCTCGTCGCGGTCGTACACTTGGACCGCCCGGAGGTCGACGTTGCGACGGGTGAGCGCCGAGAGCGCGCCCGACCACGCCGCGGGGTCCTCCATGAAGTCGGACACCAGGCCGACGAGCGTCCGTCCCTGCGCCCGCTCTCCGACGTCCGCGAACAGCTTCGAGAGCTCCGCCCGCCCAGCCGGCCGCACGCTCGCGAGCGCTACGAGGATCCGGGCGAGCTGGCCGCCCGAGCGGCGCGCCGGCACGAACCGCTCACCGCCCCCGCCCCCCGCGCCGATCCGCAGCCCCACCGGATCCCCGTTCGCCAACACCGCGCATGCGAGCCCGGCGGTGACCTCGAGCGCCTGCCGCCACTTCGCCGGCGTCGACCCCAGGTCCGCCGAGGCGTCGAACACCAGCATGCAGGAGAGCTCACGCTCGGCGCGGCGCTCCCGCACTACCAGGCGATCATTCCGGGCGAACACCCGCCAGTCGACGTCCTTCAACGGGTGCGGCGGGACGTACGGCTGGTAGCCGAGGAACTCCGCCTCGTGGCCGCGGCGTACGGCGAGGTGGGGCCCCGCGTGGAGGCCGGCCACCAGCCGCCGGGCAGCGAGGTGCAACCCCCGCGCCCGCGCGAGGAGCGCAGGATCGCCTACCCGTTGAGCGGCGTCCGCCCCGGTCATCCGCGCATGGGGAGGCTTTCGAGGATCTGCTGCACGACCGCGGGGGCGCGCACGCCCTCGGCCTCGGCGGAGAAATTTAGGAGCACGCGGTGGCCCAGCACGAAGGGCGCGATGGCGCGCACGTCCTCGACCTTCGGCGTTAGGGCGCCGCGCAACGCGGCCCGGGCGCGGGCCCCGAGCGCGAGGAACTGGCTGGCCCGCGGACCAGCGCCCCACTGCACGTACCGCCGCACGACCTCGGGCGCGCCAGGTCCAGGGCGCGTCGCCCGCGCGAGCCGCACCGCGTAGCGGGTGACGTCGTCGTTCGCCGGCAGCCGCCGCACGAGCCCTTGCAACGCGAGCAAGGACGCGCGCTCCAACACCGGCTCCGGGCGGGTGACGCGCGGGTTCAGCGTCCGCTCGACCACCTCGATCTCCTCGACCTCGCTGGGGTACCCGACCTCGATGGACAGCATGAACCGGTCCAGCTGGGCCTCGGGCAGCGGGTACGTGCCCTCCTGCTCGATCGGGTTCTGCGTCGCGAACACGTGGAACGGGGGCTCCAAGCGGATCGTGCGCCCGCCCGTCGTAACGGCGCCCTCTTGCATGGCCTGCAGCAGCGCGGCCTGCGTCCGCGGGGGCGTGCGGTTCACCTCGTCGGCCAACAGCAGGTTCGTGAAGATCGGCCCCGGGACGAACCGCAGCTCGCGCCGGCCGGTCGTCGGGTCCTCGTCGAGCACGTCGGTCCCGGTGATGTCCGACGGCATCAGGTCCGGCGTGAACTGCACGCGCCCGAAGCCGAGCCCGAGCGACTGGGCGGTCGCGTGGACGAGCAGGGTCTTCGCGAGCCCCGGCACGCCGATGAACAAGCAGTGGCCGCCGGAGAACAGGCCGACGAGCATGGCGTTGACCACGTCATCCTGGCCGACGATCAGCTGGCCGATGGACGCGGCCAGCCGCTCGCGCACGCCAGCGAGCTGGTCGAACAACGCGCCGTCGTCCACCGGAGGGGTTTCGATGTCGGTCACCTGGAGCTCCCTTGGGGCGACGAGCTGCCGCCGAGTCGAAGGATGCGCTCGTAACGCCGCCGTCGCTCGGCCTGCTCGACATTTCCGGCCGCACCATACAACGTTGCAAGCGAGTGCTGGACGACGCTGTCGAACGGGTTGATGTCCGCGCTCGCGAGGTAGTGCAGCAGCGCGGCGTCCGCCTTGCCCTGGCTCATGAGCAGGTCCGCGAGCTCCTTGTGGGAGGTGGCGTACTCCGGGTAGTCCGCGATGGTCTGCTCGAGCACAGCCACGGCATCCCCCTCCCGGTGGAGCGCCCGGTAGGCGCGTGCGAGGCGCACGGCGAGCGCGGGCGACGCAGGCTCGTCGCCCGGCAGGGCCTTCTTGTACTCGACCAGCGCGGCCTCGGGCTTCGACGCCGCGAGCAGAAGGTCGCCGAGGCGCGCGAACCCTGCGAGGTCCTGGCGGCCCGCCAGCAGCGGGTCTGTCGCCACGTCGTCGCCCTCGCCGATCACGGTGGGCATCGCCGCCAGCGCGCGACTCACGAGCTTCAAGCTGCGTAGCCACGCCTTCCAGCCCTCCATGAATTTGCCCACGTCCCCGCCCGCGCCGACGTCCGCGACGGCCTGGAGCGCGTCCTTCCCGCCGCGCACCTCGACCAGCACGCGTTTTGTGGCCTCGGGCCCAGACGTCTGCTCCAAGTACTGGATCATCGTCGCCACTTGGGCGAACGCCAGCGCGGCCATCTGCGCCGACGGCAAGAACGCCATGCTCGGGTGCATTCGCTCCAGCGGCACGAGCGTGTCGTGAGCGAGGGCGTCCGCCAACAGCGACTGCTGGTACGCGGGGAGGTCCTCGAACGTGTTCGTGCGCCAGAGCACCTCGTGCGACCGCGCGATGCCCTCTTGCAGCCACACCGGGGCGCGGTCGGCGGTGTTGTGCGCCACGATGTAGTGGATGTACTCGTGCGCGACGGTGTCTTTCCACGCGTAGCCGCGGGCGAGCGCGCGCGGGCTTGTGACGAGCAGGCGCGACCACTTGGACAAGGCCACGACACCGGTCGTCTGCACGCTCGCGGCCGGGATCCCGCTCGCGGCGATAAAACGCGCTGCTGTCGGGTAGATCTCGACCCGGATGCCGCCCGGCGGCGCGACACCGAGGCGGCTGCCGAGCCGGTCATGGGCGGCCTGCAGCGTGGTGAACGCGTCGTCCAGCAGCACCTCGTCGGTGCCAGGCAGGTAGAGGATCGTCACGTCCCCGCGGGCCTCGGTCACAAAACCGTCGGTGGCCTCGACGGTGGCCTTGTAAAGGTCGATCTCGTCCTGGGTCGTCTTGTCCGGGGAGGGCCCCGCGGCGGCAGTCAGGAGACGCAGCGCCTCTGCGAACCGCTGCTCGTGAAACGCCAAGTCCGCGGCGAACGCCTGCTCCTTCGGCGAGCTCCCGAGCCCGACCGCCGCGGCCCGGGCGCACGCCAAGTCTGCTGCCGCGAGACAGGTGGTCCCCCGCGAGACGTCCGCGGCGCGCGCGGGGCCGGCCAGGCACCACAGCGCGAAGAGCGCGCTACTGGCGAACGAGTTCTTCATAATACCTTAGGTTCGAGGACTTGTACTGCTCAGGGACATCGCCCTGCATCCCCTCCATCAGCGCTTGCCGGTAGGCCTCGGGGGTCTGGAACTGCTCGGGCGCAGGCAGGGTCATCTCTCCCATCGGGCTCCCCTGCCCGCTCCCGGACTGCTCGTCGCCCGGCTCGCCGTCACCCGAAGACCCGCCCTCCCCCGCCCCCTTGGACATCGACTGCATCGTCTGCTCGGCCTGCTTCAGCGCATCGCGGGCCTCCTGGAGGCCATCCTCGGTCGCCTGTTGCCCGCCGGTCGCCGCCATCGGGTCCCCGTCCCGCATCGCCTGGGTCGCCCGGCCGCTCTCCTCAGCCGCTTGCTCGGCCCCCTTCTGCAGCCCGGGGGCCTTCATCGGGAGGTTGCGGGCAACGCCCTGGGCGTCCTTTGACACCTTCTCGGCCCGCTCGTTGATCTCCTGCTGCTGGTCGGCGAGCTGCTCGAGCGCGCGCTGCAGCTCGGGGGACGCCTGCTGGCGCTGGAGCTTGTCGAGGAGCGCCACGATCCGCTTGGCGTCGGCCTGGATCGGCGGCAGCGCAGCCTCGACGCCCACGGCGCCGGCCACCCGCGCCGGGTCCCGGCCGACCCACTTGAGCGTGCCCGCCATCCCTTGGACCTCCTGGATCGTGCCCTCGGCGCGCGACCGGGTGCGCTCGACGTTGCGCGCCCTCGCTGCGTCCAGCAGGCCCTCGACCTCGGCGCGCATGTCGGACGCGCTGCGGAACACGCCTCCGCCAAGCGGCCCAGACGCCGTCACGACGGCCCCAGCGCCCCGGGACGCCGACTGGGCGCGCTCCTCGATCTCCTTCCACACCGCGAGCGCCTCGTCCATGCTGGCCCCGTGCTCCTCGCGCGCGGACTCGGTGCGCTCCCGCACGGCCTGTTGCATCTCCTGGAGCTTTGCCATCTCGGTGTCCAGGTCCTTCATCGCGTTCGCCACCGCGTTCGACGAGTCGGCCTGCCGCTTCTGTTGGTCCTTCAGCCCGTCCGCGAGCTGGCGCATGCCCTCGGCGAGCCGGTCCATCATGGCCTTGGCGTCGTCGTACCTCCCTTCCTCGATCGCCTTCCGCGCCTCGGCGAGCATGTCGGACAGCTGGGCGACCCCCTGGTTGGTGAACTCCGCGAGCGCACCCTCCCCCACCTGGGCGGCGGCCTCCGAGAGCGCCTTCAGCATCCGGGCGAGCTGGTCCAGCCGGGCGAGCGCCTGCGCCGCGTTCTCCTTGTCCACCTTCGGGAAGTCCGCACGCATCTCCTCGGCCTCGGCCGCCATGTCCTCGGCGACCTGGCTGACGAGCTGCATTGCCGCGCGCTGGATCATCGTGTCGAACAGCAAGATCGACCCCTCCAACGCCTCGACGTGGGCCGCCTGGGCCTCGGCGATGGCGTCCCGGTCCGCAGCTGCCAGCCGCCCGCCGGCCGGCAGGCCGCGCACCGTCGCCAGGAACGCCCTCCGCTTGGCATCCAGCTCGCGGAGCGCGCTGCCGTCCGCCAAGCCCCCTTGGCCGTCGGCCCACTTCGCAGCCAGCAGGTTGTCGACGCGCTCGTACCGGGCATTGGCGAGCACCGCCCACTTCTCACCGTCCGCGGGGCTGGCGATCGGGGGCGAGGCGTCGAGCAGGAAGTCTGCTAGCACGAGCACGAGCGCATCCCGGAGCTCCCGGCGAGCGGGCATCATCTTCGAAGGGTCGCCCTGCGCACCTTGGACTACGAGCTGCACCGGCGCGGACCAGCCAGCCTTGGACCCCGAGACGTCGTCGTTGTCCCAGGCCTTCAGGCGGAGTTGCACCGAGCTGCCCGGCGATAGCCCGAGCTGCTTCGGGGTGAGCAGCAGCGTGTCCTCCACGTCGCGCGGGACGTTCAGCGGAGCGCGCACCTCGACCTCGCGCGTGCTCGACCCCTCGCGGATCTCGACGACGACGGTCTTCACGCCGTAGTCGTCGTGCACGTGCCAGGCGACGCCCAGCGGCTGGTCCAAGGCCGCGCGGATCCGTGCGCTCGCGACGTCCAACGTGACCTGCGGCGCGAGGTCGGGATCCACGACGATGCGGTAATCGGGCGAGTACATCGAGCCCGCCGACCCCGTGAAGTAGAAACGCCAGGTGGCCGGCTCGGTCTCGGCGGGCACCCGCACCGAGAGGCTCGACCGCAGCGCGCGATCCGCGTCGATCTGCGCGGGGGCACGGGCGCCGTACGCATCGAGCTCCACGGTGTCCCAGCCCCGTTCAGCGCGCGCGCGAATCTCGACGACCGTGCCGGGCGGCGCGTGGACATCCCCGTTGGAGTTTGGGATCTCCATCGGCGAGAGCCCGGTGTAGGTCGGGTAGAGGTACCGGAGCGTGATGTCACCGACGAGGGCGCGGGGCCCCTCCTCGATCGCGGGCTCCTTGACGGCCGCGCCGACGGCCCGAAAGGCCGACAGCACCGCCGCGGGGCCGATCGCGAGCAGGTTTGAAAGCGCGAGGAGCACGAACGCGCACACCGCAGCGAGGGCCCACCGCGTGGCCGGGCCGGCCGGCACTACGCGGGCAGGCGCCAACGCGTCGAGCGGGTCCGCGACCCGGTTTGCCATGCGCTGCACCAGCACCGGGGAGCCCAGCGGTCGCGCCGTCCGGTCGAGCACGGTGAGCAGCTCGCCCTCGAACGCTGGCGCCACCGCCTCGACGCGGGCCGCCTGCCGCCGGAGCTGCGCTGCCGCACGAACGCCCCGGAGCTGCCAGCCGCCAAGCGCGACGGAAGCCAGCCCCAGCATCCCAGCGCCCCAAACCGACGGCCGCACCCCGTAGTTCAGCAGCAGCACCCCACCCAGCCAGCCGCCGAGCAGGACGACGGTGGACGCGCACGTGGCCTTCACGACCAGCAACACACGCTCCCGACGCGCCAGTCGGCGAAGGGAGGCCTGGATTCGCGCGAGGGGGTCGGTCATGTCGACAGTGAACCCTTCGGCAGCGTAGCGACATCCGGGCTCGGGAAGGTCAATCGAAAGCGGGTGCCCTCCCCAACCCGGCTCTCCACCGCGATGCTCGCTCCGTGCTCCTCCGCGACTCGGTGCACGATCGCCAGCCCCAGGCCCGTCCCTTCACCCGGGGGGCGCGTCGTGAAAAACGGCTCCAAGATCCGCCCCAGGTTCTCCTCGGGGATGCCCTGGCCGTCGTCCTCTACGCCCAGCTCCACCGTAGTCGCCCCTTGAACCGCGCGCACTCGCACCGTGCGCGCGCCCGCCGACCCCGCGTTCAACAGCAGGTTGACCAGCGCTTGCCGCAACTTGGACTCGTCCCCCGCGACGACGGGCTCCCCCTCGACGTGGAGCTCGAGCGTGGCATCCCGGAACGCAGGCTGGTGACGGACGGTTCGAAAGGCATCCTCCGCGAGGTGGTCGAGGCGGACGGCCTCGAGATCCCGGCTCTCCATCCGCGCAAAGTCCAGCAAGCTCCGGAGGATGCCGTGCATACGCTCGACCTCCACGCGCGAGCGGCCGACGAGCTCGGCGCCCAGGGCCGGGTCGACGCCGTCGACCAGGAGCTCCATGTACGCACGGATCGCGGTGAGCGGGTTCCCAAGCTCGTGGGCGAGGCCCGCCGCCAGCCGCCCGACGCTGGCGAGCTTCTCGCTGCGGAGGAGCGCCTCTTGAGCGCGTTGCAGCTCCGCGTTGGCCTGGGTGAGCTGTCGGAGCTGGTCGTCGGTGCGGGAGCGGTACCCGCCGAGGGCCTCGGCGAGCGCGTTGAGCGCCAGCGCGAGCGCGCTGAACTCCTGGGCGAACTCGGCGCTGTCCTGGTCCGTGATCCGGGTCTGGAACGCGCCCGCGGCGATGCGCTCGGTCCCGGCTCGCAGCCGGGCAACGGGCGCGAGCACGGTGCGACGGAACAGGAAGAAGCCGAAAAGCACGATCGCGCAGGCGGAGAGCACGGCGTGGAGGCCGATCACGGTCCAGACCGGGCCCGACACCGAGCCTTGGTCCATTCGTACCGCGACGACGGCGCTGGGGCGCCCCGGCCCGCCGACGGGGGCGAGCACGCGCGTGCCGTACATCGTGCTCTCGGTGGTGACCTCGCGCGAGACGAACACGCCCGAGATCCCGTCGCCCCCGTCCACGTCGTCGCCCGCCAAGTGCTCGCCGGTAGGCGAGTACACGGTCAGCTCACCGATGCGGCCGCGCTTGTGGGAGGCCAACACCTGGTCCCACTCCCGGCGGGGCGTCGTCGAGAGGTCCCGCGCGACGACGATCGCAGACCCCTCGGCCACGCTGGTGGTCGCCTCCAAGAGCACGCTGCGCGTGACCAGGTACAACACCCCGGCGTCCAGCACCGAGACGAGCACGGTCAGGAGCGCAAGGTTCAGCCCGATTTCAGCCCAGAGGCCCGGTCGACGACGCACAGCTCACCCTATCCCAGGGGGCCGCCCCCACGGGCGCCCGGCTGAATCAGCTGCGCAAGCGGCGGTACACCCCGACGACGAGCCCGAGGATCTCGATCGCGCGCGTGGCGTCGACGAAGATCGGCTCCATCTCCACGTTGGCGGGCTGCAGCCGAATCCGGCCGCGCTCCCGGTAGAACCGCTTCACCGTCGCCTCGCCATCCACCATCGCGACGACGGTGTCCCCGTCGCGCGCGCTGAGCTGCTTGCGAACGAAGACGTAGTCGCCGTCGAAGATGCCGTCCTCCATCATCGAGTTCCCCACCACCACGAGCGCGAACACCTCGGCGTCGTGCGGCATCATCCGCGTGTCCATGTGGATCGTGCCGGACCAATTCTCCTCCGCCGTGATCGGCGCCCCGCCGGCGACGCGCCCGAGCACCGGCACGGCCAGCGTGGTCTGTTCGCGGAACCCGCCCCGGGCCGACGGCGCGAGGCGGACGCTGCGAGAGCTCCGCGCATCCCCGACGCGCTCGAGGTAGCCCTTGCGCAGCAGCGCCTTCAGGTGGTCGCTCACCCCGTTGGTGGACTTGATCTGCAAGGCCTCTCCGATCTCCCGGAGCGTAGGCGGAACACCGCGCTGGTCCTGGTAGGTGGCGACGAAGTCGAGAAGTTGGCGTTGGCGAGGGGAGAGTGCTTCCATGTCCCTATGGTAACTGAACACCCGTTCGGGCGTCAAGGGTTCAGAGACGAGATTATCTGCACAGCGGACCAGGTGAGCAGCACCGCGGGGCCAGCCCCGGCGCTGCGCACACAAACGGGCCCCAACGTCCTGAAATCGCTTGAAGCGGGACGCACGCTGGCCCCCTCCCGCGCCGTTCCCCGCAGGGTCTGGCGGAGCCGACGTCTTCGGCGGTTCCGCCAGACCGTGCCTTGGA
>CALQBK020000044.1 GCA_943328795.2 Bifidobacterium breve
CGCGAATCCTACGCGGATCTGACGCCATGCTACGCGGACTGCGACTTTGACGCGGACAAGGCCGCCGAGTGCTTGGAGTCGCTCAGGTCGCCCACGTGCGCCCCCGAGCCCGAAGCCTATCTCGCGATAACTTCGCCTGCCTGTGATCAGGTGTTCGACTGCGAGGGCGCCGCATCCTACGAGGCCTGCTACGGGGCCTGGTCGCCGAACGAGTAGCGGCGGGGGTTACGCGACCGGCTTGCTGCTCAGCACCCGCCCGAACACGCGAGCTGGACGGCGAAGGTGCCGTCCACCTGGGCGTAGGGCTCCCCGCCCGACTCGGTCGCCCAGCCCGACGTGAGGGTGCCGTCCATCTCGATGGTCGTGGTGTCCACGTAGCCAAACGTGGTGATGGCCAGGTCCCAACCAACGCTGTCCGTGCCGTAGTACAGGTAGGTCCCGTCACGGTCGGTGTACGACCAGGACAAGCCGTCGTCCGTGTTCGTCCACTCGCCTTCGGTTGGGCTGATGAACGAGATCATCACGCTGTCGCCTTCCTCGTTCGCGCAGCCGATCGCGCCGCTGATGTTGCCGAGCGACAACGCCCAGTAGCGGATGAACAGCTCGGGCGCCGTAGACTCGTCACAGGTGACCGCGATCTCTCGGCCTTCAAACTGCCCAGTGACCGAGAACGAGCCGGGGAGCACGGGCGTGGATGTATCGGATGTATCAGATGTGTCGCTGTCCGGCGACGAGTCCGAGTCCACCGCTGAGTCCGACGTGTCCGAGTCTGCCGAGTCGGACGTATCGGTGGATGTATCGGCTGTGTCGTCGGCGATACGCGGCTCGTCGTCGGTGGCGTGCACGCACGCGAGCAGCGCGAGCCCGATCAGGGGCAAAGGCTGTCCGCGTAGACGTCCACGTTGTTGTCCTCGTCGCACTCGGACACCGTGCCGTCGCCCGTGCCGTTGTCGTCCACCACCGCGGTGAAGCCGTAGCGGCCGAGGTCGCTGGGCAAGACGTCGAAGGTGACACCGTCGATGCGGGTGCCCATCGGGATCGCGGGCATCGTCTGCGTGCCAATCAGCCGCGAGCCGGTCTCGTCGTTCGCGTAGAGCGACACGATCACGCCGGCGTCGACGTCCACGCCGCCCTCGTTCTGCACCTGGACGCCCACCTGGACCGGCCCGTAGATGCAGTCCATCAGGCAGATGTCGGTGATCTCGGCGGTCAGGTCCGGGGTGGACGGATCGTCCGCGGCGACGCGGGCCCGGTAGACGTTGTACTTCGTCCAGTACGGCTCGGGGTTGCGGGGGACGCTGCCGTCGGGCTCGATGTTGGTGATGGCGAAGTCGTGCAGACCCCACGTGGTGCCCGCCGCAGGCCAGCCCGTGCCGTCGTGCTCGAACACGTTCAGCAGGCCCCACGCCGCGCCGCCGTTGCGGGCGATGACGATCTCCGCGTGACCGTCGGCGTCCATGTCCGCGACGCTGGGGTACTCGAACACCGTGCCGGACGCGTGGTCGTTGTTGCGGTAGTCGGTCGCGCCGGTGGTGCCGTCCAGGATGTTGAACGAGTCCTGGTCTGCGTACAGGACCTCGAGCGCGCCGTCGTTGTTGACGTCGAATCCGGAGCAGCCCGCCAACCCGGACGTGTCGTTGATCGGCACGGACCAGTCGGCCGTGCCGTCCAGCTCGTACATCACGAGCGTCTGGTACGACGGCCACGCGACCTCGGTCACACCGTCGCCGTCGAAGTCGCCCGCGCAAGGCGGCCCCGGGTGCGCGGTGGTGCCGTAGTTGACGTCGAAGATCTCGGTGCCGTCGGTGTCCCACAAGGTCCACTTGGCGCCGACAAAGCCGATCTCGGCCTCGTCGTCGGCGTCGGCGTTGATGATCACCGGCCAGAAGCCGTAGGTGCCGACTTGGCCGGTGTCCCAGAGCAGCACGCCGTCGCTGTCATAGGCCTTGCCCGTCATGAAGATCTCCTGGTCCCCGTCGAGATCGACGTCGGCGACCGCTGCGATCCGGTACGGGTTGGAGGTCGACGCGTTGAGGCTGAACAGCACGCTGCCGCTCGGGCCGTCGAGGATCAGGTCGTCCGCGATGACCTCGGGCACGCCGTCCTCGTCGAGGTCCGCGATGGTGACCAGCGGGTACGACGTGGACGAGGGCGCGCGGGAGGCGGTCCACTTGAGCGAGCCATCGCCGTTGATCGCGATGGGGCGCTGGGAGCTGTCGTAGCCGACGACCTCGGGGGCGCCGTCGTTGTCGACATCCGCGATGATGACGCCGCCGGTCATGCTACTGCCGCGGTACGACCACTTCTCGGTGCCCGTCGCGCCGTCGATGGCGACGATGTACCCGGTGGAGCCGCCGAATGCGTTGACGACCACGTCCGCGTTGTCGTCCTCGTCGATCTGCCCGTCGCCGTTGTCGTCGTCCAAGTTGCCGATGACCGGCTGTGCGTACGAGCTGGACGCGCTGGCGTCCGCCGCGGGCGCGCGGAACGACCACTTGGTCCGCACGGACCACGGGTCCACGATCTCGGCGCCGGAGCTCGAGCTGGTGGTCCCTTGGCACTCGCTGTTGATCGTGATCGATCCCGGCGTGTTGAACTGCATCGTCGGGCACTCGCTGTCCAAGCAGTCGGCGCGCCCGTTGGCATTGTCGTCCGGGAAGCCCTCGTCCACCTGGCCGTCGCCGTCGTTGTCGGCACCGTCGCAGACCTCCTCCTCGAACGGGATGTCCCCGGTGTCGTGGGAGGTGTCCCACGTCGTGCCGGTGTCGAACCGGTCGGGCTCCTCGGCCTTGCCCTTCAGCGTGTTGTCAACCGAACAGGCCGACAGGACAAGCCCGGTCGACAGCGTGAGCAAGGAGGTGATGCGCATGGGCGCTCCAGGGCGGGTGCTAGTGCGTGGTGCCGGGGACGACGACGATGATCTGCTTGCGAGCCACTTCGATGGACTCGTCACCCAGCACGACCAGCTCGAGCGCGTAGGACTGGTCGGACGTAGTCGCGGCGACGGTGCCGCGGAACGTCAGCGTGAACGTGAGGATGCTGCCGGTGTCCTCGACGCCGAGGTCCGAGTAGTGGTCCGGGTCGATGCTCTGGACGAACCCGTAGGGGTCGTTCTCGACGGAGAGCGTGACCTCGGAGAACTTCACGGCGGCGACGAGCTGCTGGATGGCGGTGACGAGCGTGGTGCGGAACGTGCCGCTGCTGCCGGACCAGGTCTCGACGACCTCCTCGGCTGCAACACCGTCCCCGTCGAGGTCGGCGAGGGAGTTGGTGTCGATCGAGATCTGGGTCATCTGCGCGATCGGCAGGCTGCCGTTCACGCCGACGCCGACGAAGCGGGCGCCGATGTCCAAGAACGCCGCGACGGTGTCCGCCTCGGTGGAGTCGAGCGGGCAGCCGCCCGGGGCCTGGTTGTAGCTGCCGTTCGTGGAGCTCGGGTCACGCAGGTAGTTGTCCGTAGCGAGCACGATGACGGGCAGCGAGTAGTCGCGGAAGCCCATGCCGCCGTTGGTCCCGCCGTCCACCGTGGTGGAGTCGTAGTACTGGCCACCGGCGCCGCCGAACGGGTCAAGGTCGGGGTTCGTGGCGTCTGCGATGAACGGGTAGACGTCGGTGCTCGCGTCGTACGTGCCGTCGCAGTCCTGGTCGTAGCCCATCCCGGACGCTGCCATGTGGATGCCGGCCATGCCGGACTCGGGGCCGTCCCCGCCCGAGTGCGTGGTCATCGCGTTGAAGCCGTCCTGGATGGCGGTCAGGTCGGACGTGACCTGCTGGCGCAGGTAGTACGGCTTGTCGGTGCCGGGGCTGCCGAAGCTGCCGTAGGCGTAGTCGTCGTGGCCGCCGACGGCGTACTCGGCGTCAGGCAGGGTGCTCGCGAGGTCGGTGACGATCTGCGAGAACTCCGTCTGCATCGCCGTGAGCGTGCCGCCCATGGAGCAGGTGCTGTCGGTGACGAAGCCGATGTCGCCGCGCTCGAGCAGGAGCTCAAAATCGAACGAGGTCTCGATCTCGGTGCGCTCCGGCACCTCGACGTAGATGCCGTCGACGACGCTGGTGGAGTCGAGCGGGTCGGTCCCGGCCGTGACTTCGCCGCCGTCCGAGAAGCCGTCGCCGTCCGTGTCCGGGTCGTACCCGTCGGTGCCGAGCGCGACCTCGTCGGTGTCGGACAGGCCGTCGCCGTCGGAGTCCGTGTCGGACGCGTCCGAGTGGCCGTCGTTGTCGGTGTCCCGCGGCTCGGTCTCCAAGTTGCCGCCGGTGCCGCCTTCTTCGGCGTCCGAAGCGCCGTCGTTGTCCGAGTCGGTGTCGAGGTAGTCGGCGATGCCGTCGTTGTCGGTGTCGACCGGGACGTCCGAGAACGCGCCGATGCCGGACTCGAAGGTGTCCGCGATGCCGTCGCCGTCGGAGTCGAGGTCCATGTAGTCGGCGGCGCCGTCGCCATCGCTGTCGGGCGCGGCGCAAGCGGTGCCGATCTCCAGAACGTCGGAGATGCCGTCCTCGTCGTTGTCGAAGTCCTGGAAGTCCTGGATGCCGTCGCCGTCGCTGTCTACGGCGCCGCCGTCGTCGCGCCCGGACTCGGTCTGGTCAGGCACGCAGTTGTTGTCGGAGTCGAGGTCGAGGAAGTCGGCCGTACCGTCGCCATCGCTGTCGATCGGGAGCGTCAGCGGGTCGGTGTCGCCCGCCTCGACGGCGTCCCGGATCACGTCGCCGTCCGCGTCCTTGTCCTCGAAGTTGTCGAGACCGTCGCCATCGGCGTCGCCCTCGCCCTCGTGGATGTCGATGATGGAGTCTTCGTCAGCGTCGTTCTGCGCGACGGGCGCGGTGTCGATCGCGCTGGAGTCGTCGAGCTGGTCAACAGCGTCCTTGTCCGGGTTGCAGCCGACAATTGCGAGGCTGACGGCGAGGGGGAGAAGGAACGTACGGAGCATGTGGCCTCGATCGGGAAAGGGATTGCAGACGATACCGCAAAATACGACAGGACGTGGGCAGGTGTGACGCTTTTGTAAGCTCCGTGTGCAGATGGTCGAGCGCCGGGTGGGGTGCGGGTGGCCCAGGGGTGGGGCACGTGTGCCCCACCCCTGCCGGCACTGCCCTGCCGACATCCACCCGTCAACCGACCACGCGGACAGATTTTGGCCGATCTTTGTCCGATTTTGGAGGGGGCAAATTCGGACGTGGGAGGGCCAGAAAATGACCGGATCGGGCGAGAGGCTGGCCCGGGTCTTGCGAGAGCCCGGAGAGGAAGAGGTCGACCATGCTCTTGCGACTCGATTGGACGTGCACCGCCCCGGCCTCCGCAGCCCCCACCGTCGAGGTCCCCAAGCGCCCGGTCTCCTGGGCCCGGCGCCCGCTCGCGCCCGCGGCGATGTCGGCCCCCGCCGCCGGGTCCGCCGCGACGCCCCCCGCCGCGCTGTCCATGGTGCGCGCCCGCTGACCCCCCGGCCAGGGTTAAGCCCCCGGCGATGCCGAACTACAAGATCCTCGACCACTGGGCGCGGAAGGCCAAGGAAGAGGGCTACGCCGCCCGGTCCGTGTTCAAGCTCGACGAGATCCACAAGCGCTTCCCGGTCGTGCCGCGCGGCGGCAAGGGCATCGGCGTGGACCTCGGCTGCTTCCCCGGGAGCTGGAGCAAGTGGCTGATCCAGCAGGGCGTCCGGGTCGTGGGGGTAGACCTGAAGGCGCCGGAGCTCACCGGCGGGACCTGGATCGTCGCGTCCGCGCTCGAGGTCACCGCCGAGCAGCTGATCGAGGCCGCCGGTGGGCCCATCGACCTGTTGGTGAGCGACATGGCGCCGAACACCACGGGCAACAAGTTCACCGACCACGTGCGGCAGATCGAGCTCGCGACGCGCGCGCTGGACCTGGCGAAGCAAGTGCTCACGCCGGGCGGTGCGTTCGTCGCGAAGGTGTTCGACGGTGGGGACGCGCCCGCCTACGTGAAGGCCGTGCAGGCCACGTTCCGCGAGTTCAAGCGGATCAAGCCCGACGCCACGCGGGACAGCAGCGTCGAGTTCTTCGTCGCCGGGCGCGGGCTGCGATGACCCACCCCGTCGAAGTGGACCCCGTCGCAGCCCGGGCCCTGCTCGGCGCGCTGCGCGACAGCCTGGAGACCGTCATTCGGGGGAAGCGCGACGCGCTCGACTTGGTGCTCGCGGCCTGCGCGGCGGGCGGGCACGTGCTGCTCGAGGACATCCCCGGCACCGGGAAGACGACGCTGGCCCGGTCGCTGGCCCAGGCCACCGGCTGCGACTTCAAGCGGATCCAGTTCACCCCGGACCTGCTCCCGGGCGACATCATCGGCAGCAGCGTCTTTGACCAGCGCACCGGGCGCTTCCGCTTCCGCCGCGGCCCCATCTTCACGAACGTGCTGATCGCCGACGAGATCAACCGCGCGTCGCCACGCACCCAGTCCGCGCTCCTGGAGGCGCTCGCGGAGCAGCAGGTCTCGGTCGAAGGGCGAACGCGCGTGCTGAACGCGCCGTTCTTGTGCATCGCGACGCAGAACCCCGTCGACCTGCACGGCACCTACCCGCTGCCCGAGGCGTCGCTCGACCGCTTCGCCGTCAAGATCTCGCTCGGCTACGCGCCCGAGAGCGACGAGCGGGCGCTCGTGCAACGCGGCATGGCGTCCATCGTGCTGGCGCCGGTCGCGAGCCCCGCCCAGGTCGTGGCCCTCCAGGCCGCGGTGTCGCGGGTCACCATCGAGGACAGCGTCGCCGACTACATCGTGCGGCTGATCCGGGCGACGCGGCAGCACCCGAGCGTACGCAACGGGGTGTCGACGCGGGGCGCGCAGCACCTCGCCAAGCTCGCGCGGGCCCGGGCGCTCGCGCGGGGGCGCGACTTCGTGGTGCCCGACGACGTGCAGGGCCTCGCCATCCCGGTGCTCGCCCACCGGCTGATGCTCGACACTCGCGCTCGGTACGCGGGGGCCGACCGAGTGGCGATCGTCCGGGAGATCGCGGCGGCCGTCGCGCTGCCGCGGTGACCGTGGCCGACGGATCGCCCGACGAGCCGACCCTGGCGCCTGCGCGCCGACGGCGCCGGTGGTCGTTCCGGATGGAGGCGATCGACCACGGGTTCTTGCGGTGGCTGGACGACCGGTACCGGGGGCGGCTGACCCCGCCGGGCCGCGCGGTCGCCTGGGGAGGTGTCGCGGCCACGACGATGCTGATGGGCGGGCTCTCGACGAACCTCGCGTACACGTTCGCGCTCTACGCGGCGGTGGCGGGGGGCGCGTGGGCGTCGGGGCTCCGGCCGGACGTCCAGGTCGCCGCGCGGCGAAGGCTCCCGCCGCCAGCGTCCGCGGGCGAGGTGTGGGCGTACGACGTCACCGTCACGAACCTGTCGACGCGGCCGTTGGCGAACGTGCTGGTCGAGGAGCGGGCGTTGCCTGCCGAGCTGCGCCCGGTCGAAGAGCCGCCCGTCATCGCGCTCCTCGAGCCGGGGGCGGAGGCTACGGTGCGGCTCAAGCTGCTCTGCCGGCGGCGAGGGGTCTACGCGCTCGGCGCGCTGCAGGTGAGCACCGCGGCGCCGTCGGGGCTGTTCAAGTCGGGCGTCCGGCTCGCGGTGGTGGACAGGGTGATGGTCTACCCGGCGTTCAAGCGGCTCGAACACGCGGACGTCCCGGTCGGGCGCACGCACCAGCCGGGCGGCGTGCCGCTCGCGTCCCAGGTCGGGGAGTCCACCGAGCTGCACGGGCTGCGCCCGTGGCGCGAGGGCGACCGCATGCGCGACGTGAACTGGGCGACGTACGCGCGCACCGGCCACCTGGTCGTGCGCGAGTACCAGGAGGAGTACTTCGCCCGGCTCGCGCTGGTGGTGGACATCGCGGCGCCGCTGGCGCGTGACCAAGAAGAGGTCGAGCGGGCGATCTCGATCGGCGCGGCGATCACCGACGCGCTGGCGCGCCAGGAGTACCTCATCGACATCTTCGCGGCGGGGGACGCTGTCCACCGGTTCTCCGCCGGCCGCGCGGTGGACGCGATGGACCACGTGCTCGAGCTGCTGGCGGCGCTGGACTCGGGGGCGACGCTGGACACGCGCTCGGTGCTCGCGGCGCTCGAGCCCGAGACGCCCCGGCTCTCGGGCGTGTTCTTCGTGTTCACCGGCTGGGATGAGCAGCGGGCGGCGCTGGTCCGCGCCGTCCGGGAGCTCGGCGTGACCGTGCGCGTGGTGTGCACCAACCCGCGGGCAACAGCCGCGGCCGAGGTCGACGCGCTCGGCGGCGACGAGATCTTCGTGTACCCGTGACCAACGCCCGCGCCATCGCCAACAGGCTGCCCGTGGTGGCGGCGTTGATCCTGCACGCCGTGGAGGCCAATCGCTGGATGTTGGCAGTGCCGGCGGCGATCGCCGTGCTCGCGAGTGCGTGGCGGGACGACGGCCCGGCGCGGCTGACGGAGGGCCGCGCGTCGGGGGCGGCGATCGTCGGCGCGGCGATCGGGGCAGCGGTCGGCGCGGTGGTGCCGATGCCCACGGGGGCGTTCCCCGTGGTGCCGTACTCGGCGGTCTGCGGGGTGAGCGTCGCGCTGGCCGTGTACCTCTCGTTCGCGCAGGCGTGGGTCTACGCGTGGACGGCCGCGTTCTTGGGGGCGATCCTCGGCGCCCAGGGCGAGCTGGATGCGCTGACCGTAGCGGTCCAGGCTGGCGCTACGGCGGTGGCCATCGCGTGTTTTGGGTACCAGGCCCGGGTCCGGCCCACCGCAAGGCTGGCGGGGTTCGTCGCGCTCGCGGTCATCGGCGCTGTGGGCGGTGGGCTCGCGGTGTCGGCGACGCAGGGGGCGATCGCCCGGGCGGCCGAGGGCTGGATCTCCGGCGAGATCTTCGCGGCCGGCTTCGGCCACAGCGGCTCGCTCGCCCTCGCCGCTACGTCCTCGGTGAGCCTGGGCGACCGGGTTGTGCTGGAGGTCACCGGGCGCGCGCCCGATCGGCTCAGGCTCGGCGTTCTCGACGTGTTCGACGGGACGAGCTGGACGCGCTCGGCGCTCGGCGCGGCGGAGCTGCACCCCGGAGAGGCCGGCCGCATGGGCGGGTTCGGCGAGCGCTCTCCGTTCGCGCGGACGATCGAGGTCGGCGCGCACCAGACCTTCCGCACCTTCATCCCCGCGCCACGCGGCGTGCAGACGCTCGACGGGAACGCCGCCCTGCTCGATCCCGCGGGCCTGCTGCCCGGGGCGTTGGCCTGGGGCGAGCAACGAGAGATCGGCTGGGTCGACACCGACGAGGGCCCGCAAGACGAGCCCGGCCCCGACGCCACCGCGCTCCCCGACGACCTCCGCGCCCAGCTCTTGCCGCTCACCACGCCCCACGTGCCCCCCGGCGCCGACGCCACCACCACCGCGTCGGCGCTCGAGCTCTACCTCTCCACCAACTTCAGCTACTCGTTGACGGCGAAGCTCGCGGGCGACGCCCCGCCCCTCGTGCTGCTGCTCCGCGACCGTCGGCCCGCCTACTGCGTGTACTTTGCCTCGGCGATGGCGGCGATGTTGCGGGTCGAAGGCATCCCGTCCCGGCTCGTCACGGGCTACCTCGTCGAGCCTCCGAACGACCTCTCGGGCCGCGCGCTCGCCCGGGAGCGGGACGCCCACGCGTGGGTCGAAGCGTGGATCCCGGAGCGTCACGCCTGGATCGCGTACGACCCTACGCCGGACCGGGAGGCCGAGCCTACGCCCTCGGGGCTCGAGGTGGTGCGGCGGGCCATCGCCGAGTGGCTGGAGTGGGAGGCGTTCCGGTTGGCGTCGCAGCCTGTGCAGTTCTTGAAGGACGTGCTGCTCTCGTGGCAGACCGGCACGCTCGTCGGGCTCGGCGTCACGTACGCGGCGATCCAGCGCTGGCGGCAGCGGGACCTGGGCGAGCGTGTCGCCGTCCAGGGCGGCGATGACCCGCGGCTCGGACCGATCTACCTACGTTATCGCCGCGCCTTGCGGCGGGCCGGGGTGACCGTGGGCAAGGCGCAAAGCGAAGAGGCGCTGCTCGCCGCGCTCGAACAAGCCCGGGGGCCCAAGGCGCGAGCCGCTGCCGAGCGCTTCATCGAGGCGTACCAGCGCGCGCGGTTCCGGGGCGACGCCCTGGACCTGGATGCCGAGCTGCGGAGGTTCGAAGGGGCAAGCCTGTCCGACTAGCCCCGTTCGATTCGGGCCCGACCTTACTCCCCGAGGCGCTCAATCCACCGCGTGAGCGTCCGCACCATCGTGCCCGTGCCGCCAGCGACGTAGTGCATCAGCGGGCTGTCCATGAACGCGGGGCCGGCGATGTCGACGTGGCACCACTTGTCTACGGTGACGAACTCGGAGAGGAACAGCGCCGCGGTGATGCTGCCGCCCGCGCGCCCGCCGACGTTCTTGAGGTCGCCCCACTCGGCCTTGAGCTTGTCCTTGTACAGGTCCGGCAGCGGCATGCGCCAGATGCCCTCGTGCGCGTCGGACGCGGCAGTCTGCAGCTGCGTGTTCAGCTCGTCGGAGCGGGTGTACACGGCCGAGTACCAGTCCCCGAGGGCGATGACGGCGGCGCCGGTGAGCGTCGCGAGGTCGATCACGGCGTCGGGCTTGAGCTGGCTTGCGTACGTGAGGCAGTCAGCCAGCACGAGGCGGCCCTCGGCGTCGGTGTTGTGCACCTCCACCGTCTTGCCGTTGTACATCTTGAGGATGTCGCCGAGCTTGTAGCTGTTGCCGCTCGGCATGTTCTCGACCGCGCCGAAGATCACGTCCACGCGCACGTTCGGCTGGATCGCCGCGAGCGCCTTCAGCGTGCCGATGACAGCGGCCGCGCCGGCCATGTCGCACCGCATCGTGAGCATGCCGTCGTTCGGCTTCAACGACAGGCCGCCGGAGTCGAACGTGACGCCCTTGCCGATCAGCGCGACGTGGGCTTTTGCGGGGCCCTTGGGCTCGTAGCGGGCGTGCACGAAGCGGGGAGGACGATCGGAGCCCTGGCCGACGCCGTAGATGCCGCCCATGCCCTTGGCCTTGATCGCGACCTCGTCGAGCACGGTCACGGTGATGCGGTCGTTCGCGAGGTCCTCGGCGACCTTCGCGAGGCTCTGCGGGTAGCACTCGGCCGGCTGCTCGTTGACCAGGTCGCGGGCGAGCGACTGGCCGGCGATCGAGGCCTCGGCGAGCGCCACGGCGCGGGCGTCGTCCACGCCGAGCAGCGTGACCTGCTCGACCGGGGCCTTCTTCGAGGCCTCGGCCTTGTACTTGTCGAAGCGGTAGTTGCCCTCGGCGAACGCCTCGAGCGCGCTGCGCAGCGTGGGCGTCGAGACCCCGCGGAAAGACAAGGCGACGCTCTTGGCGCCGCGCTTGCGCGCGTCGTTGCCCGCCGCGCCGGCCGCGAGCGCGACGTCGGCGTCCGTGCCGGCCCCGACCCCGAGCGCGAGCACCCGGCGAGCCGCGACGCGGCCCATGCCCGGGACGGACAGCGTCTGCCCGGCCTTGCCCGTGAACTCCTCCTCGGTCGCGTGCTTGGCCAGCCCGCCCGCGAAGTAGGCCGCGTCGTCGAGCTCGGCGAGCGCGCTGGCCGCGGTGCCGACGGGCACGAAGACGACCAGGAGATCGGCGGTGAGGGTACCTGCAGCGGAGGGAGAGAAGACGTGACGCATGCGTTGCCCGGGAAAGAGGGGCGCCCGGGCTAACGCGCCCCGGGCCTGCGTGCGGCCGGGACGAAGCTGCCGGGTCAGCGGAAGAAGAACACCGCCGCGATCAGCACGACCGCGACGAGCGACAGCCCGCCAACGACGAGCACGTACGGGTCGCCCTTGGCCTGCTCCCACAAGCGCTCGAGCGCGGAGGGCTCCGTCGGGGCCGGCGGCAAGTCGTCACCGCCGTCGTCCTCGTCGTCCAGGTCCCGCACGGTGACCCCGACAGGGTCCTGGTTCCAGCCCGCGCGAGGGCGGATCGGAACGTACTCTTCCTCGGGCGGGGGCTCCGGCACCATCGTGCGGGCGGCGGCCAGGCGCACGGTGGGCTGCGGCTTTGGGACCGGGGCGTCCAGCTCCTCGTCCAAGTCCCGCAGCGGCTCGGGGGCGAGCGGGCGAGGGAAGTGGACGACGGGCCCCGGCGTGGGGGGCGGGGCCGTAGCTGTGGCGATCGTCGGCATCGTCGCGGCCTGCGCGCGGGGCGGGGGCAGCGTGGCGGGGCGCGGGGCGATGGGCGTGGGCCCGGGCGGGGGCATCACCACGCTGGGGCGGGGCTCCGGGGCCGGGGCGGGCCGGAGATCGACGCGGGGGGCTTCGGCGCGTGGAAGCTCGACGCGCGGGGGCTCGACGCGTGAGGGCTCGGCGCGGGCGGGTTCGGGCGACGGCTCGTCGGGCACCATCGTCGGGGAGGGCGGCCGGCGCGTCATCGTGACGGAGGGCTGCTCCCGCTCGAACGGCAGGGGGGCGGGGGGCGGCGCCGGCTGCTCAGGCGGCACCCAGCCCGGCGCGGGCCGGATGAGGAAGTCCACCTCTGCGGTGGTGGGCGGGTGACCAGAGTCGCGGATCGCGAACGCGAGCCGTGCCTTGAAATTGCCGGGGTACAGCCCCTCGATCCGGAACGCGAAGCGGTAGCGCCCCGTGGGGTGACGGTCCGACGTGTACGAGAGCGGCAGGTCCTTGAGCCGTTCGTTCGTCTGCGTGTCGAACACGGCGATGCCGACCCCGATCTCTTCGTTCCCTTCGACGCCAGCCGACGCCGCGGCCAGGCAGTTGAACGCGACGACCTCGTCCGTCGTGAACCAGGGCTTCGACGCAGGGCGGTCGAGCATGATCTTGCCGACCGACTGCACGTGGGGCCTGATCAGCTGGGTGATCTCCTCCAGGCGGCCGTGCAGGTCCTCCGACTTCGGGAAGCGGAACGGCGGCGACGGCGACTGCTCGCGCGAGAGCGCCCGGCTCATCAGGATCGCGACCCGCTCGGCCAGGCGGGCGTGGAAGCGGGGGTTCGAGTCCTCCGCCTTCATCTTGTCCATCACCCGGTCACGCACGGCCTGGATGGCGCTCTTGTCGAGCCCCTGCCGGGGGTGGTTCGGCAGCGGCTCGCCCGCGAGCACGCCCTCCCAGAGCATCATCGCGATCGCCCAGGAGTCGCAGCCCGCGTTGAGCGCGACCTCGCCCGTGGCCTCGGAGATCTCCGGGGGGAAGGCCGGCGCGTGCGACGGGCACGCGGCGATCATCCGCGTGATCGCCCGGGGGCCGGCGTTCGTGACCACGTCGGTGAAGAACACGCCGTTGTCGTCCGACAGCAGCACGTTGTTCGCGCGCAGGTTCCCGTGGTAGCCGTTGGGCAATTGGCGGGCGAGCTTGGCGACTTGGATCAGGATCTCGACGAGCTCTGCGAGCGGTAGACCTGCCGCGATTCGCGCCTGCAGCGTTTGCGGGAAGTGGGGCAGGATGTAGCCGGTGTTCTCGGCGGAGAGCGACGCGCGCGCCTCGAGCCGCGGCAAGAAGTTGTGCCCACCGTCGCCGTACAGCCGCGCCTGCTCGAGGATCGCGGCTCGGCTCGCGGAGATCACGACGTCAGAGAACTGGAATTCGCCACGGAAATCGTCCGGGGTGAGCGGCGCCTTGAGGACGAACAGCGCGTCGTCAAACTCGCGGCGAACGAGAAAGCTTTTTCCCCACAGCCCCCGGCCCAGGGCTTGGCCCAGCTGCCAGGCCGTGCCCTGCGTGTCGCGGATGGTATCGCCGGTTTTCATCGCGTGGTTCCGAAGTGGCAGTAAGTAACCACCCGGGGTGGACGGGGCCCGCGGCAGGGGGCGGTCGTTTGTGGAGGCGACCGGTCGTTTCTGATCGGTGCGGGCGGCGCGCGCGGATTAGCAGCGTGGCGGCATGAACCCTTGGCTCCGTCGAACCCTCGCAGTCGTCTCCGGCTTGGTGTTGACCCTGGTGTCGCCGCCGTTGTCGTGGGCGCCGCTGCACTGGTTCAGCTTCGTGCCGGTGTTCATCGCGGTGCACGACGTCGACCGTAAGCAGGCGTTCCGCCTTGGCTACTTGTGCGGGTTCGCGGCGGTGTTCACCCTGTTCCACTGGCTCGCCGAGACCATGGCGGTGTTCGCGCCGATGCCGATGCCGGTCGCGGTCGCCATCCTGGTGCTTTTCACCAGCGTGTTTGGGCTGCCTTACGGGCTCATCCTGCAGTTCCTGCCGCTCGTCCGGCGGCGGTTCGGCGCGTGGTGGGTGCCACTGTTCGCGTGCGTGTGGGTCATGGCCGAGCGGCTGCAGCCCGCGCTGTTCCCGTACTACCAGGGCGTCGGGCAGTACCGGTCGCCCTGGGTGTGGCAGCTCGCCAGCGTGATCGGCAGCATGGGGCTCTCGTTCCTGATCCTGCTCGTGAACGGCGCGGTCGCCGAGCTGTTGCTGTCCCGCGGCAAGCGCTGGGCGCCCGCTGCGGTGGCGGCCGGCCTCTGGCTCGCGAACCTCGCGTTCGGCGCGGACCGGTACGCCCGGGTGACCGCCCAGAACGCGGCCGCCCCCACGTTCCGCGTCGGGATGGTCCAGCAGGGCGTGCACATGCAGACCCGCCTGCAGGACCGGGGCGAGGTGATCGTGAAGAGCTGGGTCGACCTCACGAGGAAGGTGGCGAAGGACCACCCGCAGCTCGTGGTGTGGCCCGAGGGCTCGATCTTCTACAACCCGACCGACCCCGTGCTCCAGCCCTACTTGGCGAAGCTCGCGAAGGGGACGCACACGTCGATCTTGATGGGCGCGGGCACGCACGTGGAGAATCCGGACGGGACGACCCACGACTGGAACTCGGCGTACATGTTCGATGCCACCGGCGAGATCGTCGGCCGCTACGACAAGATGTGGCCCTTGCCGTTCGGCGAGTACCTGCCGTGGCCAACCAGCTACCTGGCGCCGTTCATCGCGGGGGTAGGCAACTTCCAGCCGGGGCTCGAGCCCCACATCTTCGAGGTCGACGGCGTGAAGTTCTCGACGCCGATCTGCTACGAGGCGATCCTCGATAGCCAGATGCGGCTGATGGGGACGGGCGCCGACTTCTACCTGAACATCACGAACGACGCGTGGTTCGGGGACACCCCCGCTCCGCACCAGCACGCGATGCTCGCGGCGGCCGAGGCGATGCAGAACGGGCGACCGATGGTGCGCATCGCGTACACGGGCATCTCGCTCGTCGTGCTGCCCAGCGGGGACATGCCGGTGTACGCCGAGCCGTTCACGGACCTCGCGGAGGTGGTCGCGGTGCCGATCGCCCCGATCGAGACCGTCTACCGCCGCGGTGGCTGGCTGTTCGCGTGGCTCTGCGCCGCGGTGGGCGCGGGCACGCTGGGCGTGCTCGGGTGGGAGAGCCGGCGGAATTCTTGACTTCTTCGCGCCGCTCCCGCCGTCACACCCGCCTCGCTGTCCGCGTAATGTCCTCGGAGCGTGCGGGTGTCTGACCCCACCGACGAGGAGCTCATGCTGCAGGTGCAGGCAGGAAACCCAGGCGCGTTCACCGCGCTGTTCGAGCGCCACCGCGCGCCGCTCTACGGGTTTGTCCTGCGCATGACGCGGGAGGAGGCCGCGGCGGAGGACTGCTTCCAGGACACGTTCCTCTCTGTCCACAGGGCCCGCGCCACCTGGTCGCGGTCGGCAGGGACCTTCCGCTCGTGGTTGTTCCGCATCGCCGCGAACGCCGTGCACGACCACCAGCGACGCCTCGCGCGTCGGCCGTTGGTGTTGACCGAGGAGGAGCTGCCGCTGCCCGTTCGCGACTGGCCGGAGGAGCGCATCATGCTCGAGCGTGCGCTCGCGCAGCTGCCGCCCCACCTCCGCGAGGCGTTCTTGCTCGGCGCGATGCACGGCCTCGATCACCTCGAGCTGGCCGAGGCGCTCGACATCTCCCCGGACAACGCCCGCGCGCGGCTCTCCCGGGCCCGCACCCAACTCCGGCAGATCCTGGGGGGCTCGTGATCCGCGCCGATCTCGCAGCGCTCGACGACGCCGGGTTCGACGCCGCGTTTGGGCCGCTCGCTCTCCCTGGGCGTGACCTGGCGCACTGGAAGCTCCTCTCGGACGCCGTCCACGCCGACGTCGCGGGCGTGACCGGCCCGGCGCTCTCCCTCCCCCCGCTCGCGATCGACCCGCCGGCCCGGCTCACCGCTCCCCGGGTCGCCCGGCCCCCGCGCGCGGCTCGCGCGCTCGCCGTCCTGGCCCCGCTCGCGCTCGCCGCGCTGGCGCTGTTCTCCCTCCGCACGCCGGACCACGGCGACCCGGCGCTCTTGGTGCCCCGCGGGGTCGCCGGCCCCGCGGCCCCCGCCCCCCTCGACCTCGACGTGGCGGTCAAGCGCACGTCGGGGATCGCGCGCCTGGACCCGAATGCCGCGTACGCTGTCGGCGACACCCTCGTGTTCCAAGTCACCCTCCCCGAGCCCGCTACCGTCGCGCTCCTCCGCTCCGCCGGGGGCGTAGAGGCCGTGGTGTGGTCCGGCCCGGTGGCCGCGGGCAGCCAGGCCCTGCCGGCTGGCTACACGCTCGACGCGGGGGATCCCGTCGCCACGTTCACCGTCCGCGCGACGTCGGACAGCGGCGCCGCGCGCTCTGCGTCCGTGACCGTGCGCGGGGGGGGGACGCCGTGATGCGCACGTTCGTCGCGGCTGCGCTGCTCGCCAGCTCCGCCCCTGCGTTCGCCGGCGTCGTGCCCGTGGACGCTGCCACCGCGAGCACCGCGAAGGCCGCCCTCGCGCCCCGTCGCATCGCGCTGCTCATCGGCGTGCAGGAGTACGACGACCCTGCGTTGCAGGGCCTGCGGTACCCGGTCAAGGATGCCGTGGACCTCGGCGCCGTGCTGCAGAGCCCGTCGCTCGGCGGGTTCGACCGGGTGTTCGTCGTCCACGGCGAGGCCGCGACCAACCGGGCGGCGATGCTGCACGCGTTTGACGTCGCGACGGCCGACCTCGGGCGCGACGACACCTTCGTGCTCTACCTCTCGGGCCACGGCACGCTCACGCTGGACCCGCTCGACGGCAGCCGGCTGTGGTTCTTGCCGTCGGACGCGAAGCTCGACGACCCCGAGGGGACGGGGCTCGCGGTGCACGACATCGAGGAGCGCGTCGAGAACCTGCCGTCCCGGCGCCGGGTGCTGATCCTCGACACCTGCCACAACGGCCGCGGGCGGTCGTCGTTGGGCGCTGCTACGTCGCAGCTGGTGCAAGGGCTGCGCGGCGAGGTGCCCGCGCCGAGGGACGTGCGCGACGTGTCGGAGTCCGAGGCGCGGCTCTACGCGGCGCAGTACTTCCAGCCGGCGATGGAGGACCCGACGCTCGGGAACGGCGTGTACACGCATTTTCTGATCGAGGCGCTGGTGACCGGGCACGCGGATCTCGATGGCGACGGGCTCGTCGACGTCGCGGAGGCCCACGAGTACGCGCGTGACAAGACGATCGCGTGGACCGGCGGCGTGCAGGTCCCGCGGGCCGAGTACACGATCGTCGGGCGCGAGGACGTGTACCTGTCGGGCCCGGCGACCCTGCGCGGGGTGGCGGAGCGGGCGCTGGTGAGCGCGACGGACAGCCTGCTCCACCAGGCGAAGCTGCTCGTGAACGGCACGCCTCGCGGCGCGCTGCCGGGGTTGTACGCCGTCGAGCCGGGGGTGCAGCACATCGAGGTGCAGACGAGCGACGGCCGCCAGGTCGTGGACGAGCGCGTGCACGTGAAGGCGGGTGAGACGGTCGCGATCGAGGACCTGCTGCACCGGCAGGCCTCGTCCTGGGAGTTCTTGGCGGGCGTAGACGGCGTCGCGATGCCGGGGTTCTTGCCGCTGGCGCCGTCGGCGGTGCTGACCTGGGCGCGGCCGGCGGGCCTCGGGTCGAGCCAGTGGCGGCCCGACCTCCACGTCGGGGTGAGCGCGATGAACGGGCTCGCAGACGGGCGGCAGTTGACCACCGGGCAAGGCTCGGTCGGCGCCACCTTCGCGTGGAACCCGGGGGCGGTCTACCTGGGGCCGAGCATCGACCTGCGGCTGCCGTTCCGCGCGGCGGCGGCGAGCCCCGACTTGCCGAACGGCTGGCCGGAGCTTGGGGCGATGGGGACGGGCGGCCTGAGCGTTGGCGCCTCGATCCCGACGCGGTCGGTCTCGGTGGGCGTACGCGCCGATGGCTGGGGGGGCGCGGTCCGCTACCCGGACGGGTGGACGCCGGCCTGGGGCGTAGGCTTGAAGGTCGGCGTCGGGGGCTGATTTTCCCGGGGATGGTCCGCCGGGGATAAGGGGCGGGGATGAAGGTAGTCGTCGTCGGTGCCGGGATCGTCGGGCTCGCCACTGCGTGGCGGCTGGCCGCGAGTGGCTGCGAGGTCACCGTCGTCGAGCAGTTCGGCGCGGGGCACGCCCGCGGGTCGAGCCACGGCAGCACGCGGATCACGCGCACGACGTACAACCACCCCACGTGGGTGCAGCTGGCTACGATCGCCCACGCGGTCGACTGGCCGGAGCTCGAGCGCGAGGCGGGCCGGGTGCTGCTGCACCGCGGCGGGGACGCCGTGGTGTGGGGGCCCGAGGACGGGCGGATCGTCGACTACGCCGCGGCCTGTGTGGGCTCGGACGTCGAGTCGCTGCCGGTCCGCGAGGCGCGGGTGCGGTTCCCAACGATGCGTTTTCCGGACGCCGAGCGCGTGCTGTGGGACCGCACGGCGGCGGTAGTCGCCGCGGCGGACACGCTCGACGCGCTGCGGCAGGTCGGTGCCCGCCGGGGGGTGATCTCGCGCGAGCACACCCGCGTGACGGGGTACACGGCCACGGCCGCGGGCGTGGAGGTGGACCTCGGCGGCGAGCGGCTTGGCGCCGATGCGGTGGTGCTCGCGCAGGGGCCGTGGGCGCCCGCCGGCTGGGGCCTGCGCGGGACGCCGGTGCGCCAGGACGTCGGCTACTGGGCGCTGCCTGGGGCCGTCGCGGGCGCGTTCCCGTGCTGGATCCACCTCGGCGGGGACGGGGTCCGGCGGCGCTCGCACTACGGCCTGCCGGGGATCGGCGAGGCGGTGATGAAGGCCGCGCTGCACCGGACCGCGGACGAGGACCGGGGCGATGATCCCGACGTCCCGCGGCTGGAGGCGGACTCCGCCGCGCTCGAGGCGACCGAGGCGCAGCTCCGCGAATGGTTCCACGGGCTCGGCCCGAGGCTGCGCGGCGAGACCTGCTTCTACACGAACACCCCCACCGAGGACTTCGTGCTCGACGTGCTCCCCGGCCCCGCCCGCGTCGTCGTTGGCGGTGGGCTCTCCGGGCACGGCTTCAAGTTCGGCCCCTTGCTCGGCCGCATCCTCGCCGACCTCGTGGTGGGCGGCGACTGCCAGGTCGCGCCATTCGCGGCCGATCGCCTCCGCTTTCGGGTCCCGCCCGGCGCCCCGTCCCCGCGGCCCGGCGCACGCGCGGGGTAGACTCCCGGATGTGGCTCGCTCTCCTGGTGGCCTGCGGTCTGCCCCACCGCGTCGTGAAGTCCCTCGTCGCGCCGGACGACGCTACGCTCTCGACCCCCACCGGCGACGTCGTCGACGTGTCCTACCAGGGCGACCCGAAGGGGCCAATGGCGCCGTACGCCCCCGGCGTGTTCCAGTCCGACGACGGTCGCTGGTTCGCCCAGGCCGTCGAGGTCACCACTGCGGGGTCGATCGACATCGCGCCCGTCGGCGACGACGTCGGCATCACCCTCTGGGTCCGGTCGCCCGGCCTGCGGCAGCAGGACTTCGTGCCCGTGCGGACCGTGTCGGGCGGGCTCGACGGGCAGTACGCGAACGAGATCCGCTTCTTGCCCGTGCGGCTCAACGAGCCCCTGCACTTGGACCTGCGGCAGCTGTCGAACGTCTACAACGACTACGAGCTCGGGGAGGGGGATCTCCTGATGATCGAGGCCGCCAGGCCGGGCGAGGATCCCGAGCGCTACGTGTTCCTCGCGCGCGAGTTCGGCCTCCGCTTCAAGTACGGCGGCGGGCTCCTGTTCACGATCCCGCTCGGGTTCGCGTCAGACAACCAGCCGGACACCACGTCGGCGGTGCTGGTGTTCACCACGTCGTTCGGGTACCGGTTCCGCACGCGCTCGCCGGTCCTGCGCTGGTTCGGCAGCAAGGGCACCATCATGATCTCGACGGGCGTAGGCTCCACGGCCTTGAGCTCGCCGGACCTCGCGAAGCCGCTCGAGGACCAGCTCGTCGGGCACTTCAACGCCACCGTCGCTGGCGGCGGTTTCGAGTTCTACAACTTCTTCAGCATCCAGGCGCTCGTGAACGTGACGGCGCTCAGCCGGGACATGGAGGAGGCGCCGTGGGTGCTCGCGCTCGGCTTCGATCCTGTGCAGTTCGCGCTGTTGACGCGCGGCGTGGGCACCCGCATCTTCCTGCCGAACCGGCTCGATCGACCACCCCCACCCGTGAAGCAGTAGCCCGCAGCGAACGCATATAACGAATCTCAGAGACTGAGATTCGTTATATTCGTCCCCTCGCGCCGCGCGGGCGGCCCCCGGCCCAGACGCAGACGGCGACGAGCAAGAGGCACGACATCGTGATCAACGCGAGGGTGAGCGACGAGTCGGGCTGCGGCCCGCCCCGGACGCCTATCGCCACAGGTCCAAGCTCCCGATCTCGAACGTGCGGGGGACGATGCCGCTCGCGGCTTGAAGCGGCCCCGGGTCGACGGCGTCGTCCATCGCGAACGTGCGCACGAGGTCCGGCCGCATGTTGGGCACCGCGTGGGCCGCGAGCCAGGCGGCGGAGGTCGGGATGCGGAGCAGGGGTGTCCACAGTCGCCCGGCGTTGCCGCCGAGGATGCGGATGAGCTCGCGCATGGTCAGCGGGTCCGGCCCGCCGGCGTCGTACGCGCGGCGCCAGTTCGGCCCGGCGCGGTCTTGGTCCAGCAGCGCGAGGATCGCGCCGTTGAAGTCGTCCACGTGCACCGGCTGCCGACGGTAGCGCGCGTTGCCGACGACGGGGATGGCGGGCAACCGCCGCACCCAGTCGACCAAGGTGTGGAAGCTCTCCTTGTGCGCCGGCTGGTGGCCGGCCAGCGCGGGTCCATACGGCGCGCAGGGTCGGATGATCACGTAGTCGAGCCCGGACGCTGCCACGCGCGCCTCGTCTTCGCGCCGCGACGCCGCGTACGCGACCTCGAGCGGCCAGTGCACCATCGTGCTCGACGCGTAGACCAGCGGCCTGCGCCAGCCGAGCACGCGGTCCAGCATTCGCCGGTTCTGCTCCTGCGCGTCGTCGGCCATCACCTTTGCCGCGAGGTGGATCACGACGTCCGCCCGCGGGTCGTCGATGCTCGCCACGTCCCCCTGCACGGCCTCCACCCCGGGGAGCGCGAGCCGGGTGTTGCGCCACAGGCCGCGGACCTTGAACCCCTCCGCCGCCGCGAGCCGGCAAAAATGCGCGCCGACGAAGCTCGACGCGCCCGTCACGAACAGCGTGGGGCGCGTCACCGGTTCGCGCGGAGCGCGATCATCACGCCGACAGCGGGGCCAAAGCGGTGCAGGTCCGGCAAGAAGCCGGCGTCGCGGACCATCGCGGTGAGCGCGTCTGCCGTGGGGGCGTGCTCCAGCTGGTCGCCGAACTGCTCGGGCTCGTCGATGCTGTCGGGCGGGAAGCTCCACACGATGTCGCCGATCACCAGCAGCGCGCGCTCGCGGAGCCCTTGCCCGAGGCAACGCGCCAGCGCGCGTTGGCGAGCGGGCGGGAGCGTACGCCAGGTCCAGTGCGCCAGCACCACCGACGCCCGGCCGAGGTCCGGCGGTTGGTCGATCGGCGCGCGGTGCCAGCGGGCCTTCGCCGGCAACGGGGCGTTGGAGGTCGGGTCGACGACGATCACCTCGGCCACGTGCGGCGCGAGCTCGTCTACGACGGGGGTCCACCCGAGCACGATCGCGACGTCCTGGGGGTGCGGGTTGCACGCCTCCAAGACGACGCGCCCGGCGGACTCCGCCCAGTTCATGGCTGCCCCACGGGGCCGATGCTCCACGCCTTGTGGTCGGCGAGCGTGCAGCGGTCTTGCACCACGTCGAGGCCCGCCTCGCACAAGAGGGTAGCGACGGCGTCGTTCCGGATGCCCTGCTGGAACCACACGAGCGTGCCCGGCTCGGCGGCCGACAGGATCTCCGCGACGTGGTCGGGCAACGCGTCCGACCGACGGAAGACGTCGATGATGTCGATGGGCCCGGGCACGTCTTCGAGCGACGCGCGCACGGGTTGACCCCAGAGCTCCTGGCCAACGGCCGCGGGGTTCACGGGGAAGATCGTGTAGCCCTGCCGCGCCAGGTAGTCGGGCACGTAGAACGCCGGGCGCACGGTGTCCGGGTGGGCGCCGAGCACGGCGATGCGGCGGGCGCTGGCCAGGCGGGCTCTGAGGACGGCGCGGTCGGTGAGGATCATGCGGCGATCTCCAGCTAGGGAGGGGAGAGCGTGAGGGGGGTGAGCGAGACGGCGCAGGGCAACGGGTGGCGCATCGCGACAGCGCGATCGGTCGCGGTGCGGAGCGCGTCGGAGCTGTTGGTCGCCCACGCGGCGAGCTGCAGCTCCCCGCCGTTGGACTCCACGACCTGCATAGCGACGCCATCGAGGGCGATCACGGCGTCTGCGGGCACCGCGGTGTCGAGCGTGAGCAGCGTCACGGCCGCGCCCTGAAGCGAGATCTGGACCCCCGCGTGGTTCGGGACCTGCGGCGTGCCGCCCACCGTGAGGATCCCGGGGCTCGTGAGCGTGCTGGCCATGTGCGTCATGTCGTCCGCTAGGCCCGGCAACGAGAACTCCAGCGCGTCGCCGGTCGCCGCGGGCGCGAGCCCGAAGTCGTCGAGCCGCGCAACGAGCACCGGGACGGCGTCACACGCGGCGCTCACCGTCGTGTGCACCCGGGCGCCGCTGGCTTCGCCCTGGGTGAACTGGATCGCGACGATCCACGCGACGCCCGACCCCACGACGAACACCCCCATCGCGATGGGGACCGCCAGGATCAACGCGCGACGTGGGATTTTTGGCGGGGCTGGGGGCGCCGGGGGCGGGGCGGGCTCGGTCACGCTCACCCGCTGGTGAAGCTGACGCAGATGCCGGCGGTGGGGACCCAGGTGACCGACGCGGCCCCCTCGTAGTCCCCCTCGGTCTCCGGGATGAAGTCGCCGCGCGCGTAGTCGGCGTTGAACGAGTAGCTGCTCGTGTTGTCGTCGTCCTGGAACGCGGCCATCACGAGCGTCGTCGAGTTCGGGTTGCCGCCCGGGGACAGCGGGTCGAGCATCACGATCAGGTTGTAGTGGTCGTCGTCGACCTTGTCGTTGTCGAAGAAGTCCTCGTAGTCGTAGTCGGGGCACGTGCGGTTCTCGTCCGCCAGGTCCCACGTGCCGCTGAACTCGAGGTCGCAGCCGCTGCACGGGTCGTCTTGCCAGTTGGTGTCGGTGGCGGTGGTGTCGACGTCGAAGGTGTCGACGCAGTCGCCGTCCCAGCCCTCGGTCTTGAAGAACCAGTACCAGGACTCCTGCCCCGCGAGGTTCCCGCTGCCGTCCACGGCTCCGGTGAAGTCGTAGTACACGATCGCGTCCTGGTCGTCGTCGCAGCCGCTCGCGTCGAGGTCCCACAGGTACTGGTACTCCTCCGGGACCACCGGGTTGTCGCCGTAGTCCACCGCGGTGTCGGCGGGCGCGGAGTCGTCGACGACGGCTCCGTCCTTTTGGGTGCAGGCGGCGAGGAGGGCGAGGGGGAGGAGGAGGCGCATGCGTGCGTTTATCCCGCCCGCCCGAGCGCCGCGGCGAGCAGCGTCACCCACGCGTGCCGCTCCAAGTGCCCGGGCACGTGTTTTCCTTGCTTGCGGATCGCCTCCCGGGCGGCGGGTTCGTCGAGCCCTCGCTGCGCGTGGACCAGCCGCGTGAGCCACGCCACGGTGAACCCGGCGGTGACCAACGGCAACGCAAACCCCGCCGAACCACCCCACCCCAGCAACGCGGCGGTCACCAACGCGCCGGTCACCACCAAGCCCCGGGCGACCTTCACCGCGCGCGTTGCGCCAAGCACCACCGACGCCGTGCGGATGCCCTCGCGCTCGTCCTCGTCGAGGTCCTCGGCGTTGTTCACCAGCAGGGTGCCCGACTGCGTGAGCCCGAACGCGGCCGCGAACGCGATGATCCAGGGTGAAGGCTCGCCGTAGAGCCCGGCGACCATCGCCATCGGGCCAATGAACAGCAGCGAGACGTACGCGCCCAACTGGAGCAGCCCGCGCGACTTGAGCCGGAGCGGCGGCAACGTATAGCCCGCCCCGAGCGCCGTCCCGAGGACAGCGGCAGCCACCATCCACCAGCGGCCCAACGTCACGGCCAGGTGCACGCCCAGCGCGAGGCTGAGCGTTGCGGTGACGGCGATCTGCGCGACGATCGCCCGCGTGCCGAGCGCGTGGACGGCCTCGGCCAGGTGGGTCTTGCGGTGCAGGTCGACGTCGCGGTCCAACAGGCAGTTCACCAAGTCGCCCGATTGGAACAGCAGCAGGAACAGGAGCGCGCCCTCTACGGTGGTCCACGACCCGAGCGCGCCGAGGTTGGGCGCGGACAACACCGCCGGGATCGCGAAGATGGGGATCTCGGCGCGCAAGAACTCGGGGCGCCGGATGCGCCACGAGTCGCGGAGCCCGCACCACCACCGGCGCTCGGGGTCCATCACGTTCACGCGGAGCAAGTGTCGCATCCCGGGCGAGGTGTACGCGCGGCGGCCGTGCAGCAGCGTGTGGTTGTCCGCGAGCAGCACGTCCCCGGGCAACCAGGCGTGCACGAGCTGCGCTTCGGGGGCGTAGAGCGCGTCGCGCAAGCTCGCTTGGAGGGTCGCCGCGCGCTCGGGGCTGACGCCGAGGACCTCGACGGTCACGGGGTTCAGGTCGTCCACCGGCTCGGCGTAGCGCAGGACGGGCGCGCCGGTCCGCGGGTGGGGTTGGATCACCCGCGCCGTGAACGAGCCCCCGTAGTGGGCGACCTTCTCGGTGGTGTAGCGCACGTCGGCGGCCCAAGCTTGGGCCTGCGCGGGCGTTGCGTTGGCCAACACCCGCGTCGTGTCCACGAACACCGTCTCGCCGCCCGAGCCGGGGGGTGGGGCCGAGACGCAACGGAAGACGAGCCAGCGGGGCGCGCGCTCCGCGAACGCGCCGTCCCAGTGCAGCGGCACGGCGTGGTCGGTGTACAGGTAGTTCTCGGCCTCGGCGTCGTACTTCAGCTCGTGCACGGAGCCAAAGCGCCAGGGTTGGAGGGGCCCGAGCTTCCGCGAGGCGGCGGCGAGCGCCTCGGGCGGGAGCGGTGCCAAGCCGCGCAACAACACAACCCGGTGGGTGTCGAGCAACTGGACCAGCTCGTCGAGGTCCAACATGTCCCACGTGGTGCCCGGCGGGAGCACGACGCACAGCCCGAACGGGGCGAGCGGCTCGGCGGTGCCGGTCACTCGATCTCGTAGTGGCTTGGCCGCCCGGCGACGGTCACGCAGCGGGCGCCGAGGGCCTCCGCTTCGTCCCGCTTGACGAGCCGGAACCCCGGGGGCTCGAGCAGCGCGACGCCGTGCCAAGGCGTGAGCCACGCGTCGTGCGTTTCGAACAGGTGGACGCCAACCTTGTCGGAGACGTGCGGCTGGGGGTGAATCGACAGGCGCAGCGCCTCGGGGAAGCACGCAGAGACCAGGCGGCCCCACGCGCGGCTGCGGCGGAGCAGCTCCCAGGCGTCCTCTCGCGCCGAGGCTCGGACTTGGGTGCGGCTGCGGTCGGGCTCTCGCACGACGCGGTCCTCGAACAGGAAGCGGTGCAGGCCGTCCAGGAGGGCCGCGAGCGGGGGCGAGGCGCGGACGCGCTGCTCGAGCTCGTCGCGTGGCTCGGCCCACTCGGCGAGCAAGCGGGCGCGGGCTTCGGGGGGCGTCACCGGGCCCCAGGCGTCGGCGAGGTCGAAGCGCCGCAGCGAGGTGCCGGCGATCAAGCCGTCCAGCGCCGCGCCGTAGGCCAGGATGTCGGCGTCCGGCACCGCCACGATGTCGGCGAACACGAGCCCGTCTGAGCAGATCAGGAGCTCTACCGGGTGCGCCTCTGAGAGCTCCTCGACGAGGGTTCGCAAGGAGCGCAGGGCGAGCTCCTCGGCCAGGTCGGGCAAGGCGCCGAGCACCTTGCGTGGGTTGGATCGCGATGTGGTGCAGGTCGTGGAAGGGCAAGCGCCCCGGGTTGGGCAGCGGGAGCCGTAGTGGGCCGAGCGCGAGCACGAAGCCGCGTGACGCGTAGCCCTCCCGCCCGTGGCCGTACGCCGCCAGGAACGGGTCGAGCAGGTCACCGACCCGGGTCGTCCGGGGATCCATGTGCGTCCGCTGGGACGGGCCGCCGCCGGGCCCCGAAGATCGCCGAGCCCACGCGCACGAGCGTCGCGCCGCAGGCGATCGCCACGTCGTAGTCGTGGCTCATGCCCATTGAGAGCTCGTCGAGCGGCAGCCCCCGGGCCCGGCCGTCGTCCCGCAGCTCGCGGAGCCGCTCGAAGTGGGGGCGCGGGTCGGCGTCGGCCGGCGGGATGCACATCAGCCCCCGCAAGCGCACACCCGGGACGAGCGCGAAGTCGGCCGCCAGCGCGAGCGCGTCCTTCGGCAGCACGCCGGACTTCTGTGGCTCTTCGCCGATGTTGACGCCGATCAGCACGCCGATGGTGCGTGGGCCCGCGTGGGTAGCCCCGACCCGCCGGCCGAGCTCGAACGCGAGCTCCATGCGGTCGACGTCGTGCACCAGCGTGGCCCTCGGCGCGACGAGCTTCGCCTTGTTCGTCTGCAACGCGCCGATGAAGTGCCAGGTCACGCCGCGCAGCGCGGGGTCGTCCGCCTTGTCTCGCAGCTCCTGGGCATAGTTCTCGCCGAGGTCGACCTGGCCCGCTGCCAGCGCCGCCGCGAGGTCTGCGACAGGCTTGGTCTTGGACACCGCGACGAGCGTGACGGAGCCGTCCGGCCGTCCGGCCGCGCGGCAGGCGTCCGCGATGCGGGCGTGGACGGCGCGCAGGTTTTCGAGGATTGGGTCGGGCACTGTGCTAGTACCTCGTCACGGTGATCTTGATCGGTTGAACGGGTCCCGTCCGGAGCGTGGTCCTCGCCTCGTTTTCCTTGCTGGGTCGGGGCGCTATGGCGCCCCTCCCGGCGGCCCTTCGGCGAATCTGGCGGGCGAGTACACCCGCCAGATTCGCCCACGGTTCGGCCCCGCCGAAGACGGCGGGGCCGAGACCGCGCGGGCCGATCGGGCTTGAGCCCAACCGATGTTCTTCGCTGTGACGCAGCACTACGGCTCTTCTTCGAAGATCTGAAGCTCGGACGCGTGCGTGTACCAGCTCGCCCGCGAGGCGAAGTGGATGTTCCGGCTCGGACGCTCGCCGGGGTCCGCGTCGAGCGAGCCGGACGGCACGATCCACGCTCGGCCATTGCGCGTGCGCCACGGCATCCCCGAGCCGCAGCGGCTGCAGAAGGCGTTGCTCCACCCCTTGGTCGCTGGCAGCTCGAACCGCTGGACCAGCTCTTCGCCCGCGGTGAACGTCAGCTGGTCCGCGAGGACCGCGATGTTGGCCGCGTGGGCAGAGCCCGTGCGCTTGCGACAGCGGGAGCAGTGGCAGTACTGGAAGAAGCGGAACGGCGGCGTGAGCGCGTAGTGCACCGCCCCGCACACGCAGCTGCCCGGAATCGCTTCGCTCATTCGCCGGCGCTCGCGTGGGCGACCGCCCAGTCCAGCGGGGCGATGTAGTTGGCCGGGTCCCACGACTTCACGATCATCGACGAGTTCACCGCGAAGATCGACGGGTACCCGGTGAGCGCGAGCCAGTCGACGAACTTCTGGCGTTCATCCGCCACGACGGCGATCTTGTCGTTCGGGAACGCGTTGTCCCAGGCCTCGAGGAAGTCCTGGTTCACCTGCTCCGAGGCGTCCGTCTGGTCCAGCACCTCGATCCACAGGATGTCGCCGTTGTCGACCAGCTCCTTGATCTGGCCAATGCCAGGGTCCGAGTCGTACGCGTCCAGGTAGCTCGCTTGCCCAGCGAGCAGCTTCGCCATCTCTTGGCAGTAGTAGCACCACCCCGCGGAGACGTCGATGATGACCGGCTTGCCCTGGTTCGCGTAGTCGTAGATGTCGAACTCGTCGCCGTACTGGTCGTAGCTGGTGAAGTGCGGGAGCATGTCGCCCTTCGCGGCCGTGCTGTTCCAGCCGGGGTTCTCCATGCTGTCCTTGTCTGGGTTGTAGGGCCAGCCGCCGGTGTAGATCTTGTCGTGCTTGTCGGTCGGGTCGTGGCCCGTCTGCACCTCGTCGTAGTCGGTGTAGCCGTCGTTGTCGGTGTCCACCTCGAGCGGGTCGGTGCCGAGGTCGAGCTCCTCGCCGTCCGAGAGCCCGTCCCCGTCCGTGTCCGCGAGCGCGGGGTCGGTGCCCGCCGTCGCCTCGTCCGCGTCGGAGATGCCGTCGCCGTCCGTGTCCGCGGGCGCGCTCGTGTCGTCGCTGCCGCCTCCGTTGTCTCCGCTGCCCCCGTTGCCGGACGGCTTGCCGTTCGACGGGGAGGTGCAGGCAA
>CALQBK020000045.1 GCA_943328795.2 Bifidobacterium breve
CCGTGTTGGGCGAGGAGCTCGGGCTGCTCGGCATGGTGTTGTTGATCGTGGCGTACCTCGGCCTCGCGTTCGTCGGCTTCCGCATCGCGCGGCGGGCGCCCGACGCGTTCGGTTCGGTGCTGGCGTCGACCTTCACGGTGATGATCGTCGGCCAAGCCTGCCTGAACCTCGGCGTGGTGATGAGCGTGGTGCCGCCGAAGGGCCTCGTCCTGCCGTTCATGAGCTACGGCGCCACCGCGATGATGATGAACCTCGCGGCGGTCGGGGTGCTGTTGTCGATCTCCGCGGAGGGCGTCGAACGCCCGGCGCCCTACGCGGGTTGGCGTGACTTCGTGCTGGCGCTCGCCGGACAGCCCGCGCCGCGGGTTGGGGTTCGGGCCGGCGCATGATGTTCCGCGGCAAGTACCTACGCATCCACTTCATCGGCATCGGTGGCAGCGGGATGTCCGGCATCGCGGAGCTGTTGCTGAACTTGGGCTACCAAGTGAGCGGCTCCGACATGAAGGAGAGCGCCGTCGTCCAGCGGCTACGCGGGATCGGCGGCGTCGTGTTCATCGGCCACGCAGCGTCCAACATCGACGGGGTGCACGTCGTCGTCCGGTCGACCGCCGTGCGCGACGACAACCCCGAGGTCGTCGCGGCGAACCGCCACAAGATCCCCGTCATCCCGCGCGCAGAGATGCTCGGCGAGCTGATGCGGCTCAAGTATGGCCTGGCGGTGGCCGGGACCCACGGCAAGACCACCACGACGTCGATGCTCGCGATGTGCCTGCACCGCTCTGGGCTCGACCCCACCGTGGTGATCGGCGGCCGCCTCGACGCGTTCGGCGCGAACGCCCGCCTCGGCAAGGGGGACTACCTGGTGGCCGAGGCCGACGAGTCCGACGGCAGCTTCCTCCTGCTGGATCCAACCGTCACGATCATCACGAACATCGACCCCGAGCACCTCGACCACTGGAAGACCTTCGACGCGCTGGTCGACGGCTTCGTCGCGTTCGCCAACCGCGTGCCTTTCTACGGGTTCAACGTGCTGTGCACCGACCACCCGGTCGTGCAGCAAATGTTGCCGCGCGTCCGCCGAAAGGTGATCTCCTACGGGCTCAACATGCAGGCCGAGGTCCGGGCGGACCGAATCGTGCAGGACCAACGCTCGTTGTCCTTCCGCGTGTGGCGAAACGACGAGGCGCTCGGCGAGCTGCGCTTGTCCCAGCCCGGCCGCCACAACGTGCTGAACGCGCTCGCGGCGACGGCGGTGAGCCTTGGGCTCGACATCCCGTTCGCGCAAGTCCAGGCCGCGCTCGAGGGGTTCTCGGGCGTAGACAGGCGCTTCTCGGAGCGCGGGTTCGTCGACGACGTGCTGATCATCGACGACTACGCGCACCACCCCGTCGAGATCGAGGCTACGCTCTCAGCCGCGGCAGAAGGCTGGGAGAACAGGCGGATCGTGGCGGTTTTCCAACCCCACCGGCCGAGTCGCGTGCGCGACTTGGAGGCGGAGTTCTGCCGTGCGTTCAACCGCGCCGCGCACGTCGTCGTCTGCCCGATCTACGCCGCGGGGGAAGGCCCGGTTGATGGGCTCGACGCCCAACGCATCGCGGCGGGCATGGAGGCCGTCGGGCACCGGAGCGTAGAGGCCGTGGATGGCTTGGACGCAGCGCTCGCCCACCTCGTCGCCTACGTGCGCCCAGGTGACTTGGTGATCACGCTCGGCGCAGGTGACGTCAACCGCCTCTGCGGGCAGCTCGTCAGCGCGCTCCAAGCGAAGGGCACAGCGTGACGGCCGCCCTGCTCCCGCGCGACGAGGAGCCGCTCGCCCGGCACCTCCCGCTCCGGTGCGGGGGCGCGGCCGAGCATTGGCTCGAGGTCCGGTCGGAGGAGCAGTTGGTCGCAGCGGTGAAGCTCGCGCGCTCGGAGAAGTGGATCATCCGCCCGGTCCAGGCCTTCCAGGACGCGCTCCCGCCCGAGGGGGGCCTCGTTGGGCTCGTCGTGCGGCTCGGCGGTGAGTTGGAGGCCGTGACGCCCCGGGAGGACGGCACGCTGCTGGTCGGCGCTGGCGCGGTGCTCGCGCCCATCGGGCTGCTACCGGGGTTCGAGGCGCTGTTGGACGCGCCGGGCACGCTCTGGGACGCGTACGAGGAGGGGTGGATCCAGCCGGCGATCACCCAGGTGCGGCGGTTTCGCGGGCGTAGCATCGAGCAGGTCGACGAGGCCGCGTCGGACGGGCGCTCGCTGCTGGTCTCCGCCGTGTTGCGCCCCGGCGCGAAGGTGGCCCCGCCGCGCGCTGGGCAGGTTTTCCGCGAGGTCACGGCCCGTGGCGCCAAGCTGCGAGACCTGCTCCGCAAGGCGCAGCTCGCGGGGCTGCGGGTGCACGGCGCGACCCTCGGGGAGCGTGACCCCGCCGTGCTCGCGAACCGCGGGGACGCCACGCCGCGGGAGCTCCGCGCGCTGATCTTGGCCGTGAAAGAGCGGGTGCACTCCGCGACGGGGATCCAACTCGAAGAACGCCTCGGGCCGCCAGGCCGGGGAGGGAGACTGTAGATGTCAGTGTTGTCGAAGGAGACTACTGTTGTCGGCGTGTTGCTCGGGGGCATGTCTCCCGAGCGGCCGATCTCGCTGAAGAGCGGCCACGCGGTGAGCGCCGCGCTCGCGCGCAGGGGCTGGCGCGCTGTCGAGATCGACGTCGGGCCCGACTTGCCCGCGCAGCTGGTCGCGCAGGGCGTGACCGTCTGTTGGCTCGCGCTGCACGGCATCCTCGGCGAGGATGGCTGCGTGCAGGGGATGTGCGAGGTGATGCGGCTCCCGTACACGGGCTCGGGCGTGCTCGGGAGCGCGGTCGCGATGGACAAGGTCGCCACCAAGCGTGCGCTTCGGGGGCTCGGGATCCCGCTCTGCGCGGACACGGTGTGGCGCCAAGGCGACCCGTTCCCGGAGGACGTCACGTTCCCCGTGATGGCCAAGACCCCGGAGGGCGGCAGCACCCTCGGCATCCGCAAGTGCCACGACGCCGCGGAGCTCGAGGCCGCGCTGCTCTACTGCGGAGAGTTCGCCCCCGAGGTGCTGCTGGAGCAGTTCGTCGCCGGTGACGAGATCACGGTCGCCGTGCTCGACGGGGAGCCGCTCCCTGTCGTCAGCATCGTGCCGCACACCGAGTTCTTCGACTTCGAGGCGAAGTACCAGAAGGGGAAGACCACCTACGTCGCCCCAGCTCCAATCCCCGAGTCGGTCTCGACCGCCGCGCAGCGCTCCGCTCGCCTCGCGTACGAGACCCTGCACTTGTCCGGCGTTGCACGCGCCGACTTCATCGTAGACGCCGCAGGCACGCCCTGGTTCCTCGAGATCAACACGTTGCCCGGGATGACCGAGACGTCGCTCTCGCCGATGGCCGCTGGCGTCGTGGGGATGACCTTCGACGACTTGGTCGAGCGCCTGCTGCTCGGGGCGCGACTGCACGTGCAGGTCCAGGCCTGATATTTTCCAGCTCTTGGCTTGTCAACAGCCAACCTCTGTAGTACAACCGTTCTACTCACTGGAATCCGCCGTGAACCGCCCTCTTCGCATCCTCGCTGCCACCTGCGCCACGACCCTGGTCGCTGGGCTCGGGGCTTGGTCGCTCTGGGGGGCGCAATTTACGCGCTGTCACACGGTCGAGGTCACGGGGACCGAGCGCGCGAGCCCCGCAGAGGTGCGCCACCTGGCGGACGTCGCGTTGGGATCCCCGTTGGTTGACGTGGACCTCGCGGCGACCGCAGCCGGCGTCGAGCGTCACCCCTGGGTGGCGCACGCTGACGTGCGCCGGGCGTTCCCCGATCGCGTTGTCATCGACGTGCGCGAGCGTGTCCCCACCGCGCTCCTGCTGTTGGACGATCTGTACGTGGTGGACGCGGAAGGCAACCCGTTCCGCAAGGCGACGGGCGTCTCGTTGGATCTCCCGGTGATCACCGGAATCCCGCTCTCGTTCGCGAGCGAGCAACCTGACCTCGCTCGGCGCATCATCCGCGACGCCCTCCAGATCCTCGCGGATGGCGGGGACGATGGCGGCGCGGGCGCGGGAAACATCGCAAGGAATGCCGTCTCCGAGGTGCGCTTCGACAGGCGTGCGGGTTACATGGTGGTCCAACGCAACGGGGGAGAAGTGCTCCTTGGCTTCGAGCCGAAGGCAGCGCTCGGGCGGCTCGCCCGGCTCTCCCACCAGGGGGTAGACCTCTCCTCTCCGCACCGCGTCGACCTCGGGTCTCCCCGGCTCGCAGTAGTCACCCCGCTCTAATCCCCGCTATCCCCCCCTCCGATTCTCCCCCTCCAAGTCCACCCCTTCCTGCCCGGCCGGCAGGCCCGCCCCGAGGTTGCCATGATCGACATCATCAACGAAATCGCAGCAGAACAACGCGCCCGCATCAAGGTCATCGGTGTCGGTGGCGCCGGCGGAAACGCCGTGAACAACATGATCAAGTCGGGGCTCACGGGCGTCGAGTTCATCGTGATCAACACCGACGCGCAGGACCTGGCGCGCTCCCTCGCCCCGCAGCGGTTCCAGTTGGGTGTGCAACTCACGAAGGGACTCGGCGCTGGCGCTGATCCCGAGATGGGCCGGGCCGCGGCGCTCGAGGACCGTGAGCGGATCGCCGAGCTCGTCGCGGGCGCAGACATGGTGTTCGTCACCGCGGGCATGGGCGGGGGCACCGGTACCGGCGCGGCTCCGGTCGTGTGCGAGGTCGCGAAGGAGCTCCAGGTGCTCACCGTCGGCGTCGTCACCCGGCCGTTCCCGTTCGAGGGCCGCCGCCGCAAGAAGCAGGCTGAGGACGGTATCGAGGGCATGACCACCCACGTGGACACGCTCATCACGATCCCGAACGCCCGCCTGATCCAGGTGATGAACGAGAAGTCCTCGATGGTCGACGCGTTCAAGAAGGCGGACGACGTCCTGCTCAACGCGGTCAAGGGCATCTCTGACCTGATCAACGGCAACGGCGTCATCAACGTCGACTTCGCGGACGTTCGCACGATCATGAAGGGCCAGGGCTTGGCGCTCATGGGCGTCGGGCTGGCCAGCGGCACCCACCGCGCGGTCGAGGCCGCCACCCGGGCGATCAACTCGCCGCTGCTCGACGAGATCAGCATCCACGGCGCCAACAGCGTGCTGATCAACTTCAGCGCGAGCTCCTCGCTCACGCTGTTCGAGGTCAACGAGGCGGCTTCGATGGTGCAGGAAGAGTGCGCCGAGGAAGCCAACGTGATCTTCGGCTTCGTCATCGACGAGTCGCTTGGCGACCAGGTGCAGGTCACGGTGGTCGGCACGGGCTTCTCGAAGGGCCAGAAGCAGGGGATCGCCCCGGCCGAGCTGCGCATCGCCAAGGCGGTGAACCAGCAGATGTCGCCCGGGCGCGGGTCCAACCGCGTCGCGACCGGCTTCGACGCCATCCGCACTGAAGACTACGACATCCCCACGCTGCTCCGCAAGAGCTGAGCGTGGGCGCGCGCCGGTTCGACCGACGCCGCATCGAACGACGCCTCCGCGGGGCTCTCGCGGAGGCGCGTTTCTTTCTTTTTGGCTTCCGCGTCGTGGTTCGCCCCGCGCTCGCATTGTTGGTGGCCGCAGTCGCCGGCACCCTCGTGTTGCGTCACGTCGGTGCGGCGCCGAGCTGGCGGCGGTCGGCGTACGCGGCCTACGGGATGTTGATGGGCAGCCTCGGCGAGCTGCCTCGTCAGCCTGCGGCGCAGCTCGTCGCCGTGGTGTTGCCCGTGGTTGGCCTCCTCTTCGTCGCCGAGGGCGTCGTCAAGCTCGGCATCTCCGCCTTCCGCAAGGCGGACAACCCCCTCGTTTGGATCCCCATGCTCGCATCCACCTCCCGTAAGCACATCATCCTCTGCGGGCTCGGGACGGTCGGCTACCGTGTCCTGGAAGAGCTCCTCGCGTTGGACGAGCAAGTGTTCGTGATCGAGCGGAACCCAACCGCCGAGTTCGTCTCGCTCGCCCGGAGCAAGGGCGCCGAGGTGCTGATCGGCGACGCGCGGGCGGAGGACCAGCTCCGGCTGATGAACTTGGACAAGGCACGCGCGATCATCATCGCGACCAACGACGACCTGGCCAACTTGGAGATCGCGATGGACGTGCGCGAGATGCACGCGCACATCCCCATCGTGCTCCGCTTGTTCGACCAGCGGCTCGCGGACAAGGTCGGCCACGTGATCGGCATCGAGCTCTCGGTGAGCACGTCCAAGCTCGCGGCGCCGCTGTTCGCTTGCGCTGCGTTGGACAAGCGCGTGGTGGGCACGCACCGGCTCGGCGAGATCCTGCTCGTGGTGCTCCAGCTCGACCCGGGGCCCGGCTCGCCGCTGGTCGGGTGCTCGGTCGGGGACGTCGTCACGCGCCACGCGATCACCGTCGTTGCGTTGGAGACCGCCGCGGGTTGGGACGCCCACCCGGCGCCCACGCGGACGATCATGCCTGGAAGGAAGCTGCAGATCTTGCTCCCGGGCGGCCGCGTCCACGAGACCGTCACCTGGGGGTGACTCGGGTCGGCGGGTTACGAGCGCCCGGTGCTCCTCCTCCGGTCTACGCTCTCCCTCTACAAGGACGCCGCGGTCGACGCCGCGCGAGCTACCGCGCGTAGCAGCTGGGGCTTTGTGCTGCTCCTGCTGCTGTTCCCGCTGCTCTCGCTCGTCGGGGTGTTGGTGTCGCCGCTCGGCGTGATTGGCGGGTTCATCAGCGGGCTGTTGTCCGCGGCCTGCGCGGGGACGTACCTGGCGACGCTGCAGGACGCGTTGGAGTCAGGCCGGAGCATCTCGGTTGCGGCGGTCCGGAACAACTTTGGCCGGTACACGTCGGAGGTCCTCGGCGTGGCGTTCCCGCTTTGGATCGGGGCGCTCGTCGCGGGGGTGGTGCTCCCGTCGGCAGCGGTGGCGCTCTTGTTGCTCGGGGTGTCCGTGGTGTTCAACGTCGCGCCTGAGATGATCGGCCGATCGAGGTCGCAAGGGACAGCCCTGCTGGCCGACTCCGCGACGTGGCTGAAGCAGAACGGTCCAGAGTGGTTCGCCCCGCAGCTCGTGTTGCTCCTGCCGGTGTTGGTGTTGCGCCCCGGGGCGCTGATCACGTTCGCGAGCATGTTCGGGCCGCAATTCGGCTTCGTCAACGCCGGGGGGCTCGCGCTGTCGGGGGGCTGGGGACCGATGGCTTGGCTATCCGGGCTCGCGCTGGTGGTGCTCGTCCACGCGGCGATGTTGTTCCGCGCGGCGTTGTACAAGCGGCTCGGCCCGGGCGGGCGTCGGCAGCGGCTCTGGCGAGCGCGAATCGGCGAGTGAATACCGTCGGTCGCTGGTACCCGCGTCCTGCTACTGCGTAGGCGCCGACTGACCCATCGCCTGCATCGCAGAGTAGCGGCTCAACAGGTCGTTCATGTTGGTGGTGCGCAGGTCGCCGCCGCCGGCCGGGATGAACAGGATCGGCTTGCCGGCGAGCGCCTCGGCGAGCTTCAGCTTCACCATGTTGTGTCCGCCCGAACCCGCCAGCGCCTTGGCTTGGGCCTTTAGGCCCTCGGTGCGCGAGCGCGCCTCGGCCAACAAGGCTTGCGCCTCGCGATCGCGCTGGAAGTAGCTCGCGTCTGCCTCGAGCTGGGCCTTCGCTGCCTCGCCCTTCGCCGTCTCGATCTTCTGGTTCACCTCGCCCTTCGCGACCTCGAGCTCGCGCTTCATCTGCTCGGCTGCAGCCTCGCTCTCGGAGCGCAGGCGCGCGGCCTCTTGCTCCGCGACCGTCTTGTCCTTGATCACCTGCTCGTACGCCGGGTTGAAGGCGTGCTCGCCGAGCAAGACTTGGTCGATCACGACGCCCTCGGGCGCCAGGTAGTGCGCGCAGGCGTCCTTCGCTTGGTCCGCCTTCTTAAAACGCATGTCGGCGTCGTAGAACTGCTCGGAGCGCAGCTCGTTGAGCACGTCACGAAGTACCGTTCGGGCGACTGGGCGCACGAGCCGCTCCTCGATCTCCCTCGTGCTCCCGCCGACGAACTGGAGCAAGTACGGGGTCTTCGCGGGGTCCACCCGCCACGCGATGGTCACTTCGACGCTGATGTCGTTCCCGTCGGCCGTCTTGAACCGCAAGGAGTCGTCGCCGGCGCGCGCGCCCGTGTCGGCAGAGCGCGTCATGGCCATGTTCTGCAAGCCGACGTCGAACACCGCCCACGAGTTGATCACCGGCGGGAAGAAGTAGGTCTGGCCCGCGGGGTACGCCTCGGCGACCACGCCCGTGGACCCGACCAGCGCGAAGCGGACCGTGCGTACGCCCACCTCGGTGGACTCGAGAGAGTGAGGGACGCAACCGGCGAGCAGCCCGAGGGCGCCAAGCTGGGCGATGAGCTGGAGAGTCTTCATCACCACTCCTTCGTCATCCGCTCGAGGTCGAGCGGGTTCATGGCCGAGGGGCCGTCCGTCGGCACGATGATCACCTGGGTGTTCCTCACGGCGTCCGCCATCTTCAGGCCGACGAGGTTGGACGCGCCCCCTGCGCTCAAGGCGTCATTCTCGAGCCGCTTGGACTCGGCCTTCGCGAGCTCCACGAGCAAGTCGCCCTCCGCGACGCGCTTGCGGCTGTACAGGTCGTAGTCCGCGGTGATCTTCGCGACCTCGGAGAGCCCCCGTTGCTTTTCGACGTCGATGGTCGCCGTGCCTTCGGCGAGCACGCGGTTCTTCTCCGCCTCCTCCGAAGCCGCGATGGCCTCGGCGCGGTTCTTGAACACCATCTGGTCCTGGATCTTTCGCTGCTCGATCGCCTCTTGGTAGCGATCGTCGTAGCTGTAGTGTCGCACGAGCACGCCCCACACCTGGATCCCGGCGGGGTCGAGCTCCTTCGTCAACAGCTCGGCGCACTCGAGCGCCTTCTGCCTCCGCAGCGCGCCGGCGTAGAACTGCTCGGCGTTCAGCTCGCCGAGCTTCTGGCGCAGCACCTGGTCCGCGCGCGGCAGGACGAGGGCCGTCACGTACAAGCGACCGGGCCCGACGCTCGTGATCAGCTTGTACGGGTCGGCGATGCGGTAGAGCACGCTCACGTCGACGACGACCCGGTAGCCCTCGGATGTCTGGATGTGGATCGACGGCGCGTAGTCGGCCTCCGCGCTCGCTTGCAGGCGGTCGTCGTTGAACTCCATCAGCTGGAGCTTTCGCGGGAACACGTGGAACCGCTCGTAGCCGGGGATCAGCAGGTGGGTGCCGGGCGCGAAGATGTCGGGCTGCAGGCCCTTCCCGGGCCCGAAGTACACCTGCCGGATGGCGAACTCGTCCGACGCGATGCCCACCGTGGTGCTGAACCACAGGAAGAGGAGGAAGGCGAACGCCATCGCCGAGAGGACGGCGTAGCGGACCAAGCCGCCGGGGGCCTTGGGGACTGCGATCTTAACGGCCATGGTTCAACCCTTCTCGTGGGAAGCAAGGGGGCGGTGCTTCTGGCGAATCCCCTCGAGGGCGTCGATCTCGGCGTTCACCGACTCCTCGCCCTGCGCGGGAGTGAGCTTCTCGTCTGCGTCCTGGAGACGGCCGAGGTCGTCGGCGATGTCCTGAAGCTCTGCGAGGTACCGACGGCGGGCGAGCGCGCCGAGCCACTCGGGCCAGAACAGCGCGAGCAGCGGCACCAAGAAGAACGCGACGTCCCAGGGCCCCGGCGCCGCGACGGCCATCAGGCGGGACGCGAACATCCCGAAGATCAGCGGCACGAGGCGCTGGACGACGAGGTTGGCCGGCGTGATCGCCTCGCGGCGCTCGACCTTGTTCTGCTCGAGCGCGATGCGCGCGTAGCGAGGCAAGAACGTCTCGACCGCCTCTGTCTCGATGCGGTGGGCCTGGGCCTCGTCGCCGAGCACGCTGCGACACTCGTGCGCGACGTTGCCGGCCAGCTCGCGGGTGGTCCGCTCGATCGCCGCCCGGGCGTTCTCCGGGGCGTCGAGGTGGGCGCGCCGTACTGGCTCGAGCCGCTCGATGAGATTGGCAGCGAGGGTGTCGAGGCGGAACGAACTCGGAGCCATGACTACGGCCGTAAGCGGCTTCTCACCCGCCGGCTACCATTTCTCGTCCCCGCCGGCTGCCCCGGCGCTGTCGGTCAGGCCGCCGGCCCGTACGAGCGCGCTCATGGCCGAGAGGCATGGCTCCAGCACGAGGTCGTCGTCCCAGTGCGGGGTCACCGCCCGGACGGTCAGCCGGGCTCGCTCGACCCCGGGCGCTCCGGCCAGCGGGGGCTCGACGACCCGCTGCCCGTTGACGAACCGCACGCCCGCGCGGCGGAAGTCGAGCGCCTGCGCGGCGAACAGCGCCTCGATCCCAGCGATGTCCGCGGCGTTCTCCAGCAGGCGCAACGTCAGCCGGCCGGCGATCGGCCCCATGCTGACGTGGTCCTCGTGGTGCTGGACGGTGGGGATGCTGTCCACCACCGCCGGGTGCGAGAGGCCCTTGCACTCGCTCGCGAGGCTGGCGGCCGTGTACTGGGCGAGCATCAGGCCGGAGTTCAGCCCCGTGCCTTCGACCAAGAAGCTCGGCAGGTCGCCGGCCAGGTGCCCGGTGCACAAGCGATACGTCCGACGCTCCGACTGTGTCACCGCTTGTGTCATCGCGGCTCGCAGGTAGTCGAGCGCCAAGGCGACGGGCGCGCCGTGGAAGTTCCCGACCTCGACGACGCCTTCATCCTCGAGCCACACGGGGTTGTCGCAAGCGCCGTTCAGCTCGCGGAGCACGATCGCGTGGACGTGGTCGAGCGCGTCGGTGAGCGCGCCGAGCACCGCGGGCGCAGCGCGCAAGCTGAAGGGGTCGGGCGCCCGCCCGGCGTAGGCAAGCTCCGACCCGGCCAACAACGCGCGGAGCTCCCCAGCCACGCGAACCCCGCCGGGGTGCCCTCGCAGCGCGATCGCCCCGGGCGAGAGGCAGCCGAGGTCCGCGCGCAACGACTCCATCGTCATCGCGCAGGCGGTGACCAGGCTGTCCCGGACCCGCTGGGCGCGACACACCGCGATCGCGGCCAAGGCGCTGGTGAGCGTGGCCCCGTTGATCAGCGCGAGCGCCTCTTTCGGCGTTGGCTTGACCGGGGTGAGCCCGTAATCTTCAAGCTTTGCGGCTGCGACGTGTGACCCATCCGCGAGCGTGACGGGCCCGCCGAGCCCACACAACACGCGCGCGACGTGCGCCAGCGGCGCGAGGTCGCCCGCCGCCCCGACGCTGCCTTGGGAGGGCACCACCGGCGTGACCCCTGCGTTCAGCAAGTCGAGCATCCGCTGCACGGTCTCCGGGCGCACCCCGCTCGCCCCGACCGCCAGCACGTTGGCGCGGCACACGATCAGCGCCCGGGCCACCGGGACCGGGAGCGGCGCCCCGACCGCTGAGCAATGGGACACGATGAAGCCCTCGGGGTCGGCGGGCGCGTGTTTTGCGCCGCCGCCGAGCAGCTGGCGCCGCTTGCGCTCCAGCACCGCGGTCTCGTTCCCGAACGCCGCGGCCGAGCCGGCCATCGCCTGCTTCGCCTCGCCCCCGAGCACCACCCGCGCGCCGTGACCCACGGCGAGCACGTGGTCTGGGCGGAGGGCGTTGCCATTCAGGATCACGGTGGCCGACATCGCCCGCGCATATCGCGGCCCTGCGTCGCCGCCCCGTGATCCCGGCGGGCCGCGCGTTGGGTACCCCGGCCAACGGGAGTTAGACATGAGGCATGCGGTTCCACGAACAAGTCATGGGCGTCTACTTCGACGACCTGGACGCCTTCCAAGTGCTCCACAACGCCCGCTACCTGCTGCTGTTCGAGCGCACCATCGGGTCGTTCTGGAAGCAGATCGGCTGGGGCGCGTTGCTCTCCCCCACGGAGAACCCTGACCAGTACCACGTCGTCCGGGCGAACCACATCCAGTACGACAGGCCGGTCCGCGGCGTCGGCGAAGTGCGAGTGCGCATCTGGGTCGAGAGCATGGGCCGCACCAGCCTGACGTTCGCGATGCAGATCTTGCCGATGGACCACGACTTGCCGTACTGCACCGGCACGCGGACCATCGTGCGCGTCCACCCCGAGACCTTCCTGCCGGTCCCGTGGACGGATGACCTGCGGCGTCGGCTCACCCCGCTCGCGGCCGCGACGACGTGAACGTCTTCGGGGCCCTCGCCGGAGCCCTCGGGGTCGTCGCAAGCTACGAATTCGCGCGCTGGCAAGCGCTCAGCTTGGTCAAGGAGCGCCTGCACTTGTCGGTCGAGAAGTTCCTCGACCGGCACCAGGTCGAGCTCGACCACTTCCGGTTCATCGACCGCGTGTGGGTTCGCCAGACCCTGCTTCAAGACCCGGAGCTGCAGGCCAACGCGGCCGAGCAAGCCAAGCTCCGTGGGCAGTCGCTGCTGGCGATCCGCAGGCGCATGGCGGTGTGGCTCGACGAGATCGTGCCGTACTTCAACGTGCTGTCGTACTACAAGATCGGCGGGGCCGTCGCGCAGGCGGTGACCAAGGCCTGCTACGAGCTGGTTTTCGATGCGCAGGGGCTCGAGCGCGCGCGCGGGGCGGTGCCGAAGGGCGCTGTCACGGTCTACGTCGCGAACCACCGCTCGAACGCGGACTATGTCGTGCTCTCGGTGGGGGCGATGCGACAGGTCGCGCTGTCGTACGCGGTAGGGGAGTGGGCCCGAGTGTGGCCGTTGGACGTGCTCTTTCGCAGCTTTGGAAGCTACTTCGTGCGCCGCGGGGAAAAGGACCCGTTGTATCACAATGTGTTGGAGCGATACCTCCAGCTCGTCGCCTCGCGGGGGCTGACGACGGCGTTCTTCCTGGAGGGCGGCCTCTCGCGGGACGGCGCCCTGCGCGAGCCGAAGATCGGGCTGCTCGACTACCTGATCGGGATGCTCCGCAGCGAGCCAGACCGCGAGATCGTGTTCATCCCCGTCGGGATCAACTATGACCGCGTGCTCGAGGACCGCAACCTCCTGTCGGACGTCATGCCCACCGCCGGGTCCAAGCTCGCGTCCATGGGCAAGCTGCTCGTCCAAGTGCCCAGCCTCCTCTTCGGGTTCTTCGCCCGGGCGGCCATACGTGCGCACCGGCGCTACGGCTACGCGGCGGTGTCCTTCGGCGAGGCCGTGTCGCTGCGCACCTTCCTCCCGGACGCCGCCGCCGTGGCCCAGCTCCCCGACAAGCAGCGCCGGCCACACATCGCCGCCGCCGCGGATCACCTGTTGGCATGCGTCTACAAGGCGATCCCCGCCACCCCAGTCGTGCTCGTCGCCGCGGCGCTCGTCGCGGGTGCGCGGGACAGGAGCTCGTTGAACGGCGCGGTCCGAAAGCGCCTGCGCGCGCTCGGGCGCGAGGGCCGCCCGGTCGCCCGCGGGGCCGCCTTCCGCCGCCTCCTGCCGACCGCCCGCGCTGGCACGGCCGACAAGGACGAGCTGGACGAGGCCATCGGCGACTCCGAGGACGTCGAGAATCACGTGGAGCTCGGCTTGATGCTGTTGTCCCGCCGGGGGCTCGTGCACGTGGCCGGTGAGGGGGTTCACCCTGCGCCCGCTCCGGGTGTGCAGGAGGTGCTCTCGTACTACGCGCGCTCCCTCGATGCGCCGACGCACAAGGCCTTCCGCCCGCCGGCGTCCGGGTAGGCGAAGCGAGGGGCGCTACGGCAAGAAGCGCGCGCGCTCGCCGGGGGTCGGGATCCGGCAGCTGTCCTTGCGGCCCCACACAAGGTAGCGGTTTCGCGCGAAGGTCCGGTAGCCCAGGTCCGTCAGCGCGCGGGGCATCATCCCGAACCACGACAGCGCGCGCCACGGGAAGCGGAGCTCGGCGCAGATCGCGAAGATGGCGCTGGAGTGCCACGTGACCCGCTCGTCGGGGGTCCCGACCGACGTGACCAAGATGATGCTGTCCAAGCCCGGCGGGAGCGGGTTCCGCGCGACGATGGCGCTCGCCGTCTCCCCCTGGAGGGCCGCGAACTGGAACCGCTGGTCAGGGTCGTGCGAGAGCAGCCACTGCACCGACACGTCACAAAACCCGCACAAGCCATCGTAGAGCACGAGCGGGGGGGGAGTGGTCACCCCCGGAAGCTAATCCCCGAAGCAGGGGAGGGGATGCCCCTCGCCGTCAGGCTGGACACAATTCGACACATATCGGTGAGACATCGACCGTGCGTCATTTAGTATCGAATCATAAAAGTCCGGCAAAGAAGCGGCAGCATATTGGTCTGCAGCGCCGGCCGGGAGCTGTCCGCCGAGCCGAACGGACGCCTGGTAGACCGCGAGCGTCGCGGTCGAGCCCAGCGCCACCGTGATCCAGCTGCCCTTGCTCTCCGGGATGGCCAACGCCGCGTCGAACGCCGCAGCGTCCGTGAGCCCGCGCGCGACGGTGAGCTGGTCGGGCGCGTTCGTCCACGCGCGCTCCCAGGCCCCGGAGCCCGCCAGCGCGAGGTTGGTGCGGGACTGCGCGACCCACTGCCTGTCCTGGAACGGCCAGGGCAGGTCCAGGCGCTGGTAGAGCAGCTTGTCCTGCGCCCAGCCGCCGCGCCACGCGACCTGGGTGAGCCCGGAGACCACGTCCACCGGGTGATCGTCGGTGATCGCGAGCCACACGGCCGCCCGGCCTGCTGGGATGACGCCGATGCCGATCACCCCGTTGTCGTCTTGCCGGTGGGAGACCTTGCCGGCTGCTACGGTGGACCACACAGACGAGTCGAGCGCGCCGGGCGGGAACTTTGCAGGTTCCGCCACGGCGCGCTCGACGTTGGACCAGGCTTGCGCCAGCTCCGCCGCTGTCATCCGCCTTCGGCGGGGGCGCCTTCCGTGGTCGGCGCGATGTCGTCACCAGCGGCGTCGATCTTGCCGGGGATGGCAACGAACTTGAACTTCGCCCAGCCCGCCTCGTTGGCAGACCCGATCACGCGGCGCACGAGACGGAAGTCCGTCTTCACGTCCGCCTGGACGATCAGCAGCCCCTTGTAGGACTGCGTCGCGTCGCGATCGCCCTCGGTCTTCTCAACGAACTCGCGGCGTGCCGTGAGGACCTTGACCAGGCCAGGGATCGGGGCGCCCGCCTCGGCGGCGAGCTCGTCGCCCATCTCCGACTCGGGGATGGGCTGGTTGTCGATCAACAGCAGGCCGTTGTTGTCCATCATGATGACCGTGCCGGGATCTTGCAGCGGGGCGCCGGAGACCACGGTGGGCACCTTGATCTTGTCGCTCAGGCTGACCTGGTCGGACGTGAACAACTGGATCAGGAAGATGACGAGGATGGTGAACATGTCCACCATCGCCGTCAGGTTCAAGCTCGCGAACCCGCTCTTCTTCCCGCCGGAGAGCGGGCTGGAGCGGAGACGACCGATCGGCGGATACGCCGGACGGCGTCCGGGAGTGACGACGGGCATGCGACTAGCCTCCTGCTGCGGGCGCACCGACAGGTGCTGCGGGCGGCATACCAAGGGGTGTGGCGGAGGGAGGGCCACCGGCGAGAGCTGTCTGCGGGTACCCGAACTCACGCGTGAGGTCGAGCGCCTTGATCATCTCTTCGTAGGGGACGCCGTCTTCCGTGTTGATGACGACCATGGTCTCGGTCGGGAAGGCTTCGTGGTCGGCCTTGATGAGCTCCTTCAGCTGCTTCCAATCCTGCTCTTCGCCGATCTTGGGGAGCTGCTTGAACTCTTCAGCCTTCCGGCCCGTCGCCATCCCTTCAGCACGCAAGGCGATGGTGAGCGGCGGCGGCGGAGGCGGGTCTGGAATTTCGACGTCGGGGTTCGGGGGAGAGATCGCCTGCTCGACATCGATCGAGGCGATCTGGGTCCACACGGCCGCGATCATCAGGAATGCAATGAGGCACGACATGAAGTCGATGAAGGGGACCAGGTTCAGGTCCACCATCATGCTCTTGCCGCGGCCCTTGCCGCCTTCGACGCTTACGCCCATGCCGGCCTACCCGATCGCCTGCGCCCCGCCCTCGGCCTTGGCGGCACGGTTGGACAGGACGAAGTTGATCTCGGCGACGACGGCTTCATTGATGGCTTCCAGCACGTGCTGGGTCTGCGCCTGCAGGAAGGCGTAGAGGAGCAGGACGGGCACTGCGGTGCCGAGGCCGAACGCCGTGCAGTGCATGGCCTCGGAGATACCGGCGGAGAGCAGGGTCGCCTTCTGCGACGGGTCGGCGTTCGCGACCGCGCCGAAGGTCTTGATCAGGCCGGAGATGGTGCCGAGGAGGGCGGCCAGCGTCGCGGCGTTGGAGAGCACGGCCAGGTAGCCGGTGCGCGCCTCGATCTTGGGGACCTCGGAGAGGGAGGCCTGGTCAAGCGCGGCCTGGATCTCCTTGTCGGGGCGGTGGGCCTTGAGGAGGCCGGCGCGCAGGATGCGGGCCAACGGGCCCTGCTTCTGCGACGAGAGCCAGCGGATCGCGGCCTGGATGTCGCCGCGCATGATGTGCTGGTTCAACCCGGTGAGCAGCGCGTGCTTGTTCTCGGCGGAGTCGATCATGAGCACCTTGATGCGCTCCATGGTGATGCCGATCGAGGCGAGAGCACAGCCGGAGATGAGGTGCATACCCCAGCCGCCTTCCTTGTAGAACTGAACGATTTCACCAATCACGTGGGACTCCAAAGTGGCCGAAGCCGGTGGGGGGACGAAGCGAAGCAGTCACTTAGTACCAGAGGGCCGGTGGGAGTTCCATGCCTGGGCTGTAAGGAGATCGTCTAGAGGCGGCCTGGACGCCTGGTGACTACTCGGAAAGCGTAGGAATGACAGTCGGTTACCTTGGCATAGCGATCGGGCGGTGAATTCGCTGTCAAGCAGCGGGCGAGCGAGTCGGACGGCTGGCGGCCTTGCGGCATCGGGGCGGAACGACTATCCGCCGCGAAACCTCGCCGTGACGGCGAAGTAGCCGAAAAGGCCGGAGATTCAGATGAAGGAATGGACTGAGGAAGAGCTCGAGGGCAAGCAGCGGCTCGCGAAGGTCATGTCTGCGCGTGGGATCGCGAGCCGGCGAGCCGCCGAGCAGATGATCGCCGTGGGGAAGGTCTCCGTGAACGACCAGGTCGTTCACCACCCGGGCCACCCCGTCGACCCGGACAAGGACCGCATCAAGGTCGAGGGCAAGGTGCTCAAGCGCGCGCCCCGGCTCGTCTACTACGTGCTGAACAAGCCGAAGGGGTACATCACAGGCCGAGACGACCCCAAGGGCCGTCCGTCGGTGCTCGAGCTGCTCGGGACGATGCCCGAGCGCGTGGAGCCCGTCGGCCGGCTCGACTTCAACACCGAGGGCGTGCTGCTCCTCACCAACGACGGGCCGCTCGCTCACAAGCTCACGCACCCGTCGACCGGCGTCCCAAAACGGTACATGGCGAAGATCTACCGCACGCCGAGCGAGAGCACGCTGGCACGGATCGAGCGCGGCGTGATGCTCGAGGACGGGCCTACCGGCCCTTGCAAGGTGCGCGTGATGGAGAGCACCGACGCCGGGAACTGCTGGGTCGAGATCACGGTCACCGAGGGCCGTAATCGGCTCGTCCGTCGCCTGTTCGCGTCGCTCGGGCACCCTGTCGCGAAGCTCCGGCGCGAGTCGTTCGCGACCATCGCGCTCCGGGACCTCGAGGTCGGGATGATGCGCCCGCTCACGAGCGAGGAGATCACGCGCCTGCACGAGCTCGTCGAGGGGGTCTCGCCGGGCGAGGCCGGCAAGAAGGCGAAGCGGAGCAAGGTCGGGTTCGCGAAGCCCGATCCCGCGTGGATCGAGAAGCGCACGAAGAAGCAGCACCGCGGGCCGAAGCCGGCGCGCAAGTTCCCGGCGAAGGGAGGGCGTGGGACGGTGAACACGCCCGTCCGGGGGAAGCCTGCCGAGGCGGCGGCGCCGGCCCCGGGGCGGACGCCGACATCCCCGGCGCGCCGGCCCGAGGCTGAACGTCCGAGCCCAGAGCCGCGCGGTGGCGGGCGGGACTTCCGGGGCACGGACGACAACGTGCGCGGGGGTGATGCCCCGGCGCCTCGGGGGCCGGCGCGTGGCGGCGGCCGCGGGGGCGGCCGCGGCGGGCGGGCGTGACGTCGAACGGCCTTGACGCCTGGCGGTGACCTGTTAAGAGGGGGGACCCACCGCGGGGTGGAGCAGCCAGGTAGCTCGTCGGGCTCATAACCCGAAGGCCGCAGGTTCAAATCCTGCCCCCGCAACCAACCAACGAACGCCCGCTTCTCGGCAACGAGGAGCGGGCGTTCTTTATTTTGCGGGCGGAGGAGGCGGGGTTTTCGAGTTCGAATCCCAGCTGCCCACTTCGGCCGGGAGAGATCCACTGGTGCAGCCTTCAGCGAGGGGCGCGGGCGGATAGACAGCCTCCATTGGGTGCTATGCTCGCCGCATCGTGCAAGGCTCGGGCGTGGTGCGCAGACGGTTCGGCGTCGCGGCTACGCGGTCTCCCCGAGCTTGCGCGCTCGGTCGGGCGCGTTCCGCGCAGTCCAGTAGCCAGGGCGGCGGCTGGAATGGGTGCTTGAGCATGTGCCGGCGAAATCGGGGATGTTCCGCCCACTTCGGAAACCGTTCCGGCGACTCGCCGATCGAGCTGAGCGCAGCATCGACCGCAGCGAGGAACTCCGTGCCGAGTCCGACGCGCTCGTCTTCGTACCTGCATCGCGTCACGAAGCTCTTGCTCGGCGCCAGCGAGCAGCGTTGGCGCGCTCACGGTTTCGCGAGGCTCTTGAGGAGTTCGGCCCGGACTTCACTCCAGGGGCGTCCCTTGTCGCCGGTGCGCTCGGCCTCGGCGACTCGCCGGTCCAGCTCCGATGCCCAGGCCTGCCCCCAACCCGGATCGGCTGGGCCCTCCACGCTGTCGATCAGCTCCGACGCGAGGCGAAGGCGATCCGCGGGGTCGAGAGCCAAGGCACCGATCGCGAGTTCGTGGAAGTTGAGGGACATGAATCAGAGTATAGCCACTGGACGATCAGCATGCGCGAGCGCGCCGCCCTTCATCGTCGGAGCAGATCCGTCACCGCGCACTTGCACCTGGACACCGCGGGCACCGGTGCCAGCGCGATAGGTCCAGTCGGCGTTTGGTGGTCCGGCATCTGGGCGTCGGCTGGCCAGCACGCGACGGACCGGGTCCTGCAGGCCCGCCGCTCTGGGGCCGATCGCACATGCCCGATCAGCTATGGCTGTCCCTCGACGCGGTGGCGTTGCCTGCGAGCGCGCGAGGTCGGCCCGTCGAGAGCCTGCGGTCAGCTCCCGTCCGAGACTGACACCGCGTTCACGCGGAGCTCGCCGTCACGACGCTCCACGGTGACGCTCGCGATCACCCGGCGGTCGCCGGGATGCATCAGACGGGCGGCGGCTACGAGCCGGGCGAAGCTGTCGGAGCGCTCAGAACCCATCGCCTGCATGGCGGCGCCGATGGCATCATCCGCGCTGCCCTCATCGAGACGCGACGCGGTCCAGGCTGCCGCACACCAGGTGGCGACGCTCTGGAGCTTGGCCTGGTCGGTTGGCAGCGGCGTGCTCCCGTAGTGCGCCTGCATCATCTCCAGGAGGATCGCGGACATGGGAACGCGTCCCTTTGGAGTGTCCCGGTATCGGACGGTCTTGCCCGCTTCGAGCAGCTGTCCGCCAGCGACTGCCGGACTCGCGCCTGGGCGCTCGGGGCGGGGGGCAGCATCGCAGCCTGCCGGGCGGGCTTCCACTTCCCCATCAGCGGCGCTGGTCGATGGCGGAAGCGGGGGGCGCGGTCGTCGGCATTGTCGGAGTGTAGCTCACCGGCCGGTGTCATCCCGGGGCGCATCCTGTGCCCGCAGTGGGAGAGGGCAGGGACCTTGAGTAGCAATGTGTCATGTTCAACCGATGATGTGTCGCTTCGATTCAAGGGCATGGATAGTCGCTGATACATTTCGATACATCGCGGGGCTCGATTTGTTGCAACCCAGAAGCAGCCAGGGTGCGCGCAAATGACCACTTCTGCACGACTTCGACGACGCCGTGCTGGCGCGCCTGCTCCGCACGGTCGCGTCCGCGTGCTTACGCTGCCCTCGTCGGTCCGGCTGTTCCTAGCCGTGGCGTGGCGGTCCGGAGCTTCAGGCCATGCGGTCGAGCAGGGTGCCAGCTGCAGCGTCAGCCCGGTAGATCACGGCTGCGTTCGCCGCGTAGATGAACGCGCTGACGCGCGCGCCGATCACCTCGTCCTCGAGATTCACGTTCGACAGCTCGCGCGTCTCGAGGGCGCCGGCCTCGTCCAGACCGCTAACCTGGGCGCCAGGGGTCAGGTCCACGCTGACGGATGCCGAGACCCCACCGCCGACGGATGTCACCCCAGAGACCTTTCGTGCCCGGTAGCCATCGGTCAGCAGGTTCGCGATGTTCGAGGCCTGCGCGGCCAGGCTGGTGGAAGCGAAGCGCATCCCGGAAGCGGCGACCGATTGTACGGAACTCATGTGCTGAGCGTACCATGCTTTCGCCGGGACGATCAAGCATGGCGCTCACTCTCTGTGCGACCGAGCGAACGGAGCGGTCAGTCGGTGTCCGGGCCGCCCCGCAGTCGGCGGAGCTGCTGCTGTTGCAGAGACATCCACAGCTGCCGGAGCAGGGTATCGAAGTCCGACGGGGCGTCGACGAACACGAGGCCCGCCATCCAGCGTTGGTCGTGCAGTCGTTGCCGGGTGTATGCGGCAGTCGCACGAACCGAAGATGACCGGCCCTTTTGGGCGAGGTCGACGCGAAGCAGCACGTCATCTGGCAGGCGCGTGGCGGTCCGAATGGAGCAGCCGCCGAGCGAGAGTTCGACGACCTTGCACGCGAGGGGGCGGAACTCTCCCCCGGAGGCAGTCCAGATCGTAAAGGCCGGCTGGCTCTGTTCGAGCACCTGGACCCGGTAGCTGTCCCGCCGGTTCTGTCCATCGGCCAGCACGCCCGTGCCGGACGAGGCCCAGGCGAGGGCGATTCGCTGCTTGATGCGCTCGACCTGATCAAACAATCCCTGCCGGAACGGCTTCCCCGCCTTGGTGATCCATCGGTAGGGGGTCCCGTCGCGGTCCGCTCGCACCTCGTCGGTGGCCTCGGCCCAGATCCATCGTTCGCGCCCGAGCGGCAGCGACACGGGCGGGCGGTTCGGGTTCGGCACCCCACCGGGGAGCCAGACCATGGTCTCGCTGCCGACCAGCAGGAACCCGGGCGTTGCGGGGCTGTTCTCACTCAGGCCAACCGCGGCGGTGAAGAGGGTTGGGCTCTCTGGAAGCGCACAGATGTTGCGCCACGGCGCCAGGACGGCGTCGATCTCCGCCTGGATAGGGCCGGTGGGTGGGGCGCCGCCCGTCCAGACCGGCGCGGGCGACCGCGTTGCCAACCAGCCGGCAAGGTCCTGGTAGTGATCCGGGGCGTCGCTGCACGCGAGCAGGATCCGCGCAGTGCCCGTCCGGATCTCGATCCGGTGATCGAGGCGGCCAAGCAGCGCCACGCCCGTGATCGTCGCTAGCGGCATCTCGGTCACCGCTTGGACGCCGACCAACGAATCGAGCAGTCCGGTGGCGATGAACGCGATGCGCGTGCCCGTCTGGACGACCGCACCGGGGTGCATCACCGGACCCCGGCAGAGGGCCGCCGGCCAGATGCGGTAGTCCACTGCGTCTGCATGGGCGACGCCGGCCGCGGCTTCCGCGTTGGTTTGAAGTGCGGCGTAGAGGGCGGGGATGCTGTCCCCCATGAACCGAGTCGTCCGGGTGGCGGTGCGTACCTCCAGACGGTGCCGGATCCCGCTGATCCCGAAGCCAGTAATCGCCTCGTTTGGGTCGTCGAAGGCCAGTCCCTGACCTTCGGTCGCCCGGCCCGGTTGGAACCGGATCCGCCTCGTGGTGACGGTGACCTCGCCGGCGGCGGAGCGCAGGTCGTTCACTTCGACGGCCGTTGCCACCCGAAGCAGCACCCGCTCGTCGGCAGCAGCCTTCCCGAAGCCCAGGTCGGGGCCGGGGGTCACTGCTGAATCCGTGCCGCAGGGGGAACACCGCGCAGCGATGCGCGCCTCCAGCACCGCACGTCGGCTTCAGGCGCTGTCTGCACGCCCTCTTCGGGGCTGGGAAGCTGAAGGGTCAACCGTCTCTCAGGAGTCCCCGAGCCATAACCCAGAGCCCGCCGTGCCCTGGCGCCGCGACGCCAAAAAACCGCGGACAGTGAGCGCGTTCACTCAGTGGCTGCCACGACCGCCCGGCGAAGCCTTTCGACGGCCTGGCTGCGCAATTGGCACACGCGGGACTCGCTGACGCCCAGCGTGCGGCCGATCTCGCGGTACTTCAGGAGATCGCCATAGTAGAGGTGGAGAACCTTGCGTTCCATCTCCGGCAGCTGTTGGATGGCGCTGCCGAGAGCCATCTGCTCCTCGTGCGCGACCCACTGGTCGAGCGGGTGGGCGGAGCCGTTCGGCACGCCCTCCGCGAGGGTTGCGCCGTTGCCGCTGCCGTCCTGCTCGTCGAGCGAGACGAGGTGCTGGACTACGGCGCTGCCCAACAGATCGTCGTACGACTCGGGCGTCATCCCAAGGGCCACAGCCATCTCCGTGCGGCCTGGTTCGTGCCCGTGCGCCCTTCGCCAGGACTCCCGCGTGCGCTCGATCCTCGCCAGCTTGCGTCGGACCACCAGCGGGACCCAGTCCGACTGCCTGAGCGAGTCGATGATGGCGCCACGGATCCGGATCTCCGCGTAGGCCTTGAACGGCGTGCCGCGGGCGGGGTCGAACCGGTCAACTGCGTCGATCAGCCCGAGCATGCCGACGCTCGTGAGCTCGTCGTTGTCCACGTGGGCGGGAAGTCGCCGCGAGATCCGGGAGGCAATCATGCGCACCAGCTTGACGTGGGCGACGATCATCGCCTCGCGCTCACGTCGGGTCGGCTGGACGTGTCCGCCCCACGGCCGGCGGTCGGGGTGCGTATCTTCAACGTCAGCGGCCACGACGGTCTCCACACCGTTGCTCAGGACACTCATACCGGCCCGTTCCGCCGCGCGAGCCTGCAGAGTGAATGTGGATTAATCATCATGCCTCACGAGTGGCTGGGGGTGGACGATGGAGAGGTGACTCCGCTGTACGGCCTTAGCGAATCAGGCGGAGTGCCGGACGGGATGGTCGCAAAAGTGCAAGGGAATGTCCGGTCTGTGCAGAAGTCAAGAAGTTCCGCCGCGAACGCTGAGAAATGCGCGATCTTGTCGCTTGGTATCGATTCGCGCCCCCGAGGCTGGGCCGCCCTGAGGGCGGGCTGATCGGGATAGCCCCGCTGCCCGGCGGCGACCTCGCCGGCATTTTTCTCATCCCGTAGTAGTATAGTAGGAAGCACCATGAATTTTTTGCCTGACTCCGCGGTGGAGCGCCCGCCCCTCTTGCTGGTTGAGGACGATCCGTGGATGCGCGCCGTTGTGTTTGACATTCTGTCCGAGTTCTGGGATGTCACGACCGCCCGGGACGGCGCCGAGGCGCTGCGGATACTCGAGGAATTCATGCCGGTGGCCGTGGTCTCTGACCTGATCATGCCGGGGATCGACGGATTGATGCTGTGCGAGCGGATCCGAGCTGATGCACGATTGGCACATTTGCCCGTCATGCTCCTCAGCGCCAACGATGCGGGCGACCTTCGCGCGTCGGCGTTGGCCACGGTCGACGAGTTCCTCGTGAAGCCCGTTCACCACGCGGAATTGGTGGTGCGTTTGCGGAAGTTGGCTGCCCGGAACCCGCTCCACCCTCCGAAGCCGCTGGTTCAGCCGCCGCCCTCTGCCGGCAGCTCCGCGAGCCGGACCTCGATCCCGCCGGTGTCGGGCGGGCCTGTCCACCATCGCGCGTTCCAACAACGAGTGGAGGCGGCCATTCACGCAGCTCTCGCCGACGCGCTCTACACCGTCGATGACCTCGCCCGCGATCTCGGGGTGAGCCCTCGCCAACTTCGCAGGCGTCTCCTCGACCTGGGGCCGCTCGGACCCAAGGCGTACATCCGGCAGGTCCGCCTCGAAGCCGCGAGGCAAGCGCTCGAGGTCGGCACGTTTCGCAGCGTGGCCGAGGTCGCGGCGTCCGTCGGCATGACCCCGGCGTATTTCTCGAGGGCGTACCGAGCATGGACGGGCTCCGCGCCCTCGCGGCGCGGGGAGGCTGAGGCCCCCCCCGAGCCGGATCAGGCCACGCTCACCAGCGTCTGTAGCGACTGATCTGCGGCAGAGATCACCTTGGCGTTCGCCTGGTACATGCGCTGGGCCGTGATCATGTTGACGAACTCGGTCTCCAGATCCACGTTGCTGCTCTCGAGCGCGCTACCGGAGAGCGTTCCCCGGCTGCCAGAGCTGGCGGCGCCCACCGCGGGTTCGCCCGCCGCTGACGAGGCCGAGAAGAGGGTGCCCCCCGTGCGGATCAGGCCGGACTGGTCGCTGAAGGTGGCAAGCGCGACCTGCCCCACCACCAGCTCCTCGCCGTTCGTGTAGTTGCCCGTGACGGTCCCGTCGTCCCCCACCGCCAGGCTTGCCAGCGTGCCCGTCGACCTCCCGTCCTGGGAAAGGGCCTGGACGGACGATTCGTCGCCGACCATGGTGACGGCGCCCTCAGTCACCAAGCCCGTGGCGTCCATGCCGAAATCGAAGGCGACGTCGGCTGCCGCGGCCCCCTGGAACGTCCACGGGGTGGTCGCCGACGTGTTCGTTTGGGTGAAGGCGGTGATGTTGCCGTTCGTGTCGAAGGTCAGCGTCCCACTGGCCATCTCGAACCCGGAGTCCTCGGTGGTCGAGAATTGAGCGTTGGTCGAGTCGTACACGGCGGTCGCGTCCGTGACAGCACGCCAGATCCAGTCCGATGTGCCCGACCGCTCGAACAACACGGTGGCGTCGTGGGCGACGCCGAGGCTGTCGTAGATCGTCGTGCTCATGGTGAAGTCCGCAGCGTCGCCGGCCTCCGTGAGCGTGTTCGTGCCGGCGCCGGTGCCGAACAGGTCGATTGCGGCGAGGTCTGCGCCCACGACGGTCTCCGCGGAGAGCGTGGCGTCTGCCACGACCGTCGTGGTGACGTGCGGCGGGATCTGCAGCTCGGCGATCTGGAGGTCTCCAAGGCTGCCGGAGACGGCCCCGTCGACCGCGGTGTACCCCTGCAGACGAAGGCCGTCGGCCGTGGTGACAAAGCCGGTGTCGTCCATGTAGAATTCACCGTTGCGGGTGTAGAAGCTCTCGTCGCCGGAGTTCACGACGAAGAACCCGTTCCCGTTGATCGCCATGTCGAGGGAAGAGTCGCTGGCGGCGACGCTGCCCTGGCCGAACTGAGTCGACAGGTAGTTGGTCACGGCACCGGTGCCGAGCTGGCCGACGCCGCCGAGGCCGAAGACGTTCTGCGGCATGAAATCGGCGAACGTGGCGCGGGTGTGCTTGTAGCCGGTCGTGCCGATGTTCGCGATGTTGTCGCCGGCAACGCCGAGCCCCACGCTCGCTACGTTGAGACCGCTTGCACCTACACCTAGAGTAGTAAACAGGGACATGGGAACGCTCCTTGAATGCGCCTTGGCAGGCGCGCTGTTTGGCTGCTCCGTCAATCGATCGGGAACTGCCCAGGGCCTCCTTGGAGGATTCCGCGGTCCGGCCCAGCTATGAAAACTTTGCTACCGCACGACGGCGGTCGAATCGATATTGGTGAAAATGTTCCCGGCGGCTTCCTGCCGGGTCAGGACGGTTACGACTTTTCGATCGGGGACCCCGACAATGAACGCGTGGTCACCCATCAGGACGAGGCTCTCCTTCGCCCCGCGCTTGCTCAAGCGGTCGATCGCGCTGGCGAGATCCTGCATGTCGGTGGCGTCGAGGGCGATACCGCGCGACTCCATCCGGGCGCTGGCGTGACGCGAAAACTGGACCCCGGGGGTTGTGGCATTGGCGCGCGCACCTGTTTGGAGCAGCGAGTCGAGGCTGTCTGCAAACCCCTGTGCGCTCTCCGGGAGGGTGAGCGCACGCGGCTCACTTGCGGGGACGACGCCGGTAACCGGCCTCAGGCCGGTCATGACCCGCTCGCATCGACGAGGCGCACAATGTCACCCATCGTGATGTCCACGCCATTGACGGAGGGAGTCGCCGAGCCCGTGGCGAACGACATCTCGTCGATGACGCCCTGGATAAGCGTCTGAACGCTCACGTCGTTGCCGCTCACGTCGGTGCCGGAGATGGAGAACGTGTAGTCTCCTTCGGCCACCAGCGCGCCGCTCTGGTCCTTACCATCCCATGTGTAGGTGCCCTCGCCGGCGGACTGGGCCCCGATGTCGCCACTGAAGACGATTGTGCCTTCCGAATTCGTGATTGTGAGGGTCGTGCTGGTCGTGGCGCTGCTCGCGTCGAAGTGGATGTCCTCGGACCCGCTCGCGTGGTGGAAGGTCCCTGACCGCGCGACGACCTCGTGACCCAGCAGATTGGCCATCGATGCGTTGTTCATCGAGACGTTCACGAGGTACAACGAGTCGAGCTGGCTGGACACCGTCTGCATCTCCTCGAGCTGCGAAAACTGCGCGAGCTGGGCGACGAACTCCTCGTTCGACACCGGGTCGGTGGGGTCCTGGTTCTGCAGCTGGGTGGTGAGCAGCAACAAGAACGAGTCTTCCCCGAGGTCCGTCGTTCCGGTCGTGGCGGTCGTGTTTGAGATGTCGGCGTAGGAGTTCACGCCGATCGCGTTGGTGCTCATGAGGTCTACATCGGTCGGGTGTGTGAAAACTTGAGTCAGGCCAGGCGATCGATGTGCGATCCGTTGGCTGAGCTCGTCGGGGTGGGCATTTGCGTGGGTCGGGGCTGTGTCCGAGGCGGGGAGTGTTGGGGCGCAACGGGGCTGCGGGCCCCGTGACCCTGTGCGTCCTGGCCCCGCGCGCCACGTTCCTGAAAGTCGAGCGACCCCAGGGTCTGGCCGTGGCTACCCAGGAGCTGGCGCAGGTCTGCGTCGGCGGCTGAGACCACCGCAGCGAGGGAGGCGTGCCCCGAAAAAAGCAGGTCGAGCCGGTGCTCGTGCCGGTGCACGTCGAGGGTCCAATCCCCAAGCGGGTCGGGGATGCTCAAGTGCAGGTGGTCGGGGATCTGCGGGTGGGGCTCCGCGAGCGCAGGGGGCGTCACGGGCGGCGATGCAGGGGATGGCGCTGCCGGTGCTGCGGAGGCCGGCGCAGGTGTCACGGCTCCCGGGATGGTGGGCTGCGCTGCCGGGGCGTTCAGCCCGCTTCGCGCGCCGTCGTGCGCCGAAGGAGATTGCTTCATCGCCAGCGCGTCGGGCTCCTGGGGCGCGGCGACCGGAGCCCGTCGGGCGGAGCGGGCGGGTGCACGCGCGTCGGGCGCGCGATCGTCGCTGACCGGAGCCGCCTCACCGAAGGTGGATGCGACGAGAGTCGGGCCAGGCGTGGCCGACGGAGCGGCGGGCAGCCCTCGTGCCGAGCCGGATGCCACGGGCGTCGTGGCCGTCGGGCGTGCGGTCAAGGGGGGGCCGTCTTCCAGGGCGAGCCCGGCGAGCAGGAGGTTGGCGCGCAGCTCTGGTGCGCCCTTCTCGACGGTGTCGGCGGGTGCCGCGGCGGTGCCGGGCGGCGCCACGGTGGTGGCCGCGTTCGAGGGATGGAGGGGCGCGGGGGGCGGGGCGCCGGCCGTGCTGGGCGTGGGCTGTGCGCCAGGCGCCGGGGACGCAACGCTGGTGGTGCCAGGCGCGGCGGTGGTTGCGGCGTTCGAGGGGTGGACGGGCGCCGGGGGCGGGGCGCCGGCCGTGTTCGGCGCGGGCTGCGCGCCAGGCGCCGGGGGGGCAACGG
>CALQBK020000046.1 GCA_943328795.2 Bifidobacterium breve
TACCACCGCATCGCCTCGCGGAGGTGGGGGTCGGGGTGGGCGAGCGTACGCGCAACGGCGCGCGGCCGGGCTTGGAGGGCCACCTCCATCGCCTTCACCCACAACAACACCCGCCACGGGGGCACCGGGCCAGCGAGCACTTGGTGCTTGTAGTCCCACATGGAGGGGTCGGGCTGCACTACCTGGTGGTCCTTGACGGTCGTGTAGAACGGGGTCCAGCGGTGCGGGGTCGCGTACAGGAGCTGCACCTGGTCGGGATCGTAGGACAAGAGCTGCCGCAGCCCGCGAAAGTAGTCGGCGTCCGACTGGTCACCGAGCCCTGCGACCCAGGTAGCCATGGAGAGGATCCCCGCCGAACGCAGGAGCCGGATCGCCTCGCGATCTGCCGCCACGGTGCTGCCTTTGCGAACCCGCTTGAGCGTTGCCTCGTCGGTGGCCTCCGTCCCGAGCAGGAACCGGGTGACCCCGGCGTTCGCGTAGAGCGGGAGCAGGTCGGCGTCACGCACGATGTCCCCCGCGCGGGTGGACCCGACGAGCGTGACCTTGACGCCCTCGGCCACCAGCGCCTCGCAGAACGCGCGCCATGCCTCTCGGTTGGCGGTGGGGTTCTCGTCGGCGAAGTTGAACACCTCGACACCGTGGTCGCGGTGCAGGCGAGCGATCTCCGCGGCGAACCGCACCGGGTCACGGTGGCGCCACGTCGTCCAGTAGGCGTGCTGTCCGCAGTACGTGCAACGGAACGGGCAGCCGCGAGAGAACTGCACCACGACGGCGCGTTTTCCGCCCCAGTAGCTGTACCGACGGTGGTCGATGAGCTCCCACCCAACCCGGCAGGAGTCGAGATCTGCGATCGTGTTGGCGTTCGGATTCGCGGTAGGCGCGCCCTCTCGACGATAGGCGATGCCGGCGAGGTCCTCCAGGGACCCACCGGCGGCCAGGCGCTCGACCAGCGCGACCACCGTGCGCTCGCCTTCGCCGCGGACGATCACGTCGATGCCGGGCTCCTCGGTGAGGATCTCGCGCCAGTGGTAGGTCGGGAACACGCCGCCGTAGACGATCTTCGCCGCGGAGCGCCTGCGGAGCGCGCGTACGAAGGCGAGCACCGCCGGGTGCGCGGACGTGGAGCCGGAGTGCCCCAACATCACGAGGTCGGCGTCGCCCGCGCGTTCGGCCAGGGCGTCGGCGTCCAGGTCCTCCAAGTCGCCGTCGACCAGCGTGACGGCGTGGCCTGCGTCAAGGAGCGGCCCGCCGATGGCGAGCAGGCCGAGAGGGGGCAAGTGGTCGTCCGGGATGCGGCTGCCGATGGACGGGTGGGCGACGTTGACGAGGGTGATTTTCATGCTCGAAGCATGCCCACTCGGCCGTGCAGCGGAGGTGCAAGGGGTGCGCAAGGGGGGTGGGCGCGGGGGCGCCCCGACTTCGAAAGATTTTGTTCAAAAACACCGCCCACAGCGTGTTGACTTCGTCGGTGCGTTCCCGTACTCTCCGCGTGTACAGGAGTACCTCCCATGCGTGTTTCCACTTTCCTCCCCCTCCTTGGTGCCACGGCCCTCGCTCTCGCTGGCTGCTCTCACGACAAGCTCCCCGGCGAGGAGGGCGACACGTCAATCGGCCACGACACCGCGGACTCCGACACGGACACGGACACCGACTCCGACTCCGACACGGACTCCGACACCGACAGCGATGTCCACGAGCCCGGCGTCCACGGCAACGTCCAGGGCATGGTCTACCTGCAGCTGTACACGACCGACGACAACTCGGACATCGTGCTCTTGAACTGGGAGGACGAGTTCGACAGCTACCCGTACGGCGCCGCGTTCGTTGGCGCCTACCAGCTCGACGAGGATGGCTACCAGGTCCACTACGGGTCTGACACCATCGCGAGCCCCACCGTGATGCCCGCGCCCGGCGGTGACCCCTACGAGATCGCGGTCGACTCGGACGACATCGACAGCGTCTACCTCTACGCGAGCGTGGACCTCGGCGCGGATGGGTTCATCGGCACCGACGAGCCCACGGCTGCCTACGCGAGCGAGGTGTATGCGGCGGACGGCGAGACGGTCACCGGCGTCGACATCACCGTGATGATCCCGTACTGGGATCCCGCGGACGGGGGTGGCGACACCGGCAGCGGTGGGGGCGGCTCGAGCAGCACGGGCGACGGCGGGGGCGGTAGCGGGTGTACGGCCATCGACCTGACCGGCACCGCGACGGTGAGCACGTCGTACCTCGAGGGCGACGTGGCGGTGATGCTCTACGACACCGACTTGTCCGGCCCGTACTACGCGGAGCGGTACACGCCGACCGTCACGGACACGGGTGCGGCGACGGACTACGACCTCAACATCTGCGAGAACGAGGGTGCGATGATGCTCCTCGGCGCGTGGGACAGCAACGTGAACGGGCTGATCGACCCGGCCGACCGCTGGGGTTCGTACGTGAACGCGGACGACGCGGACGGGAACCCGATCACGCTGGGGGACACGGACCAGTCCGACCTGGACGTGCTGATCCCGTTTGGCGACCACCACCCGTCCGTCGTCCCGTTCGTCAGCCTCTCGGGCACGATCACCAGCACGGAAGACTGGTCCACGTGGGGGGCGGTGTACGTCGCGGCGCTCAAGTACCGGCCGGTGGACGAGATCTCGGTGACCGATCTCGAGTCCGGCTACGACATGATGAGCTGGGACACGACCGACCTCGCGGCGAGCACGTCGTTGGCGTACCACGTGGAGGTCCCGGCCGACACGATCACGTACCTCTGGGTCTACGGCGACCCCGACGGCGATGGCCTGGTGAACGAGGTCGGCGAGCCGGTGGCCTCGACGGCGGACGAGGGACGAATCGTGACAGGTGAGTCGGCGCAGAGCGGGCTCGACTACGAGCTTGCCACCGTCAGCCTCAGGTAGGCAGCGCCTGCGTCTCGGTAGCGCCCTCCCGCGTGGAAGATCGGGGGGGCGCCGCGTGCTCTCGTCGTGCCGGTCGTGCTATTAGGGCGCGCCTAGCCGCAACCCTTGGAGTTTTCCACATGAAGCGCATCGTTCGTCTGGCCCCGCTCGTGGCGTTGGGCGCCTCCTTGATCAGCTCCTCGGCGTTCGCGGGTGCTCGGCAGTCGGCGTTCAAGGTCGACTCCAACAAGGGCAAGAACTACTACAGCGGCACCGCCGCGATCGACGGGAAGACCGAGACCGCGTGGATGGTGCCCGGGGAGAGCGACAACAAGGGGGAGTGGGTGGAGATCGCGCTCCCTCACAGCAAGCTTGACAAGCTCTCCATCATCACCGGGAACGCGTCGAGCGAGAAGGCCTGGAGCGACTACCCGCGGCTCAAGCAGATCCGCGTCGACGTGTACTCTACGGACGACGAGCAGGTGGAGACCCAAGTCGGGTCCACCACGCTCGACCTCGCGGACAAGGCGGGTTGGCAAACGCTCGACCTGCCGGATGCCCAGGCGGGCGACGGCATGTTCGGCGGCCGGATGCGGATCACCGTGCTCGACCTGTACCCGGGCGAGGACTTCCCGAACCTCGCGGTCACCGAGTTCAAGGCCGTCCTGGTCGAGTTCGAGATGCCGACCAAGATCAGCCAGGCCGGCACGCCCCTGGATGGGCACGACAGCTCGATGATGACGGACGCCAACCCGAAGACGTTCTTCGCGACCACGGCCGAGGGCGCCGAGCTCACGATCGGCAACAGCGGCCTCGCGGAGATCGGGTTCGTCTCGGCGGGCAAGGACTACGCGCGCCCGAAGAAGGTGGAGATCAGCTGCGGTACCGTGACGGCGACCACCGAGCTCGCGGACGACATCAAGGGCGGCACGGTGTGGGCCGAGGTCCCCGCGTTCAATGGGTACACGGGCGGTGCGTTCGGCGAGCCGCTGGTCAAGATCCTCGAGGTCTACCCGGGCACGAACCCCCAGCTCGGGATCGCCGAGCTCAAGGTCAAGGCGACGAACGCGGACGCGCTGTAACGGCGAACACCAGCGCGAGGCACGACACGCCCGCGCACACGTAGAAGATCGCGGCGGTGCCCAGCTCCTGGCGCACCAACCCCGCTATGCCCGCCCCGATGAGCGCTCCAAAGCCGTAAGTCGCCGTGGACCACAAGCTCTGCGCGGAGGCCGCCACCGCGCTGCCTGCGCTCCTGCGGCTGACGGCGTCCACGCCGCCGAGCCAAAAGAGCGCGAACGACGTGCCGTGGAGCACCTGCACGGCGACGAGCGCAGCGGGGTTGACCAGCCACGCTGTCAGGAGCCAGCGCGGGATGCCCGAAGCCGCGGCGATGACCAACGCGCGGTCTGATCCGAGGCGCGCGAGCAGCGGGCGGCCGGCGGCCATCACCGCGACCTCTACGCCCACGCCGACGAGCACCGCGGTGCTGGTCACCGTCGACGGGAGCCCGAGCGCGTGGACGTGGACGGAGAAGAACGTGTCGTAGATGTTCACGGTGAGCGCCTGGCACGCGCCGAACGCGAGCAGGGCCTTGAACCCCGGCTGGGTGGCGAGCGCTCGGAGCGCTGGGCCGATGGGCGCAGGCGGCGCGCCGCCGCCGGCCGGGAAGCCCCACGCGCACGCCGTGCAGGCCGCCATCACCGCGACCCCGACGACCAGCGGGTCCACGCCGAGCGTGCCGGCCAGGCCCGACGCCTGGGCAGCGACCAAGAAGCCGATTGAGCCCCACAGGCGCGTGCGGCCGTACTCCCGGGCGTCGCGGCCGGCCGCGCGGATCGCGTCCACCGTGAACGCGTCGACGACGGGGCCAAGCGGCGACCGCCCGACGGCGAACAGGCCGAGCCCGAGCGCGGCCATCGCGACGGTGCTCGCCTTCCAGATCACGACCATCCCGCCGAGCGACAGCAGCGCGCCGACGCGGATCAGCACCCCGCCGATGCGGAAGCGATCCGCGAGCCACCCCCAAGCGGGCGCGGAAGCAAGCCTTCCGGCAGGCAGGATCGCGAGCAACAGGCCAAGCTCGACACCTGTAAGCCCGAGCGCCTCGAGGCGCGCGCCAAGCTGCGGGACGAACCCGCCGAGCGCAGCCAGTGAGAGCGTGAAGAACACCCTAAGGAACAGGATGCTCACGAGCGCCTCGCCAGGTAGGCGTTCATGGCCCCACACGTAGCGCGGCGCGGTTACCAGCGCCCAGACCCCCAGGCCCCTTGCTCCACGACATCACCATCGAGCTCAGCGCGTTCTTCGCGAGCGCAGTCTCCGTACGCTCTGGACACACGGCGCGGGCGTTCTCGTCACGCTTGCCGCAGGTCCTCGAGGCCCGCCGGTGGGTCGCAGAGCGCAGCCCCAACTGGGCCCACCTGGTGCCCCCGCCGGCGGTGGACGCCGCCGCGCTGCGGGTGCTTCAGAAGAGCAAGCGGGTGCGCGTCGCGGGCCAGCACGGGGCGGTCACGGGGCTGCGGGGGGCGCTCGACGCGCTGGTGCCGGGCGCCGCGGTCAGCTGGCAGTCGACGCCGACCGGGGAGGGGCAGGGGACGGACGTGTTGGTGTGCCTGGAGGGGCCCGCCTGGGTCGACGAGCTGGCCGAAGCCACCGTCGCGGCCAAGGGTCGGGTAGTGATGGCCGGGCCGGGCGTCCACGCGGTGCCGCCGAAGGGCGCGTGGATCTCGGACGACGTCGCTGGCGACGGGCGATTCGCGCTGTTCGGGCCGACGTTCGCGACGCTGCTGGCGTGGGCCGGGGGCGACGCCGCCGGCTGGGCAGCGGGGCTCGAAGGAGGGCAGGGGGCTTGCGCCCGGGCGGCCTTGTTCGAGAACCCCGCCTGGGCGCTCGCAGGGGCCGTCGCGCTCGTCCCGGACTCGATCTTGGTGTTCGTGGCGACCGATCCGGCGCTCGAGGGGCTCGTGCGGGCGCTCGGGCGATCGTGGGCAGCGATGGTGCGCGGCGTGCCGGTGCGCGGGGGGCAATCGGGCCGGGTGGGCCTGGTCGTAGGCGACGGGGTGGCGGGCGACGCGGGGCTGTTCGAGGCGCTCCACGGGGGCCCGGCCGACCGGCTCCCCGTGTTCATCGGGCCGCCGACGGTGGAGGCGGGGCAGTTGCAGGCGTGGTTGACACGCGAGGGTCGTCCCTTTCTGTCTGTTCGCGCGAACGGGCGAGGGGCGGCGCCGCTCGGGGAGCTCGTCCAGGTGGTCACTGCGGCTGGCGTCGGCCTCGCAGCGCTGCGGTTCGTGGACCCGTTGGACGCCGCTGCCGGCGAGGCGTGGGCGCACGTGCTCGCGCTTTCCTCGGCCGACGAAGGCGTTGACGAAGCAAGGCCCCTCGCATAGCCGCTGTACCGCATCGAGGTATCCGCGTGTCTGACGAAAAAACTGAAGATCCCGACGTCCTCGTTCGCCCGCCGGCGCCCGCCGCGCCCGCCGCCGAAGCCGCCGTGGAGGACACGCCAGACTACCTGTTCCGGGCGCAGCTCGCGTTCACGAGCTTCTACACGGCGAACGGGCGCTACCTCGGCTGGGTCGGGGTCGCAGCGCTCGGCGGAGTGTTGGTCTGGGGCCTGTGGAGCATGTGGCAAGAGCACTCCGCGGCCGGAGACTTCGGGGACATCGCGGCGATCGACTACAAGATGCCCAAGCCCGACCCGATGTCGAAGTACGGCTTGGCGCCTGCGGACGACCCGACGGACGCCGGCCGCAAGGCGGACCTCGAAGAGGGCGCGCGGCGGTTCGAGGCGACCGCGAAGGCCTCGTCGGGCACCGCGGCGGTGTACGCCTACCTGAAGGCCGCCGAGGCGTGGGAGCGGGCGGGGAACGCGCCGTCCCGGCTCACCGCGCTCCAGGCAGGGAACGCGCTCGGCCAGGGCGGGCTCCCGGGCTGGAGCGTCGGCTCCGCGCTCGCGAGCGCGCTGGTTGACGCCGGCAGCGCGGAGGAGGCTGTCGGGGTGTACCGCGAGCTCGCCGGGCGCACCCAGGGCTTCTACGCCCAGCAGGCGCTGCTCTCGCTCGCCGGGGCGCAGCTCGACCTCGGCAAGAACGACGACGCGAAGCAGACCGTCGATGAGTACAAGACCCGCTTCCCGGCCGCCCCCCAAGAGCGTGCCGACGCGCTCCGCGCCCGCGCCTCGGGCTTGGCCCCCGCAGCCCCGGCCGCCGGGAGCGAGGGTTGAACCGCCTCCTGTGCCTGTTGCTGCTCGCCGCGACCCCCGCGATCGCGGCGGAGGCAGGGACTGGGTTCAACGCCCCTCCCGTGCTGCTCTGGTCCGTTGAGCTGCCCGGGCTGCCCCAGTCCACCGCCACGCGCTCTGAGCCCGCCGCGCCGGTCGTAGCCGGCGATCGCATCTACGTCGGCTACAGCGGCCAGTCCGCGCTGCTCGTGCTCGGGCGGGAAGATGGGCGCTTGGTCGGCGCGTTCCCGGCCCGCGCGCAGGTCGCGACCAGCCCCATCGTCCACGATGGCTACGTGTGGTTCAGCGATACCGCGGGGTACACGTTCTGCTACAAGCTCGACCAGGCCACGCTCGCGCACCCCACGCCCGCCTGGTCTCACTACTCGGGCGCGCCCATCGTCAGCCGCCCGACTGAGTCCGGCGACACACTCTACTTCGCGAACGTCGACGACACGGTGTACGCGCTCGACAAGCTGACCGGCGAGCTGCGCTGGCGGCACGCGCACCGGCTCGACGCGTCCCGCTCGGGCTCGCTCGAGCTGTTTGGCGCGGCCCCGCCGGTCATCGTCGGGGAGTCCACGTGGGTGGGGTTCTCGGACGGCTTCTTGGCCGAGCTGGACCGAAAGACGGGTGACGAGCTGGAGAACATGCTGGTGGGCGAGGGGAGCTACCCCGACGTCATCGCCCCGCCGGCTGTCACGCGCGCCGGGAACGCTACGACGGTGATCGCCGCCGGGTTCTCGGGCCCGCTGGTGAGCGTAGACCCGGAGACCCGGGTGGTACGCTGGCGCGTGGACGTCGGGACCGGCTCGCCGATGCTCGAGCACGACGGCATCCTGTACGTCGGCGGTTCGGACGGCACGATGCGGGCCGTGGTCGCGCGCACCGGAGAGGTCCGTTGGACGTGGGACCCGAAGGTCGGCGGGACCATCGGCACGCCGGTATGGACCGACGGCGGGCTCCTGGTGGCCGCTGGTGAAGGGTCCGCGTACCTGGTCAGCATCGGCAACGGCAAGACGCTCTGGACGTTCGATCCCGGCGTGCTCGTCACGGGCATCGCGGCCGAGCCCGCGCTGGTGGGTCGCACGGCGTACATCGTGACCAACGCCGGGCGCCTCTACGCGCTCCGGGTCCCGCGGGCCGACGCGCTGCCCGACGCACCGCCCTGGGTCAGCCCGAGCTGACCCAGGACCTCCGACGGCACTTTTGGAACATCGTGTGCCAAGACCTCCGTCGGCACCTTTGGAGCATGTGGTGGCACCCCGGGCACGCTTCTGATAATGTATATTATGTCAAGTACTGGATCCAGTCTGGGACTCTCTCCGGCCTGAACGCCTCCACCCTCCACCCTCCGGCCTACACGCCCCCAGCGTCCGGCGAATCGACCCCGACGCGCGGACACACCTCGGCGAGCTCACACGTCGCGCACTTCGGCTTCCGCGCGACGCAGTGGTACCGTCCGAACAGCACCGCGCGGTGTCCAAATTCGCTCCACCCCGCGCGCTGCAGCCAGCCCATCAGCAGCGGCTCGACCTTCTCAGCGGTCTTCTCCTCGTGCCAGCCCCAGCGCCCCGTGACCCGGTAGACGTGCGTGTCCACCGTCACGCCGCTCTGGACGCCGAACGCCGTGCCGAGCACCACGTTGGCGGTCTTGCGCGCGACCCCGGGCAACGTCACGAGGTCTTCCAGCCGGGCTGGGACCTCGCCGCCGAAGTTCGCGACCAGCAGCTCGGCCGTGCGGATCGCGTGGCGCGACTTCTGCCGGAAGAACCCGGTCGGCCTCAACACGTTCTCGACCTCAGCCGGGTCCGCCACCGCCAACGCGTGGGCGTCCGGCCAGCGCCGAAAGAGCTCCGGGGTGACCTTGTTGACCATCGCGTCCGTGGACTGCGCAGACAGCTGGGTCGCGATCAGCAGCTCGAACGGCGTGCGGTAGTCGAGCTCGCAGCGCGGGTCTGGCACGGCGCGGGCGAGCCCGTCCAGCACCGCCGCGAGGTTCTTGGGTGCACGTCGGGCGCGGGTCTTCGGAGCAGAGCGGGGCATCGGGTCGTCCATGGCGTGGAGAAATGCGCCGTGGCTTTCACCCGGGACGCCGTTCCGGGCTAATCTGCCGGGTGACTCCCGGAGCCCGCTCCTTGCCCGCACTTCTGCTCCCCTTGAGCCTCCTCTTCACGGTCTCCCAGGCGTTCGCCCGGGACGACACGCCCCCGCCGCCACCGTCGAGCGGGATCGGCACGTCTCCCACCGCCGCGCGCTCGGATGACGCCGTGACGCCCGTGGCGACGGTCACCGAGATGCCGCCGTGGCTGCGCGGTGACATCGCGTTGAACTACACCTACGACCGGCTTGGCGGGCACCTGACACAGGCGGTGCTCGAGAGCGCCGGCGCCACGGAGAGCGCGGACATCGAGGTCGGGCAACGCACGTTGAACAGCCACGTCGTGAACGTCGACGCCGTGTTCAGCGCCGGGCCGGGCGTCGGCATCACGCTCGGGTTCCCGATCCACGCGTCCGACACCGTGAACTTCGGGAGCTCGCAGGCGATGGTGTACGACCCGTCCACGGGCACCGGCACGATGAACAGCGCGGACGCCACGGACGTCGGGCAAACCGCGAAGGGCGGCGGCCTCGAGGGCGTGTGGATTGGCATCGCCGGTACGCCGTTCTCGGAGACCTTCCTGGCGCGAAAGAACCGCGCCACGTGGAAGATCGCCGGCGCGCTGCGCACGCCGAACAAGAACAACTTCTACGTCGAGACCGATGGCAAGCGCGGCGCAGGGACCGGCGGGCTCGGTGTCCGGCTCGACAACGCGTTCTCTACCACGATCGGGGGCAGCCAGCCGTACCTGACCGCCCGGTACCAGGCCAACGGCAAGACCACCCTCGACGTCACCGACACCGATGGCAACGTCGTCCCCACCGAGTACCGGGCCGCGCGCTCGACGACGATTCGGTTCGGCTCGGAGTTCTTGGCCGCGCACAACGACGAGAAGGACACCAACGTCCGGGTCGACCTGCACGGCGTGTTTGACTACGCGAGCTGGGCGACCGTGCCCAGCGGCACGTTCTTGCCGTCGGTGCTGGACGGCACGGAGGACGTCGCGGTGCAGCAGTCCGAGTCCGCGTCGATCGGCGGGGGCCTCGGGTTCTCGTTCCAGCCTTCGCGGTACTTCGCGCTCGGGTTCTTCGGCGAGGTGGCGTACCACATGCCGCAGCGCATCGAGAGCCCCTACCCTATCTACACCGCTGGCGACACCGTGCGGAGCCGCGCTGGGCTCGACATGACCGTGCGCATCCGCTGATCCCGCCGGGCTGGCCCACGCGAGTATCAGCCGTCGAACGCGTCATCGATCCAGACGACCGTCTCGTCGGCCGGGTCCACCATCGCGACGAGGAACGACGCGGGGCCGTTCCAATCGACCTGCTCCATCCACAGCCGAGCGGCACGCCGTAAGCGCGTGCGCTTCGACGCGGACACGGCCTCGTCTGCGAGCGGGTCCTCCTGGTCGCGAGCCTTCACCTCGACGAAGCGGACCTCGGCGTCGAGCGGACCACCCCGGCGGGCGATCACGTCCAGCTCCCCTCCCCCGCCACGCCAATTGCGCGCGAGGATGAGCCAGCCGTCTGCGACGAGCACACGTTCGACCAGCGCCTCCATCTGGGCGCCAACCAACAGGGCCGCGCGACGCGCTGCCGCGTCGCGAGCAGACGTCGCCATCCCGAGCCGTCGAGGCTAGTTGGCGTCCTTGAGGCGCGCCGACTTGCCGGAGCGCTCGCGGAGGTAGTACAGCTTTGCGCGGCGCACCGAGTGCTGAACCTTCACCTCGACCTTGTCGACGGTGGGGCTGTGCAACGGGAACACGCGCTCGACGCCAACGCCGAAGCTGTTCTTGCGGACGGTGAACGACGCGCGAGGGCCGCTGCCCTTGAGCGCGATGACCGTGCCTTCGAACACCTGGATGCGAGCCTTGTCGCCGTCCTTGATGCGGACGTGGACGCGCACTTCGTCGCCGATGGCGAGCTTCGCCGCGGCGGGGTTGATGTTCTCGGATTCGATCTGGTCAATGAGGTTCATAGGTGTACTCGGAGGCGGCCGCCCTTATCGAGCGGCGGTTGGCTTGTCAATGGCGACGTGGCGCGGTGATCGGGGGGCGGGGTCGGCTGCCGTCGGACTCCCACTGCAGGGGCTCGGCGATGGCCTTTCCGGCCGTCCCGACCCCGAGGAGCTCGTCACCGAGCAGGAGGAGCCACGCGCGGGCGTCCGGCACGGGCGAGGGCGGGACTTGGCCAGTGGTCTGGAACCGCCGGGCCTCGAGCGCGGACAGGGAGACCGCGGGAAGGTGCTTGAGGGCTTCGCGTGGGGACACGAGGTAGGGCTGGAGGCCCGCGAACACCTCCTCGCGGGACTTCCACGGGATCCGCTCGCCTTGCCGCCCCGGCCGAAGCACCTCGTGCCAGGCAGGGTTGTCTGCGACGATCTCGGACAGCCGCGACATGGGCAAGGACTGGCCGATCTTGAACGGTCCGGACCCATCCCGGCGCAGCTCGTCCAGGTGACCGACGGTGCCGAGGGCCTCCGCCACCTCCTCGGCGATGACGCGCGCGTACGTGCCGCGCGAGCAGCGGATCAGCACGCGGATCCGCGGGAGATCGAACGAGAGCAGCTCCATCGAGTCGATGCGGATCGGCCGGGGCTCGGCGACCACGTCTTGCCCCTTGCGCGCGTACTCGTAGAGCGGCTTGCCCTTGATCTTCACCGCTGAGTACCGGGGCGGCCGCTGCAGGCGCGTCCCGACGAACGCGCTGAACACGCGTTCGACGTCGGCCCGGGTGATGGGGGGCACCGGGCGCTCGTCGATCACGGCGCCCGTTGGGTCCCCCGTGTCCGTGAGCCTGCCGAGCGCGATGGTCGCGTCGTAGACCTTCTCGTTCTCGTCCAAGAACTGGATCAGCCGAGTAGCCCCACCGAGTGCCAACGGCAGCACGCCCGTCGCGAACGGGTCGAGCGTGCCCGTGTGGCCCACCTTCTTCAGGCCTGTCACGGCGCGGGCCACGGCCACCACGTCGTGCGACGTGATGCCGGGCGGCTTGTCCATCACCAGGAACCCGTCCGTCATCCCTCACCCCCCTCGTCGTTCGTGGGCATCGGCGGCTCTACCTCGTCCTGGGCGCCCTTTGGCAAGTTCGCGAGCACGTCTGACATGTGCATGGCGTACTCGAGGTTTCGGTCGATCTCAAACCGCAGATCGGGCGAGTGCCGGGTCCCGAGCGCGCGCCCGACTGGCCCGCGCAGGTGCTTGCCGACTTGCTTCAGCCCCTCTTGGATCTGCTTGCGGTCCCCTGCCCCGCCGAGCGGCAAGTAGGAGATGTGGGCGACCGACAGGTCGTCGTTCATCTTCACGCCAGTGATGCTGATCACGCCCACGCGCGGATCCTTGACGTCGGTGAGGAGCAGGCGTGCCACCTCTTGCTGGACGGCAGAGGCGATGCGCTCTGCCCTTCGATTTGCCATGAGGGTGCCGTTCCGGGAGAAGTGGGGGGCTCAAGCGCCCGAGAAGGCCGCCGGACGCTTCTGCAGGAAAGCGGCCATGCCTTCCTTCTGGTCGGCGGTAGAGAAGCACAGCGCGAACAGGTCGCGCTCGAGAAGGAGCCCGCCGCGGAGGTCGGCGTCCGTAGCTGCATTGACCGCTTGCTTGCACAAGCGCACCGCGACCGGCCCCATGGCGCCGATCTGCTCGGCGAGGGCCAGCGCGGCGTCCAGCACGGGCTGGTCGGCCACGACGCGGAGCGCGAGGCCGAGCGACACGGCCTCGTCGGCCTTCACGTTCCGGCCTGTGAAGCACAGCTCCGCGGCCTTCATCGCGCCGATGCGGCGCACGAGCCGCTGGGTGCCGCCGAAGCCGGGGATCACGCCGAGCTTGACCTCGGGCTGGCCGAACACCGCGTTGGGGGCGGCTAGCACGAGGTCACAGGCCAGCGCCAGCTCACAGCCCCCGCCGAGCGCGAACCCGTTGACGGCTGCGATGACGGGCACCGGGAGCGCCGCGAGGCGGTCGAACACGCGTTGGCCGCGCTCCGCGAAGGCGCGCGCGCCCTCGGCGTCGAGCGTGGACATCGCCGCGATGTCGGCCCCGGCGACGAACGCCTTCGGCCCCGCCCCGGTGAGCACGACGGCGACCGCGCCGTTCAACAGGGCGGCGTCCCCGCAGGCGGCGTCGAGCCCGTCGAGCACGTCGGCGTTCAGCGCGTTCAGCGCCGAGACCCGGTTGATCGTGACCACGAGCACCTTGCCCCGCCGCTCGGCGAGGACGACACCCTCGGTGCTCATGCCTTCGCCGGGTAGGCGTAGAAGCCGCGCCCGGACTTCCTGCCGAGCCAGCCGGCCTCGACGTACTTCCGCAGCAGCGGGCTCGGGCGGTACTTGGAGTCGCCCAGGCCGTCGTGCAGCACCTCCATGATCGCGAGGCACGTGTCGAGCCCGATGAAGTCCGCCAGCGTGAGCGGGCCCATCGGCACGTTCGTGCCGAGCTTCATCGCGACGTCGATGTCCTCGACCGACCCGATCCCCTCGTACAGGGCCTGCGCCGCCTCGTTGATGTACGGCATCAGCACGCGGTTCACGATGAAGCCCGGCATGTCCCGCCCGAGCACGGTGGTCTTGCCCATCTTCTCCGCGCACGCCTTGACGGCTGCGTAGGTCTCGTCGGACGTCGCCATGCCCCGGATCAGCTCGCAGAGCTGCATCAGCGGCACGGGGTTCATGAAATGCATGCCGACGACGTCCGCCGGACGGTTCGTGGCGCTCGCGATCTTCGTGATGGAGATGCTCGACGTGTTCGACGCGAGGATCGCGCCCGGCTTGGCCACCTTCGAGAGCTCGCCGAAGATGCGGAGCTTCAGGTCCACGTTCTCGGTGGCAGCCTCGACGATCAAGTCGGCGTCTGCATGCGCGTCGAGCGACGTGCTCCACTGGATCTTGGACTCGATGGCCGCCGCGGCGTCGGCCGTCAACGTCCCCTTCTTCACGAGGCGCGCCAGCGAGCCGGACACCGTGGACTTGCCGCGGTTGACCGCGGCGTCGTTGATGTCTGTGCAGCTGACGTCGAAGCCGGCGGCTGCTGCGGTCTGCGCGATGCCGTTGCCCATCTGGCCTGCACCGACCACACCGATACGCGAGATGCTCATGAGGACTCCAAGAGGTCGCGCGATTAACCCGCGCACGGCCTGGGCGCCGCCGATTACGTCGGCTCCGCCAGACCCGCCGACGCCGACGGGCCGTTGCCCCAGCGTCCAAGCAGCCTCTCAATCGGGAAGAACAAAAGGAACGGGACGAAGCTCAACGGGTAGGTGAACCAGATGTCCATGCACGCGACGATGCCGCAGTGCATGCCCCAGATGCCGACCGCCCAGACCCGGCCGAGCCGCGGGCTCAGCAGCGTGAACGGGGCGCCGAGCTCGACGACGAGCGTGAGCAGCGCGCCGGGCATCAGGAGGGCTGGGTGCTGGTACAAGAACGGCAACAGCGGCCCCGCGCCGCCGGACAACAGGTCCTTGTACACGGCGTCGTAGCCGATCTGGTCGAGCAGGTTCTGGCCGTTCGCCCACGCCCAGCCCCACTCGCCGCGAACCTTCGCGAGCCCGGCCAGCAGGTAGGTCAGCGCCGTGACCAGCGTCAGGAACTGCAGCGTGCGGCCCGTCCACTCCTCCGCGCCACGCGGCTGCCAACCGAGCCACCGCTCCCAGCGTCCCCCGATCCTCCGGTCCAGCGAGAAAGCCGCCGCGGCCGGCATCAACCCGACGATCACGACGTGGAACGCCGGCAGGTGGAAGTTGTGGTAGACCATGCCCCAAGAGAGGCGGTAGCTCCAAAGCGTGAACAGGCACACCGCGGCCGCCGGCCCGACCACGCGGAACGCGAGCCCGAGCGTCCACGGGAGGAAGAGGCCGAGCGTCAAGTAGACGCCGAAGCGCACCACCGACTCGGACGGGGGCGAAAGCGCGAGCCACTCCATCACGCCGACGGGCTCCCAGTGCTCGGCCCCGGACCGGACCAGCCGCGGCAGCGCGGTGCGGCTGAACCACAGGTCATACAGGATGAACAAGCCCAGCAACACCCGGATCATCCCGAGGCGCGCGGGGGGCGCCACCGGGAACGCCAGGTGCCGCCCGACGGCGCGAAGCGCGGTCACTCGGTCACCTGGCAGCCGCGGAGGACCCGGACCTTCTCCGGGACCTTCTCCTCCAAGAACCAGTCCTCCTTCCGGATCTTCGCGATCCGGATCTCGACGCGCTCAGCGCCCTTGAACGACGACCGGCCACGCATCCCCTTGACGATGCGCTGGCAGAACCGCTCGCTTGCTTCTTTCCCTTGCTTCACCGCGTTCGCCAGCTGCGTCCGGCCCTCGTTGAAGCCCCCCGTTGTCCACGTGCCCGTCGTGATCTTCGCCTCGTGGCCGTCCGGCCAGATCGCGACTGCGTACACTGGGGACTCGAGGTCCGGGCGCTTGCTCGCGAACATCGGGTACCAGGACAGCGGGAAGTCGTCGTGCGGCTTCCGAAACCGCGTGTCCAGCGGGAGGAGCAGGCACACGCCCACGATGAACATCCCAGCCCACTGGTAGATGCGCCCGGCGGCGGACATCTCGCTCGTCATCGCCTCACTCCTCTGCAGAGCGTGCGTAGAACGCGATCACCTCGGGATCGGACTGGAACAGCAGCGTCAGGATCCCGGGGATGGTCGAGAACGTGTTGCAGACGAGGACCGTGGAGAGCTCGGCGATCGACGTCATCTTCGGGGGCTTGAGCCCCTTCGCCCCCGAGAGGATGCGAAACGCGCTGTAGAGCTCCATGCACGCCACGGGGAGCACGATGAACACGGGGCAGCAGAACACGAGCCCGATGCCGAAGGTCCCGAGCGCGGCGATGCCGCCATACAACGATCAGAACAGTCCCCACCCGAGGTTGGACACCGCGCCGAAGAGGTGCAGCCAGCCGATCGCCTTGACCTTGCTGGGCATCTCCGGCCGCCCGGCGATGCCGGGCTCGAGGTCGTTCACTGCGGGAGGCCCTGCTTCTTGGCCTTGCGGGCCTCGTACAGACGGTCACCCATTACCGCGGTCCACAGCGCCGCCAGGCCCTGCCCGACGCCCGGCAGCAGCAGCACGAAGCAGAGCATGACCGAGAAGCCGCCAAAGCAGACCAGCGGCAACAGCACCATGTTGTACATCATCGAGGAGGAGTTCATCTGCAAAGCTCCGGCGGCGGCGCTGCCTAACCGGCTGTCAGCGCGGTGACAACACACGCGGCGAGGCGCCTACGAGCGCGCTACGAGGGCCCGTGCCCGAGCTGCCCGAGGTCGAGTTCTGCCGCCGCGCCCTCGACCGCTGGACCCGCGGCCGCCGGGTCGTAGCGCTCGAGGTGCCGGACGCCCGCGTGGTGCGCGACTCGCGCACCGATCGGCCCTCGCACGGCAGTCCGGCGGCCGTCGAACGCCTCGCCGACATCGTAGCGAGCCCTTCGCTCGGGCTCGCGCGGCACGGGAAACGCCTGCTCTGGACCTTTGAGCGAGGCGCGCTGCTGCTGCACCTCGGCATGACGGGCCGGTGGACGCGGGGGGCGTCCGCGTTTCCGAAGGTCGTGCTCGGGCTGGAGGGCGGCGACCGGCTGACGTTCCACGATCCTCGCCTGCTCGGCGGGATCGTGCCCTTTCGCGACCCGGCCGAGGGCACCCGGGCGCTGCTGGACGGGCTCGGGCCGGACGCGCTCGCGGCGCCGCTCCCGCGCTTGGTGGGCAAGCGCGCGGTGAAGCTCGCGCTGATGGACCAGGCCGTCGTAGCCGGGCTCGGGAACGTGCAAGCCATGGAGGCGCTGTGGCGGGCCGGCCTGCACCCGCTGCGGGCGGCCGGGTCGCTGACAGGCGCCGAGCACGCGCGGCTGGACACCGCGGTGCGCGAGCAGCTCGAGGCCACCCTCGCGATGCTCGGGGAGGGCGACGAGATCACCTACGTGGAGGAGCCCGGCGCGCCGAACCCCTTCCCGCTCTACCAACGGGAGGGCGAGCCGTGTCCGCGCTGCGCCGCGCCGATCGCGACGTTCCGGCAAGCGGGCCGCGGCACTTGGTACTGCCCCCGCTGCCAGCCCGGGGCGCCGGGATAGCCAGGGCGACGATGACCGAAGCCTCTGAACTCGCGGCGCTCGTGGCCGACACCCTCGCCGTGCTGGACGCGCTGCGTCGGCAAGGGACGGACGTGTTGCCCGTCGGGGCGCTCGACGGGCTCGGCTCGGCGCCTGCAGGGGCTTCGGCAGGCGCGAGCGTCGAGGGCGTGGCGGTGAGCCGGCCGGTGGCAGCGCGCGCCCCGGTGCCGGCGGGCGCTGCCCTCGGCGTGCCACGGGCGACGCCCGCTCCGACCGTGGAGAACGCCCGTGGGCCCACACCCGCGGTGGCTGCCCGGCCTGCGCCCGTCGCAGCGCCCGTGGTGCCTGCCCGGCCTGCGCCCGCCGCAACGCCCCCCGCGGTGCCGACGCCCGCTGCGCCCGTCGGCCCGGCGGCCCCCGTCACCGCTCCGGCCGTCGGCGCCCCGCCCGTGGTGGCCGGAGCGGGGCTGTTTGGATCGAAGTGGGCGCGGGTCGCCGAGGGCGCTGACGCCGCGGCGGCGTCCCTCCGCGCCGAGATCCTCGCCTGCACGGCTTGCGGGCGGTGTCGAACCCGCGCGCAGGCGTTCCCGGGCGACGGCGCTCCACGGCCGATGCTGGTGATCGTCACAGATCCGCCCGACGCTGCCGGTGATGCCGTAGGCAACGTGCTCACGGGCGAAGCCGCCCAGATGCTGGACCGCATGCTGCTCAACGTCGTGCGCGTGGACCGACGCGAGGTGCTCATCGTCCCGGTCGTGCGCTGCGGCGGGCCGGGCCCGCTGCTGCCGGAGGAGGTGAACGCTTGCGGGCCCTACCTGGCGCGCCAGCTCACCTTGGCGAAGCCGCGAGCCGTGCTGGTGCTCGGCGAGGCGGCCCGCGCCGCGCTCGGGCTCGAGCGCCACGGCACGTGGGGCGACGTCCACGGGCTCCCGGCGCTGTCCACGTTCCACCCGCTGTGGTTGCTCGCGAACCCGGGCGACAAGCGGCTGGCGCTGTCACACCTGCAGGAGCTCGCCAAGCGGGTGGGGTGACGGGCTACGGCAAAATCCAGCCCCCGCACCCCGTGCAGCGGTGCGCTTCCCGCCCGGCCTCGGTGTCGAGCCAGACCTGCGGCGGCACGAACGTCGAGCACGCGCTGCACGCCTTCTCGATCACGTTCACCAGCGCCTTCCTCTTCTTTCGCCGCTGGTCGAAGTACTGCGGCCGAAGCTCGGGGTGGAGCTCGTTCCACGCAGCCTCGCGCAGCGGCAAGACGTCCCCGAGCTCTTTTCTGAGCGGCGCGTCACGCGCCAGCAGGGCCGCGCGAGCTGCCGCGAGGTCCTCCGTCGCCCGTCGCTTCGCCCGCTCGGCCTGGTGCGCCGCCTCGACCGCGTTCTCGACCGCGTCGATCAGCTCAAGCCCGGTGTTCTCAAGCGCGTCGATCCGGGCGACCACGTTCGCGAGCTGCCGCTCGGCCGCTGCGTAGTCGGGCGCCGTGCCGGTGTTGATCATCTCGCGCGTCGACGTGCGCTTCTCCGTGTAGCTGTCGAGCTCACGCGTGTTGGCGCGCTCGGTCGCCTTGGCCGCAGCCAGCGCCGCCTGGGCGGCCTCCGCGGCGGCGTCCGCGGCGGCGACCGCTGCCTCGCCGGACTTGATCGCGCGGTTCAGCGCCTCGTGCTCCGCCTTGAGCGCGTCAATCTTGACGTCGCACTGCCACACGTTCGAGACCTGGACGATGTCAGGGTGCATCCGTACTCATAGCCCGGGAGCGCGGGGACAGGTCGCGCAGCTGTTCCAAGAACCCCCGGTAACTCGTCGCGACGCAGTCCACGTCGCGCACTCGCATGCCGCAGCGCAGGCCGGCGATCGCGAACGCCATCGCGATTCGGTGGTCCCCGTGGCTCTCCACGACCGCCGCGCGGACCCCCTCCCCGCCGCGGCCGACGATCCGCATGCCGCCGGGCGTTGCGTACGCCTCCACCCCCATCGCCTGGAGCCCGTTCACCACGACGGCGATCCGGTCGGACTCCTTCACCCGCAGCTCTTCGGCGTCCGTGATCACGGTCTCGCCGTGCGTGAACGCCGCCGCGATCGCGAGCACAGGCAGCTCGTCGACCAGCCGCGGCACCAGCGCGCCCCCGATGGTCGCCCCGCGCGTGAGCGAACCCTGGACCGCAACGCTTCCCGGCGCGTCCCCTCCCCCTCCCGCTACGTCGACCTGCAGCCCCATCGCCGCGAGCACCTCCAGGCACCCGCTCCGGGTCGGGTTGAGCCCCACGTCCGGCAGCGTCACGGCTACGCCCAGCACCCCGGCCGCCACCATCCAGAACGCCGCGCTCGAGATGTCCCCCGGCACGTCTACGTCCACCGGGCGCAACGTCCCGGCGCGGATCGTGGACGTACACCCGTCGACCTGCAGCGGGGCGCCCATCCGCGTGAGCAGCCGCTCGGTGTGGTCGCGCGACGGGCTCGGCTCCGTGTACACGGTCGCGCCCTCGGCCAGGAGGCCAGCGAGCAGCACCGCGGACTTCACCTGCGCGCTCGCCACCTTCGAGGTCCACGTCACCCCACACAGCGCCGCGGGCGTGACCACTAGCGGGAGCCGCTGGCCCTCGGCCGCCGAGAAGCGAGCCCCCATCGCCGCCAGCGGCTCAATCACCCGCCCCATCGGCCGCCTGGACAACGATGCGTCACCCGCGAGGCGCGCCGGCCGGCCCCGCCCCGCCACCGCGCCGAGCAGCAGCCGGGCGGTGGTCCCCGAGTTGCCGCAGTCCACGTCCAACGGCCCGTCTCGGGTCGCCCCCCGCGAGACCTCCCACGCGTCCCCGCGGCGCACGACCTGCGCGCCAAGCTGCTCGCACGCGACCACCGTGCGCATCACGTCCTCGGCGTCGAGCAGGTTCACCACCCGCGCGGCCCCGCCGTTCTCGAGCACTGCGAGCGTGTTGAAGAGGATCGCGCGGTGCGAGATCGACTTGTCGCCCGGCACCCGGATCTCGACCTGGCCGCGGGCCGCGTCGACGGGCTCGATCACCCAGTCGGTCACGGCGCGATCTCGTAGGCCCCCAGCGCCCGGAAGCGCTCGTACCGGTGCGCCTTCAGCGCGTCGCCCGACATGCCCGACAGCTCGCCCAGGTGCTGCTCGACCGCGTCGCCCAGGCGGGAGATGGCGTCCGCTCCGGCCCGGTGAGCCCCTGCGCGCGGCTCGGGGATCACGGCGTCAGCGACGCCGAAGCGCAGGCAGTCCGGCGCGGTGAGCTTCAGCGCCTCCGCGGCCCGGGGCCCCTCGGCCCGGTCGTGCCACAGGATCGCCGCGCAGCCCTCGGGCGAGATGACCGAGTACACCGCGTGCTCCATCATCAGGACCCGGTTGCCGCAGCCGAGCGCCAGCGCGCCCCCGCTCCCGCCTTCCCCGATCACGCACGCGACGATCGGCACCGGAAACGTGAACATCTCCATGATGTTGCGGGCGATGGCCTCGGCTTGTCCACGAGCTTCCGCGTCGAGCCCCGGGTAGGCCCCAGGCGTGTCGATCAGCGCGATGATCGGCATCCCGAACCGCGCTGCGAGCGTCATGCCGCGCAGCGCCTTGCGGTACCCATCCGGCACGGCCATGCCGAAGTTGCAGGCGACGTTCTCCCGGGTCGTGCGGCCCTTCTTGTGGCCGACAATCAGCACGCGCCGGCCTCGGAAGCTGCCGATGCCCATGCCGATCGCGTTGTCGTCATGCCCGGCGCGATCGCCGTGCAGCTCCGACCAATCCGTCGTCCAACCCTTCACGTACTCGTCGAAGTTCGGCCGGCCGGGGTGGCGGCTCAGCTGGGTGCGCTGCCACGGCGTGAGGTTCGCGAAGGTCTGCTCCTGCAGGCGCTCCGCTTGGCGCTCGAGCTCGGCGATCGAGCTCGCGATGCCCGCTGGCGAAGCGCCCGGCGGGAGGTCGCGCAGGCTCGTGATGCGGCGGCGCAGCTCGACGAGCGGCCTCTCGAAGTCCAAGACGACGTCCATCTGCTGCTACTCCCGGGGCGATTGGGTTGAGTCGTGCGCGGTCGCGACCGGTGGCGGGCCGAACAGCGCGACGGTGCTGGGATCGGCCTTGCCGAGCTGGCCACAGGCCGCGGAGATGTCCTTGCCGCGCGTCGACCGGATGCTGCACTGCACGCCCCGCGTGACGAGGTAGTGCTGGAACGCCTTCGCGACGTCCGCCGCCGGGCGCTTGATGTCGCGCGACGGGTTCTCGTTGTAGGGGATCAAGTTCACCTTCGACCGGATGCCGCGGAGCAGCTTCGCGAGCCGGGCGGCGTCTTCGATGGAGTCGTTGAAGCCGGCCATCATCACGTACTCGAACGTGATTCGCTTGTGGTGGTGGATCGGCAGGTCCCGACACGTCTCGAGCAGCTCCTGCATCGAGTACTTCTTCGTGATCGGCATCACCTCGCGGCGCTGCTCCTCGGTGGACGCGTTCAGGCTCACGGCGAGGTTCACCGGCAGCTCGTCCGTGAGCTTCTTCATCGCGGGTACCAGGCCGACGGTGGACACCGTGATGCGGCGGTGGCTCATCCCGAGCGCGTTCTCGTCCAAGTACACGCGGAGCGCGGCGACCAGGTTGTCGTAGTTGTGCAGCGGCTCGCCCATGCCCATCATCACGACGTTGGTGATGCGCTGGCCCTCGGGCAGGATCCGGCTGATCTGGAGCGGCTGGTTGATGATCTCGCCGGGCTTCAGGTGACGCTTCAGGCCGAGGTCACCGGTCAGGCAGAACGAGCACGCCATCGCGCACCCGACCTGCGTGGAGACGCAGAGCGTGAGCCTGTCCTCGTCCGGGATCAGCACGCTCTCGATCTGCTGGCCCTCGGCCGTGTGCCACAGGAACTTGCGCGTGCCGTCGGTGCTCGTGAGCACGCCGACGGGCGTGAGCTCCTGGATGACAAAGTGCGAAGGGAGCTTTTCCCGCCACACCTTCGAGAGGTTCGTCATCTCCTCGAACGTCCGGACCTTGTGCTGCCAAAGCCACTTCCAGACCTGGAGCGCCCGAAACCGCTCGGAGCCGAGCGCGACGAGCTCCTCCGTCAGCTCGTCGAACGACAAGCTCTTGATGTCGACGCGGCCGTCGGGGGCGGTGAAGCGAGGCATAGCGGCGGGGTAACGCGGCCTCCGTCCCTGGCCAGCCGGGCGAACGCTGCGATCGGCGTCGTCGGCGTGGGCCGCGGGGCCGGTTACGAATCCCAGCGTGCCGCCCACCCTCTCAGAGCGAATCCTCCTCGTCGAGGACGACCCCTCGATCCAGCGGGGCCTGGAGCTGAACCTGAAGCTCGAGGGATACCAAGTCAAGGTGGAGCCTGATGGCGCAGCGGGGCTGAAGACCGCCGCGGCGTGGAAGCCCGACCTGGTGCTCCTGGACGTGATGCTGCCCGTGCTCTCGGGGTACGACGTGTGCCGAGAGCTGCGCCGGCAGTCGGCGACGTTGCCGATCCTGATGCTCTCCGCGCGTGGCGCAGAGATGGACAAGGTGAAGGGGCTCGACCTCGGGGCGGACGACTACATCTCGAAGCCGTTCGGCTTGAACGAGCTGCTGGCGCGCATCAAGGCGCTGTTGCGGCGCTCGAAGGGGGCAGAGCCGACGCACGTGCTGCGGTTCGGCGACGTCGAGGCCGACTTCACCGCGGGCGAGATCCGCAAGGCCGGCCAGCTCGTCGAGACCACTGCGCGGGAGATCAAGCTGCTTGAGTTCCTGGCTTCCCGCGAGGGGCGCGTGGTCACCCGCCAAGCGATCCTGGACGCCGTTTGGGGCGAGAACTACTTCGGGACCGAGCGCACCGTGGACAACTTCATCACGCGGCTGCGGCAGAAGCTCGACGACGTCGACGACCCGGCTCACTTCCTCACCGCCCGCGGGATGGGCTACCGGTTCCGCGCGGAGGGCAAGAGTTGACGCGCTGGGTCGGTGTCCTCGTGCTGGCCGGGTGCGGAGCGCATCAAACCGGCGCTCACCACGCAGAGGAGCGCGCCCCCGAGGTGGTGCTGCCCGTCGTTGAACGCTCGACGCCGGCAGAACCCGCCAGCTGGAACACGAGCCGGGTGAACGGCGCCGGCTTTCGAAATCGGCCCCGGGAGGTCGCTCGCGTCGCGCTCGCCGGGCCGATCGAGGCGCTGCTCACGGACGGCACACGGGTGTTTGCTTCGGCGGGCGGGGTGATCCAGATGGTCCGCTCGGAGAAGATCGTGTGGTCGCAGGCTCTCCGAACTCGGTCGCTCACGCTGCTGGACGACGGGCTGTGGCTCTCGCGCGACGTCGAGGCAGTGCGGCTCGACGTCGGCACGGGCGCGATCTCGGTCCGCACCGAGGCCGGCGGAGAGCTGGCGTCCGGGGTGCAGCCGCTCGGCGAGGCAGGCCGGGCCTGGCAGACGCGCGAAGGCACGCTGCACACCTCGGCCGGCTGGTTCCTCGCGCTCGGCCCCGTGCTGGACGCCGCCGGCAAGCCGACGGGCTCGCGGAGTGGGCTGACCTCCGCGGGGCCGGGGATCGCGACCGACGCGGGGGTGGTGTACGCCACGAGCTTGGACGGGGTGTTGCTCGCCGCGGACGAGAAGGGGGAACACTGGCGCGCGGCGCTTCCGGGCCCGCCCGTGGGCCCGCCGGTGCTTGGCAACGGGCTGGTCGCGGTAGCCGTAGCGGCGCAGGACGGCGAGGCCGGCGGGGTCGTGGTCGTGGACCGGTCCGGCGCGCCCCGGTGGAGGGTGCGCGCCGCCTCCCCTGCCCTCGCCCCGGCGTTCGGGCCGACCGGTGACGGCGGGTGGACGCTGTACGTCGCGAACCGCACGGGAGACCTCCAAGCGCTCGACGCCGCGACGGGTCGGCCGCGCTGGGACGTCGGTTTCGCCGGCGCGATCACGGCGATGACCGTGCAGGACGACGTCGTGCTGGTCGCTTCGGCGGACGGGTCGTTGAGCGCGGTGGAGGTCGCCGACGGCGGCGTTCGCTGGCACGCGCAGCTCGGCGTCATCTCCGCGCCCCCGTTGGTGGCCGGCAGCCGCGCCTGGGTCGGCCTCGCGGACGGGAGCCTGGTCGCGCTCGAGGAGTGAGCTGGATCACTACGCGCCGGCCCGCTCCCCGCGGAAGCCCGGCGGGGGGTTCGCCGGGCCCGGCGCGAGCCCGCTGGCGGCGAAGCGGGCCTCCCGCTCCACGTTCGCGGTGGCGCTCGACTCGGTGAACCCGCCGTCCGCCGAGAGCTCGCCCTTGCCGCAGTTCACCGACACGTCCGCGTCGTAGTTGTCGAGATCGCACGCGGTGATGAACCCGAGCAGCAAGAACCGCGGCGGCACCCCGCCGAGGTTCATCCCGCTCGCGAAGAGCTGCTCCAGGCGCACCAAGTCTGCGCCCATGCGCAGCGCGGCTGGGTTGAGCCCAAGCCGCAGGAGTGAGGCCGCGAGTCCGGCCTTCGCGATTGTCGGGTGGGCGGGGTACCGATCGGCATAGCGCTCGGCTGCGCGCGCGAGCCCCTTCATGTCGATCACCTCGGAGACGGGGGTGTACGAACCGGCGGCCTCCCGGGCGACCAGGTAGTGCTGCACGTACAGGCACTTTCGGACGGAGAACGCCGACAGCATCGCAAAATAGGCCATGTTGAAGGCCTTGATGTCGGCCCGCTTCAGCGCCGGCTCCTGCGTGGTCAGCAGGTCGATCAGCTCGTCCGGCATCAGCTGCTGCCCCTCGAACGCCCCCGTCTGCCGCGCGCTGCCCATGCTCCGGAGCCCGAGGAAGAAGACTTCGCGCACGTGGTCGTTCTCCGGGCGCAGCGCGAATCGGAAGGTCTCGCCGACCTGGTCCTCGTTCACCCCGCGCGCGATGACGACGATCAGGCTGGTGGCGATGTCGTGCGCCCGGAGGTTGGCGAGCGCCGCCAGCCGGGCCTTGAGCAACGGGCGCCCCCGCAGCGTGGTGTTTGCCGCGTCGTCGAGGCCGTCGAACTGCAAGAACACCTCGTCTACGCCGGCCTCTGCCAGCGCCTTGACGTAGGCGGCGTTGGCGAGGTTGATCCCGTTCGTGTGCAGCGCGGCGACGTTCCCGCTCGCCTTCACCTTCCGTACCCACTCGAACAGGTCGGGCCGCAGCGTCGGCTCGGCAGCCATGAGGTCGATCTTGATGCCCCGCCGCGACGAGATGAGCCGCTCGAGCCCGGTGAGATCCAAGTCTGGCGTGTCCTCCGTGTTGGCCTTCGCGAGGCAGATCGGGCACGCCAGGTTGCACCGCTCTGTCATGCGGACGATGTAGTCCCGCTGCGGGTGCTCCCGCTTGTTCACCTTGAAGTAAAGCCGGTCCAGGTCCGCCCAGTACTCCGGGCGACGGGACAACAGTTGGGACGCGATCCCATGAGTTGGGCACGCCTTCTCAAGCTGCACGCACCCTGCGCGGACCACCACCGACGCCGGGACGTCCGCGTGGCAGCTGGGGCACCGCCCCCGGGTGTAGCGGATCACCGTCCCGTCGGCGTTCCCGCTGGGCGTCCCGGTGAGCGCCCGACGCCGAGGCGCGGGCGTCTCGGCCAGCTTCGGCGGAAGCTCCGTCACCCCCGCCAGCGCCAGCGCCGCCGGGAACAACGCCTCGTCCTCGACGCGAGCGTGCTCAGCGAGATCGTCCAGCATCGCGAGCAGGTCGGCCTCGTACGCGCCGGCGTCCCGGGCGGCCGCGCGCAGGGCGGCCTCCAGCGTGCGGATCTGGTCGTGCTCCGCCTGCATCTGCCGGATCGGCCCGAGCACCCCGCAGCCGGCCGACTCCCCGCCCTCCGCGAGCGCGAGGATCGCAGGGAACAGGATGTTCTCCTCCTTCATCATGTGGTCGTCCATCACCGCGTGCAGGTGGTGGAACGGCGCGATCACCTGGCGAGACGAGCCCGCCAGCGCCGACGCCAGCCGGGGGAGCTCGCGGTGCAGGAGCGCGTGGTGCGTTGCGAGGATGTGGCGCGCGAGCGCGGCGGTCTCGGAGGCGTTCATCTTCGCTCGCGATGCAATGGGTATGCCAATGGCCTCGCGGTTCGGCGCGCCAGGTGCAATCGCTCTCGGCGCCCACCCGTTGCGGGAGAGCGGGCACTTCCGGGCGGTGTGATTCAGCCCATCTGGAGGGTGGTTTCGCACGGCGGCCTGGTGTGAGATGATGCCCGGATGTCTACAGCCTCCGCGGCGCCACGGCGCCAGCTCACCCTCCGCGCCATCGTCGCGGGCGCCTTGCTCGGCGGGTTGCTCTCTCTGTCGAACCTCTACGTCGCGCTGCAGACGGGGTGGAGCATCGGCGTCTCGATCACCGCGGGGCTCGCTGCGTTCGGCATCTTCGGATTGCTCACCCGCTTGCGCATCGTGCGCGAGCCGTTCGGGCTGCTCGAGAACAACGCGATGCAGTCGGTCGCCTCCGCCGCCGGGTACATGACGGGCGGCGGCACCGTCGCCGCCATCCCCGCGCTGATGATGCTCACTGGGCATGCGCTCCCCGGGCCGGAGATGTTCATTTGGATCGCCACCATCGCGCTGTTGGGCGTGGTGATGGCGATCCCGCTGAAGCAGCAGCTCATCGACGTCGAGCAGCTGCGCTTCCCGAGCGGGGTCGCCGCCGCGGAGACCCTCAACGCGCTCCACGGCGGTGACGGGAACCAGGGCCAACGCCCGCTGCTCATCTCGACGATCGTCGGCGCGTTGGTCGGGTTCTTCCGGAGGGCGCACGCGGACTGGGTGCCGTTCAACTTGCCAGAGCAGATCTCGGCGCAAACCTCGCGCTGGCGCGTGGTCCTGCACGACCGTGGGCTCGCCGCGTACACCTTGCAGCTCGACACGAGCCTGGTCCTGCTGGCCGCGGGCGCGATCATGGGCTGGCGCACGGCGTGGTCGATGATGCTCGGCGCCATCGTGAACTACGCGGTGTGCGCCCCTTGGCTGATGGACCTCGGGTTCATCAAGGGGCTCGGGTATAGGGGGATCGTTGGCTGGAGCGTGTGGCTCGGGAGCCCGATGATCCTGACGTCCGGGCTCTTGTCGTTCGCGTTCCA
>CALQBK020000047.1 GCA_943328795.2 Bifidobacterium breve
ACCGTCGCGTTCAAGTACACCCGGTTGTAGACATACTCGAGGTGCTCGGCACCCTTCACGTCCGTCTCGTTGTCCGGGTCGAGCGGCGCCACCGCGACCAGGTTGGGGACCGCGCCGACCATGCTCGCCGTGCCGTCGGCATCCGCGTCCACGACGTCCCAGGCCTTCACGGCGTCGTACATCGCCGCGTGCCCCTCGGCCAGGTTGAACGCGACCGGGATCGCCAGGTCCGAGCGGCTCACGCCCGGCGGGTTGGTCCGGTCCTCGCCGGGGAGCAGGTAGCCGGAGAGGACGATCGCGAAGGGCTCGTTCTCGGTCGCCCACCAGTCGACGCGATCCCCGAACTGCTGCGCGCAAAAGCCGCTGTAGAGCGCGATCGCGGGCTTCATCCGCGCGAGGTCCAGCCAGCCCCGGTCCTCGCAGCCGTCGGGGTCCTCGTGGCACGCCTTGCCGTCGTGAATCCAGAGCGGGAGCGTGTAGTGGTTTAGCGTGACGAGCGGGGTGAGCCCGTGGGCGACGATGGCGTCGAAGTACGCGTTGTAGTACGCGAGCGCAGTGGGGTCCGCGTACTCGGCGAGCTCCTCGACGGTGGTGGCCTGCTCGGCAGCGCCGTCGGGGAACAGGCGCGACCACTCGATGCTGGTGCGGAACGCGGTGGTGCCGAGCGCGACTGCGCCGTCGAGGTCGCTCTCGTAGAGCTCGTAGTGCCCCGGCGCGTCGGCCATCGGCTCGCCGGACAGGTAGTTGGCGGTCTCGGCGACGAGCTCTGGGTCCGTGACCCACTGGTACCAGTCGCTGGCGCGGTCCTCGCACTCCTCGGCCGGGATCGTCGGGCAGCCCGCCTCGACCTGGAAGCCGGCCACCGCCGTGCCCCACATGAACCCGGCCGGGAACTGCGACGGGGCGCTGCTGTCGTCGATCGCGTCGGACTTTCCAGCGCACGCGGACAGCAGCGAGAGGGCGAGGGCGAGGCGCATACGGGTCTCCAAGTAGCGCACCGGATTAGCCCAAATTGTGGGCGAGGCGCAGCCGCAGCGCGCACCGATCCGTGCTTACCGTTCCCCGTCCCGAGAGCGCCCCTTTGCCTGACACCTCGATCTCCGCGTCCCTTCGCCAGAGCTTTCTCGCGGGGCTGTTGGCGCTCCTCCCGCTGTTCATCACGTGGAAGGTGCTGTCGTTCGCGTTCACCACGGTCGACGGTGTGCTCGGCGAGCGGCTGAACACGCTGCTGCAGACGGTCACCCAGTCCACCGTCCACATCCCGGGGCTCGGGCTGGTCGCGACGGGGCTGCTGGTGTTGTTGATCGGCTACCTGTCGCGCAAGCTGTTCTTCAAGCGCGCGCTGGTGCTCGTCGAGGGGCTGATCGACCGCGTGCCGGTCGTGCGGTCGCTCTACGCCGCGTCCCGCCAGATCGTCGTGCCGTTCACCGACAAGGCCAAGCTGCCGTTCTCGAAGGTGGTGCTCGCCGAGTACCCGATGAAGGGCCGGCAGACGCTCGGGCTGCTCGCCCGGGAGCACGCGACGGACGACCCGGCCGACGACCGCGCCGTGGTGTTCTTCCCGTCGAACCACCTGCACCTCGGCTACCCGGTGCTGATGCCGCGGGCCGAGTTCGAGGTGCTCGAGATGTCGGTCGAGGACGCGATCAAGTTCTTCGTCAGCTGCGGCGTGGTCGGGGACGGGAAGCTCTTGAGGGCGGCGAGGTAGAGCTACCTCCCCCCTGTCCCCCTCAAGTTCTGCCGACGGGGGTGAAGGAGGAAGCTCGCACGGTCCTCGGCCAGCTGCATCTGGGTGAGCTGCCGGAGCAGGGTGTGCGCCTTGTTGCGCGCGATCTCGGGGTCGAGGCCGCCCTCGATCTGCGCGCCCCGGGTGTCGTCCGTGAGCAAGGCCAACCGCGCGACCCGGGCAGGCTGGCGCTCGGACCAGGGCTCGAGCTCGCCGCGGACTTGGGGGTCGACGGCCTCCCCGCGGTCGACCGCGGCGACGAACAGCTCGGCGAGCGGAAGCAGCGCGCCCATCCGCACGAACGTCCGCGACGCAGCCGCGGTGGCCACCATCGCCTCGCCGTGCCGGCCGAGGGCGGTGAGCAGCACCGCGCGCTCCGCGGTGAGCTCGGCCGCCGAGAGGCGCCAGCCCCGCGCGTCGGCGCGCTCCAGCGCTGGCTCGACGAGCCGCAGGGCCCCGGCGGCCTCCCCAGCCATGCCGAACAGGCGCGCGCGCAGCCGCGCCACCGCCGCGTCCAGGGGGACCGGCACGCTGCCCCCGAGCGCGTCTACCGCCTGCGCCAAGCGCTCGCGCGCGAGCCCCGCGCGGAACAGGTCGATGTCCACCTCGGCCGCCGCCAGCAGCAACGAAGCGAGCATCCCCGCGGGCGCGGCGACCCGGGCACGCGCGAGCGCCTCGTCGAGCAAGCGGCGGGCCTCGGACAGCCGGCCCTGGAACCGCATGGTCGTCGACAGCGCGCCGATCGCCCGCCAGTCTGCGCCATCCCGCGCGACCGCGTCGCGCAACAGGCGCTCCGCCGAGACCAGCTCACCCCGGGCGAGCTCGACCTCGGCCAGCACGTAGTGCGCCCGGCCCAACCCCGGCGCGCCCGGCGCCCGCTCCCGCGCGTCCGCGCCCTCCCGGGCGAGCCGCCACGCGACGTCGAGCTCGCCGACGTGGACAAGCAGCTCCGAGAGCCGCAAGAGCGCCTCGACCCCGACGTCGGTGTACCCCGGGCCGCCGGCGTGCCGAAACAGCTCGACCGCGCGGACCAGCGCCGCTCGCTGCCCCGGGGTGTCCGCGCGGGCCTGCGCCATCGACGCGCTGACGAGCGCGAGTTGGCCCTCCTCCGCGGGGCCAACCGCCAGCGCCTGGGCCTGCGAGAGCGCCTGGTCAGTCTGCATGCTCTCCCCGCGAAGCACCGCGAGGCACTCCGCGTAGACGAGCCAAAGGTCGAACTGGGCGGGGGTGTCCCCTCGCCCGTGGACGATCCGCTCGAGCCCAGCCCGCACCTCCGCGTGCATCCCGGCGTCCATCAACGGGCGCGCCCACGCGACGGCGCACCGTGCGGCGGCCTCGGGCTGGCCGGCGTCCACCAACAGCAAGGCAAGGCGAGGGCTCGCGGGCGGCTCGACGAAGGCGCGCGCGATCAGCCGACAGAGCACCGCCCGGCGCGTAGGTCGGATGCGATCGCGGACGAAGTCCGCGGTGACGCCTTGCCGGAAGCCCCACCCTCGGCCCAGCGGCTGGATGATGCGCTCGCGGGACAGCTCCATCAGCGCCTCGCGGACCAAGCCCACGGGCAGCGCCAACGCCGTGGAGAGCGCATCGTTGTCGAGGTCCCCCTCGGCCAGCGAGACGGCGTCGAGCACGCGGCGTTCGAGCGGGGCGAGGCTCTCGATCTGCATGTGGAGCGCTTCGTTGCCGGGAGGCTTGCCCGGGGGCAGGGTGAGCCGTCCGCGCGACTCGCGGGGCAACTGGCGGACGAGCCCCTCTAGCGGCGCGGGCATGCCCCCGCTGGCAGCGCTCAGCCTCCGCACTAGTTCGGGGGCCACGGCGGACACGCCCAGCCAGTGGCTCGCCACCACGCCGATCTCCAACCCGGTCAGCGGCGGCACGTCGACCAGGTGCAGGCCAAGCCAGGTCGCCGGCATCGCCTCCTCTCCCCAGGCGCCGACCATCAGCACCGCGCCGCCGATCTCCGCCAGCGCGATCATCGTCGCGGCCAGCGTGCACACATCCGCCGGGTCGGCGTCCTCCATCCCCTCCACCGCCAACAGCAGGGTGCGCCCGTCGAGCCGAGCCCGCGCGGCCAGCGCGGCCGCGAACGAGGGCGTGTGTACGCCGTCCGGCGTCAGCGCCGCGCGCGCCCAGGACGCCCCCTCCGGGTCCCCGTCGAGCAGGAGCCCCGCGCCGAGCTGGGTGCAGAGCGGTCCGAACGGCCGCGCAGTGCCGGACGCGAGCACGCGGAGCGATCGACAACCGCGGCGCGTCGCCTCGTTGACGGCGAAGCCGACCAGGCGCCCCCGCCCTGCGCCCTCGGGCCCGCAAAAGACGAGCCCCGCGCCCGGGGATGCCTCGTCGAACAGCCGCCGGACCGCGTTCACCTGCCCATGCCGGCCGACGAACCGGAGCGCGGCGCCGGGATCGACGGCGGACAGCGGCGGGCCGACCAGGAACGGCAGGAGGAACTCGACGACCTCCGCGGCCCGGGAGGGGCGCGCCCCCGGTGACTTCGCGAGCAGCCGGGCGACCAGCTCGACGACGGCCGGCGGAACGCCCCGCGCCAGCGACGCGACCGACGCGGGCTCGCCCTCCAGGTGCTGGCGCGCCAGCGTGACGGGGTCGTCCCCGTCGAACGGGCGCCGCCCGGTGAGCATCCGGAACAGCAGCACGCCGAGGGCGTAGAGGTCCGACCGGCCGTCGAGCGCGGCCCCGGTGAGCTGCTCGGGGCTCGCGTAGTGGAACGTCCCGACGAACTCGCCCGGCTCGGTGAGGGCGTCGCGCTGGTCCTCCATCCGCGCCGTGCCGAAGTCGAGCAGCTTCACGCCGCCGCCGGGCAGCACGACGATGTTGCTCGACTTCAGGTCGCGGTGGACGATCCCGCGCGCGTGAAGGCAGTCGAGGGCCTCCGCGACACATGACGCGACGCGGATGGCCTCCGCGGTCCGCACCGGGTCACCCGGTCGGCCGAGGTGCTTGACGTAGGCCTGCGCGGACTCCCCCCTCAGCAGCTCCATCACGAGGTAGGGCAACCCGGCGTCGTTGAGCCCGTAGCGGAACACGCGAACGACGTTTGGGTGATCGATCCGCGTGAGCGCCCGGTACTCGCGCCCGAAGCGGGCGGCGCCAGCACCGCGGGCCAGCAGCACCTTGGCCGCGAGCGGCCGCGTCGACTCGGGGTCGGTGACCTCGTACACGATCGCCATTCCCCCCTGCGCCACGACCCGCACAACCGGGTACGGGCCGATGGCGGTTGGGATCAACTCGGGAGGGGTCAAGGATGTGGGCCCGCGTGCCGGCGATCATATGTTGTTCCGATGCGTGTGCATCACTTGGTCCTGCGGTCTCCCGATCCTGCCGCCCTCGCCGTGTTCTACACGGGGGCGCTCGGCCTGCCAGAGCGCCGGCGAGCGGACGACGCCGAGGGGCTGTTCTCAGTCTGGCTCGACATCGGGGAGACCATCCTGATGATCGAGCGCGGCCAGCGCCGCAGCCGGGACGAGGGCTGGGACGGGCTCTTCGTCACCGCCGCTGCGGGGTCGGGCGAAGGCTGGCTCACGTCGTGGGCGGGCGTCGGCATCGCCGCCGAGGGGCGCACCACCTACACGTTGTACGCGCGCGACCCGGACGGGAACCGCTTCGGGGTATCGAGCTTCCCCCAAGGGTTGTTTTAGACGAAGCGCCCGAGGCAGACCCCGCCAAAAAAGAGCAGCGAGACGTACCCGTTGAGGTCGAAGAACGCCTTGTCGATGCGCGAGAGGTCCCCGGGGCGCACGATCCAGTGCTCGTACGCGAGCACCGCGGCGATCACCGCGAACCCCGCCCAGTAGCCGAAGCCGAGCGGGCTGAAGCCGGGCACGCACGCGAGCAGCGCCACGGTGACCACGTGCAACAGCGCGCTCACCCCCATGGCGCCTCGCTCGCCGAGCGCCACCGGGATGCTGTGGAGCCCCTGGCCGCGGTCGAAGGCCTCGTCCTGGAGGCTGTACAAGATGTCGAACCCCGCGACCCAGGACGCCACGGCACCGGCGAGCACGAGCGCCACGGGCTCGACCCCCCCGGTCAGCGCGATCCACACGGCGATCGGCGCGAGGCCCAGCGCGACGCCGAGCCAGACGTGCACCAGCGCCGTGAACCGTTTTGCGTAGCTGTACCCGCAGGTCACGCCGAGGGCGACCGGCGAGAGCCAGCCGCACAGCGGGTTGAGCGCGAACGCGAGGGCCACGAACAGGGCCGCGGCGGCCGCAGTGATGGCGTTCGCGACCCCCACCGAGATCTGGCCGCTCGGGATCTCGCGCACGGCCGTGCGCGGGTTCTTGGCGTCGAAGTTGCGGTCCACGATCCGGTTGAAGCCCATCGCGCACGAGCGCGCCGTCACCATGCACCCGACGATGAGCGCCACCTGCCCGGGGGAGACCGGGTGCTCCCGACTCGCGAGCACGGCCGCGGAGAGCGCGAACGGCATCGCGAAGATCGAGTGGGAGAGCTTGATCATCCGGCCGTAGGTGACGAGGGCGTTGGCGCTCACGAGGAGCCTCCGGGGGTGTCGAGCCAACGGCGCTGGTCGGGGCGCGCGTGGATGAGCCCGTGCAGGTCTGAGACCCCTCGCACCCACAACAGGGAGCTGGGTGCCCCGGCAGTGCTCTCGGTCAGCGCGGGCCGCGTCGCCCAACGCAACGCCTCCGCCGGGTCGAGCCAAGGGAACGCGGCGAGCAAGGCGGTGAGCTCGGCGAGCACGTCGAGGTCGGGCGCCGAGGCGAGCGAGTCCGTCCCCACCACCACGCGGATGCCCCGGTCGACGATCCCGCGGAGGTCGGGGAGCCGACCCCCGATCCAGTGGTTGGAGCGGACGCAGAGGCAGATGGTCGCGCCAGCGGCCGCGATGCGGTCGAGGTCTCGGGGGGTCGTGCAGACACAGTGGACGAGGATCGTGCTCGGCCCGAGCACCCCGAGCGCGTCGAGGTAGGCCACGGGCGAGCAGTGCGGGAAGCGAAACGCGTCGAGGTTGCGGCCGAACGCCCGGAGGACGCCCGGCCAGGGCCCCTCCCCGCGGAGGAACTCGGCCTCGAACGGGTCCTCGTCCACGTGGATCGACCAAGGCTCGCGCGCGTCCGCCGCGGCCTGGTAGCTCGCGCGGATCCAGTCGGGGTGCGTGGAGTAGACGGCGTGGGCGACCGGCACGGTGCCGGGCAAGCGGGGGTGCGCAGGCACGTCGATGCCGATCCGCTCGTGAAAGCACGCCCCGGTCATCCCCGCCTGGGCGAGCACGCCGCCGGTGAGCCCCGTGTTGCTGATGTCGCCGACGACGGCCGTTCCCGCCGCGCGCGTAGCGGCCGCGCGGTCCCGGGCGGGCGCGAGGAAGCGCTCGGCGTCCGTGCCCGTGTAGGCCCCGCCAGCGGCCTGGAGCCCACGCAGCCAAGGCAAGAACCCACGCTCGGCCGGGCGCGGCACCGGCGCGACCTCCAGGTGGGTGTGCGCGTTCAGGAGGCCAGGGAGCACGATCCCATCGACGTCCTCGACGGGCACCCCCCCGGGGTCGGCGAGCGTACCCGCGGCAGTGAGCCCGAGCACCGGCGCCGGGTGCAGCTCGCGCCCGTCAAAGTACGCGCGAGGCCGGATGGCCTTGGCCGCGCTCACCCCGGCCTACTTCGCTGGCGCGGCCGGGGCCTGGACCCCGACGCCCGGCGTAGACAGGTGGTCGTACCGCATGTTCCGGCGCACCGGGATGAAGCCCGCCGTGCGGATGTTGTGCTCCACGTCGTCGATCGTCATCGCCCAGGTGGACCCCGCCGCGCTGACCACGTTCTCCTCGAGCATCACGCTGCCGAAGTCGTTCGCCCCCATCGTGAGGCTGGCCTGCGCGACCCCCGGGCCCTGCGTGACCCAGCTGGCCTGCACGTTGTCGAAGTTGTCCAGCATCAGCCGGCTCACCGCGTTGGTGCGGAGGTACGCCGCCGCGGTGTTGTTGCCCGGCTGCACGTAGGTGTTGTCCGGCACGAAGGTCCAGCAGATGAACGCGGTGAACCCGCGGTGCTCGTCCTGCAGGTCACGCAGCCGGACCAGGTGCTCCATCCGGTGCGCGCTCGTCTCCCCCACGCCGAACATCATCGTCGCGCTGGACCGCAGGCCCTTCTGGTGCGCCACCCGCATGACCGCGAGCCACTCGTCGCTGGTGCACTTGAGCGGCGCGATCTTCTTGCGGACCTCGTCGTTGAGCACCTCGGCGCCCCCGCCCGGCATGCTGTCCATGCCAGCGGCGATCAGCCTGTCCATCGTCTGCTCCATCGTGAGCTTCGACACGGACATGATGTGGAACACCTCCTCGGGCGACAGCGCGTGCAGCGCGACCGAGTAGTTCGCCTTGATCCAGTGGAACAGGTCCTCGTAGTAGTCGATGCCCAGCGCGAGGTTCAGGCCGCCCTGGAGCAGGATCTCGACCCCGCCGAGCGACTCGAGCTCGGTGATCTTCTGGTGCAGCTGCTCGCGCGTGAGGGTGTACGCCTCGGCGTGGTTCTTCGGACGGTAGAACGCGCAGAACTTGCAGGCAGTGACGCAGATGTTGGTGTAGTTGATGTTGCGCGAGATGATGTAGGTGACCTCGCGCCCGGGGTGGAGCGCGAGCCGGCGGAGGTGCGCCGCGTTGCCCAAGTCCTCGAGCCGGGCCTCGGTCTCGAGGCGAACGCCCTCGTCGAGGGTGAGCCGCCCGCCCTCGGCGCCGCGCGCGAGCAGGGTGTCGAGGCTCGCCGAGCCCGGGCGCGACCGGCGGGCCGGCGGGCCGAACAAGCAGACGTCCTCGTGGGCGAGCAGGCCAGCGCGCTTGCCGAGGGCTGCGAACCGCCGAAGGCCCATCAGGGCGCGGTCGTCGAGCTCGTAGCGAATCGCGTGGGTCAGGTACTCCCGGTCGGCCTCGGGCGCGTTGGCGCGGTCGGGCAAGCCCCGGCGGCCGGCCTCGCGGATGCCCTCGATCGCCGCGGGATCCAGCCCAGGCCGACCGGCCCACACGGCGAAGACGAACGGCAGCCCGGTCCAGTCCCGCCAGGTGCGCCCGAGGTCGATGCGCGTCGTGAGCCGCGCCGGCAGGTTCCGCGCGGCGTCGCCGATGACCACCGCGCCGGTCTTGCCCTGGGCGTGGAACGCCCCCGTGCCGGCGTCGACGGGGAACACCCGGACGTCGGGCCGCCCGAGCGGGCCCCGCAGCAGGATCTGCGCGAGGATGACGCTCGTGCGGCTCTCGCCGTCTAGCGCGACCGCCTCCCACTCCTCGACCGGGGTCTCGCCGACCAGCAACACGCTCTGCACGTCGCCGTCGCAGCCGATGCAGAACCCGGGGACGACGCGGTAGTCGGGGTTGTCGTTGAACAGCGCGGCGACGGGGACGAGCCCAACGTCAGCCTCGCCTGTCCGCAACAGCCGCGCGGCCTCACTCGGCACACACGGCAGGAGCTCAAAACCATCGACGAGGTGGCGCGTGAGCGGCCAGGCGTTGGTGTAGCCGACGCACGCGACCTTCCAGGACTTGTCCGCCATGCTGCCCTCCAGGCATTTCACTGCTAACTGAAATCAGTGAAGTCAACCAGCCCGCCGCCGACGAGGCGCGGGCGCGTGGACCCGACAGACCGGCTTCATCGCGCACGCGTCGCAGGCGGGAGAGGCGACGCCGGTGCAGCCGGCCGAGATCCCGAGGTGCGCGAGCGCGAAGTCGTAGCGCACGGGGTCCCCGGGCGAGAACGCGCGGAGCCGGCTCGTGATCTCCACCGCCGTCTTCCAATTCGCCGCCTTCCGGTCGGTCAGCCCGGTGAGCTGCGCGATCCGCAGCACGTGCGTGTCGACGGGCATGACCAGGTCAGCCGGGTCCAGGTGGCGCCAGAGCCCGAGATCGGGCGCTTCGCGCCGCACCATCCAGCGCACGTACATGCACCAGCGCTTGCACGCCGAGCCAGACGACGGGCGCGCGAACCAGGTCGGGAAGAACGCCCCGGCAGCCTCGTAGGGGGCGAGCGACCCGAGGCGGGAGATGCCCGCCTCCATCGTGACGAACGCCGCGGGCAAGCCCTCGGCCCTGTAGAGCCGCCCGAGCGCGACCCCGAGCGCGAGGAAGTCCGCGCGCCCGAACCACCGGTAGACGAGCGGGTCACCGCCGCCGACTCGCCCGTCCGCGCAGCGCTCGACCCAGGCCCGCGGCCCGCCCACCGCGGCCATCTCCGCGAACAAGCGCTCGAGCACAGGGCCGAACAGGTCCACGCGGCCGAACGCCAGCTGCGCGGCGAACACCCCCGCGATCTCTGCGTCGGCGTCGGACTTTAGCGCCCAGGCGTGCGCGAACCGGACCGGGTCGCGCGCCACGTGCGCGGCGGCGCGCGTCGCCGCGAGGTCGTACGCGTGGTCGAGCGCCACGCGAAGGGCAGCGGGCTTCAGGGCCATCGCAGCGCCCGCTCGAGCAGCCCGCCGAGCGCCACGCCCACGGTGTAGCAGGCGAGGTCCGACACCAGGAACCCCCGACCGAGCACGAGCGCGCCGAAGGTCGTGCGCCGGAGCGCGTCCAGCCAGCGGATGTCGATCGCCTGCGAGCCCTCGATCACAAAACACAACGCCAACGCCGCGAGCGCCACGTTCATGACCCCGGGGGTTCGGCGCCCACGCGCCCAGGCCACCCCGCCGAGCAGCTGCACCCACAGGGTCGCGTAGAGCGTGTCGCCCCCGAACTCCGCGACGAACCCCGGAAAGAGCCCGGGCGCCTTCCGGGTGGCCAAGCCAAGGGCGACCGTCAACGCCAGGCAAGCAGCCCGCGCCAGGCCCGCGCGGGGCGTCCGCGTCGCACGCTCAGCGCCCATCGGCGGCCCCCGTCACCCGGAACACCGTGGCCGACTCGAGCGGGTCGGACGACCACCCGAGCGGGAGGACGCCCAGCGTCTCTGCGTACAGCGCGATGCCCTGCGCCGGCGCCATGACCTTGAGCGGGAGCCGATCCACGCCTTCGACGCGGTCCACCGGCTGCCACGAACCCCGCGGGAATTCGCCCGGCGACTCGTTGTCCGCCACCAGCACGAGCGTGCCAGGGCGCAGCTCCTCGCCGGGTCGGTACCGCTGCCAGCCGATCGCCTCCAGGTGGTAGCGGAACGTCCACTCCCCGGCGAAGCGCACGTCGACCGGCGCCATCGACTGGACCCGCACCGCGCCGGCTGCGGCCACTGCGTCGCCGGCCGCTGCGAACCGAAAGTCGGCCACGGACACCGCGCCGGCGAGGAGCGCGCTGGCGACTACCGCCCCCCAGGAGAGGCTGGCAGCGCGGTCGGAGCGGCCCGCCGCCCGCGCGAGCACCACCGCGAGCGGCGCAGCCGCTGGCAGCAAGTACCGCGCGGACGCGAAGTTGTGCGCGCCCGCCACCCCGGCGAACGTCGCGAGGACGAGCCCCCCGAGGAGCAGGCCATCATCGCGGTCATCGCCGTCGAGCAGCGATCGCACCGCGGCCGCAGCGCCCGCGGCGCCGAGCCCGCAGACGACGAGCCAGGTCACCATCCCCGCCCCGGCGAGGCTCGAAGGGGCGCCCGCCCAGGCCGCGCATGCGCCCACCACCACCGCGCCCACCGCGAGCGCCGGGCTCGCGAGCGGCACGGGCAGCAGCGCCATGCGCGCCAGCGCCCCGAGCGCCCGCCCGCCGACCGGCCCAGACTCGATGTCGTGCCGGTGCGCCCAGACCGCCCAGAGGTGCAGCTGGCCGTACTGAGCCGCGACTACGCCCTCCACCGCTGCCGGCACAGCGAACGCCGCCGCCGCGAGCGCCGCTGCGCTCCCGACCGGCAGCCGCCCACGCCCGACTCGCACCGCCGCGTGGAGCAACACGGGCACCACGACCATCCCCATCGAGTACTTCGTGGCGGCGCCGAGCCCCAGCAGCAGCCCCGCGAGCCCCAGCCGAAGCAGCCCACCGCGCTCGTCGCGCCCCGCGTAGAGCCCGACCCCCGCGGTCACCAGCGCCACTGCCGGGAGGTCGATCATCAGCGAGTCCTGCAGCCCCAGCTGCACCGTGGAGGCCGCCAGCCACGCGGCGCAAGCGAGCGGGGCGCGCCGCGTCGTGGCCGCAGCCAAGCGCCCGACACCCCAGGCGTAGAGCGTGACGAACGGCACCGCGCATGCGGCACGCGCGAACCCGGGGTCTGCGGAGATCGCGTGGACCAGCGCCATCCACCACAGGTGCAGCGGCGGGTGCGCGTAGACGAACGTGACCGGACCCTGGTCCGACCAGGGCTGCCACGCGCGGTGCCAGTCGTACGGGAGCGCGGGGTCGACGTGCGCGCCGAGCCACAGGTAGCTCTCCTCGTCGATCACGGGCGGCTTCGCGACCGCCGCGAGGGAGCACAGCAGCGCAGCGGGCACCAGCCAGCGGGGCCCGGACGAGCGATCGGGTCCGCGCGCGCTCACGGGACCGGGCGGACGCGCTTGCCGTACTGGTAGAAGCCCCAGAAGTACTCAGCACCGCTGGCCAACGAGAACAAGAGGCTCACGTACAAGAGGAGGATGCCGACGCTGTGCGCGTCGATGCCGATCGAGTGGTAGTGCCAGAGCAGAAAACCGATCGCCGTGGACTGGTAGGCGGTCTTGAACTTGCCGAGGCTGCCGGCGGCGATCACCATGCCTTCGCTCATCGCGACCATCCGCAGGCCGGAGATCGCGAGCTCCCGCGCCTCCATGATCACGACGACCCACGCGGGCACCCAGCCGAGCGGGATCATCATCACGAGGGCCGTGAGCACCATCAGCTTGTCTGCGAGCGGATCCAAGAACGCCCCCGCGACGCTCTGCAGGTCCCATCGGCGCGCCAGCCAGCCGTCCAGCACGTCCGACAGCATCGCGATGACGAACAGCACACAGGAGGCCACGGCCCAGCCGAACGTCGGGCGCGTCCAGAGCGCGAACGCGACCACGGGGACCATCACGACGCGGAACACCGTGATCGCATTTGGCAGGTTCCAGAACCCCTTTCGACGGTACCAGGCCGCCGGGGCGCTTGGGCCAGACGGAGGTTCAACGTTCAAGGAGCATCACCGTTAGAGCGGCCGGGTATCGCGGAACAGGTCGTAGAGCCCGATCACGCGCGCCACGTAGGTCTGTGTCTCAGGGTACGGCGGGATGCCACCGTGCTCTTGGACCGCCCCCGGGCCGGCGTTGTACGCCGCGAGCGCGAGCTCGTAGCTGCCGAACGCGTCGACCTGTCGCGCCAGGTAGGTCGCGCCCCCAGCGATCGCCTGCGACGGGTCGAACGCGTCCGTCACGCCCAGGCGCTTCGCGGTGCTCGGGATGAGCTGCATCAGGCCGCGCGCGCCGGCCGGGGACACCGCGTTCGGGTTCATCCGGCTCTCGGCCACCGCCACCGCCTTGATCAGCTCGGGCGGGAGGCCACACCGGCTCCCCGCGGCGCGGAACTCGGCGTCCCAGCGGTCCAGGTTGACGATGCGCGCGAGGTTCGGCATCGGCACCCCGTTCGGCAGGTACGCGCCCGGGATCACGTCGCGCCACCAGACCTCGACGTCCTCGTACACCTCCGACCGGGACTGCGCGTCCAAGTTCTGGGGCGGCGAGTCGGTGTACAACGGCGTGCCGTCGGCCGCGTAGACCAGGTAGATGTTCGACGCCTGCGCAGCGGCGAAGAGCGAGAGCAGCGCGAGACAAGCCATGCCCGCGCAGTGTACCGCACTCTCGAAGCGGGGGGCCAGCCCGGGCGCTCACGCGCCGTTGAGCGACCAGTCGTAGTCGTAGAACCGGCGGGGGCAGTCCTGGTGTCCCCCGAGGAGCGCGCGCAGCTGGGTCTCGGCGAAGGGGAGCACCACGTCACAGGGCGTAGCGGCGCCGCCCCACTGCTGGAAGTCGTGGGCGTACCAGTCGAAGATCGGGCTAAACACGAACTGGCCCGCGGCGGCGTCCCAGGTGACCGCCGCGCGAGCGGGGTCCTCCAGGCGGATCCAGCGGCGCAGCTGGTTGCCAAGCTGATTTTGCACCTCGAACCCGTGGTAGAGCTCCGCGCGCAGCGGGGGGCAAGACCGGGACGCGCAGTTCAACGCCGCGTGCGCGAGCGGCTCTTGGTAGGTGGGGAGGATGTCGCGGCGCTCGTAGTTGTAGAGGGAGACGTAGCCGCGGTCGACGCCGAACTCTTGCCACCAGAAGAAGCCCGGGATGTCGCGCACGGAGTGGGGGAGCGGGTCCTCTTGCAGCACGCGCCACAGCACCAGCGCGTTGTAGGCGTTCAGGTGCCAGGCGAGCCGGCGGTCATCGTCGAGCAGCCGAAACCCGTCCGTCTCGGGCCCGTGCTCCGCGATCCAGCCGACGAAATCGCGGAGGGCCTGGGAGTCCGCTCGAAGCACGTCGTAGCGCACCAGGCCGTCGTCCGTAGCGACGGTGGCGAGGAGGCGCCCCCACCGCTCGGTGGGATCATCGGCGGGCGACGGAGGCGGGTCCACGCGCGCGCATCCAGCGAGCGCTGCGAGCGTGACCGCTGCACCAAGCCGCACGGTGCGCCGGGGCTACAAGTCGCGCGAGGAGCGCTCGAGCTGCTCGAACTCGGTCTTGCAGTCGATGCAGTGCGTCGCGACCGGGCGCGCCATCAGGCGCTTCTCCGCGATGTCGTTCCCGCAGTGCGTGCAGATGCCGTACTCGCCTTCGTCGAGCCGCACGATGGCCTCCTTGATCTTGTGGATCAAGACGCGCTCGCGGTCGCGGATGCGAAGCTGGAAGTCGCGGTTTGACTCCATCGAGGCAAGATCAATGGCGTCAGCGAGGTTCTCTTTCTCGTCCGTGAGGTCGCCAAGCGTCGCGCCCGCCTCCGCCAGCAAGGCCCGGAGGCGCTCGTTCAGCAGGTTGCGAAAGAACTCGATGCGGTCTTTCTCCACAGGAACCTCCTTTCAAGGCCGATCATGGCGAAGTTGCGATAGCGGGCGAGCGGCTATAGTAGTCGCCCCCATGCACTCCGGCAACCCGCTTCGCACGTTCCCCCTCCGGATTGCCACGCTCGTCACGTTGGCCCTCGCGACCACCTCCAGCAGCGCGTGGGCGCGCGGCGCGCCGACACCGGGCGCCGCCGCCGACGAAGACTTGGAGGGCGTCGGTGCGCGGGCGACGGGCGCCGGCATGGTCGGCGTCGCGAACCCAAACGACGTAGGCGCGATGCGGCTCTCGATGGCGACGGTCAGCCTCGCGGACCGCTACGAGCTGTTCGTAGGCGGCGAGCTTGGGCCGGACAAGCACCTCGGGGTGCACGCCGGGGCCGCGGACTCGCAAACCGGGCCCGTGATGATCGGGCTCGGGTACCAGCGCGTCTCGGACGCGGAGAGCTTGCGGCTCTCCGAGCGACCCGGATGGCAAGAGATCGACGAGGACTTCGAGAACCCGACGGTGCACCAGGGCGTGTTCGCCGGGGTGGCGTACCCGTTCGTCCCCGAGAAAGCGTCCGTCGCGGTCGACGCCCGGTACGACTGGTACGAGGCCGACGAGCTCTCAGACGCCGGCGCGTTCAACTTCGGGTTCTCGCTCGCCTGGCGCCCCGCCACGCCGTTCACCCTGTCGGCCGCTATCGGGAACCTGCTCGAGAACGACTTCCGCGACACCGAGCGCCAGCTCCGCGTCGGCGCCCGCTGGGATGCCGGCACCTACTTCGGCCTCGAAGGAAACGCGCTGGCGCCTGTCCGCCCAACGTGGGACTGGAAGGACGTCGACTGGCGACTCGGCGCGAACGTCGGGATCGCCGAGTTCCTGGCCCTCCGTGCCGGCTACGCGAACGACCACACGAAGAGCTGGGTGACCGGGGGCCTCGGGCTCGTGTCGAAGAGCTGCGACCTGGACTACGGCGTGCGCGTCCGTATCGACGCGCCGCGTCACAACGTGCACGTGGTGGACGTCCGGCTGCGGTTCTAGGCCGCCTGGGTTAGCCCGATTCAAGCCCGGCGAGCAGCGCGTCCACGCTCTTCTTCGCGTCGCCGTACAGCATGCGGGTGCACTCGTGCAGGAACAGCGGGTTCTCGACACCGGCGTAGCCGGCGCCCTTCCCGCGCTTGAACACCACCACCCGCTTGGCCTCCCACGCGTGCAGCACGGGCATGCCGTAGATCGGCGACGACGGGTCGTCGAGCGCGCCGGGGTTCACGATGTCGTTCGCGCCGATGACCAGCACGACGTCGGTCTCGTCGAAGTCATCGTTGATCTCGTCCATCTCCAGCACGAGGTCGTACGGGAGGTTGGCCTCGGCGAGCAGCACGTTCATGTGGCCGGGGAGACGGCCTGCGACGGGGTGGATCGCGAAGCGGACCTCGACGCCACGCGCGCGCAGGTTCTTCGTCAGCGCGCACACCGGGTGCTGCGCCTGCGCCACCGCCATCCCGTACCCCGGGACGATGATCACGCTGCTGGCGCCCGCGAGTTCCTTCACCAGTGTGTCGACGTCCGTCGCGATCGGCTCGCCGACCGGTCCGCCCACCGCCGCCTTCGCAGGCGCAGCCCCCTCGTCCGCGCCGAAGCCGCCGAGGATCACGCTCCAGAAGCTGCGCGCCATCGCCTTGCACATGATGTACGAGAGGATCGCGCCCGAGCTGCCCACGAGCGCACCGGTGACGATCAGCAGGTCGTTCTGCAGCAAGAAGCCGTCCGCCGCGGCGGCCCAGCCCGAGTAGCTGTTGAGCATCGACACGACGACGGGCATGTCCGCGCCGCCGATCGCCATCACCATGTGCCAGCCGAGGAAGCCGCCGATCGCGGTCATGACCAGCAGGTAGACCATGCCGTTCGCAGGGTCCATGGCGTACGGGACGGCCATCGCGACCACCGCGATCACCAGGAACAAGTTCAGCGCGTGCCGACCGGGGAGCATCAGCGGCTTCGAGCGGATCTTCCCTTCGAGCTTGCCCCAGGCGACCACGGACCCGGTGAACGTCACCGCCCCGATGAACACGCCCGCGTAGAGCGCGCAGCAGTGCACGACGCCCTCTGCGCCGGTTGGGTGCTCGCCGCCGAGCTGGCTCGCGTACCCGACCAACGCGGCCGCGAGGCCGACGAAGCTGTGCAGGATCGCGACGAGCTGGGGCATGGACGTCATCGCCACGCGCTGCGCGAGCACGGCGCCGATGCCGAGGCCGACGACCACGACGCCCGCCAAGATCGGCAGCGCGGCGGGGGGCAGCAGCAACGCTGTCGCGCAGACGGCGAGGGCCATGCCCACCATGCCCTGGGTGTTGCCCGCGCGGGCCGTGACGGGGCTCGAGAGCCCGCCCAAGCTGCGGATGAAGAGCGCAGAAGCGGCGATGTAGGCCGCGGTAGACAAGCCGGTCATGTCCATTTCAGCCCTCCTTCCGGAACATGCCGAGCATCCGGCGAGTGACGAGGAACCCGCCGCCGACGTTGATCATCGCGAGCAGGATCGCGGTGCCCGCGACCAGCGTGGTCGGGGACGCGAGGCTATCGGTCTCGGCCGCCATCGCGGCCATCCCGCCGACGAGGATGATGCCCGAGATCGCGTTGGTCACGCTCATGAGCGGGGTGTGCAGCGCCGGCGTGACGTTCCAGACCACCTGGAACCCGATGAACACGGCGAGCACGAACACCATCAAGTGCGCGAGGAACGCCGCGGGGAGCATCGGACTCAAGACGAGCAGCAGGAGCCCGGCGGCCGGCAACGGCACGATGGACAGCATCGAGCGAGGTCCGGGCGCTGTGCTCTGCGCGTGCCCGTGCCCTGCCTTCTTCTTCTTGGCGGGCGGAGCGGCCTTCACGGGCGCGGCCTTCGGCGTGGGTGCGGCGGCGGTCACCGGCGCGGCCTCGCGCACCGGGGGTGGCCACGTGACGGCGCCTTGGTGACAGACGGTCATCGCGCGCACCACCTCGTCGTCCATGTCCACGCCGAAGCTCGGCTTCGTCATGTCGTCGAGCAAGTGGCAGAGGTTCACCCCGTACAGCTGGCTCGACTGCTCGGCCATGCGGCTCGGGAGGTCCGTGTACCCAACGACCTTCACGCCCGCGACCGTCGCGACCTCGCCGGGCACCGTCACGGCGCAATTCCCGCCCATCTCCGCCGCCAAGTCGACGACCACGGACCCGGGCTTCATCGCCCGGACGGCCTCCTCCAGCACGAGGATCGGGGCACGCTTGCCGGGGATCAGCGCGGTGGTGATGATGATGTCGACCTCGCGCGCTTGCTCGAGGAACAACGCCATCTCCGCCGCGATGAACTCGGGCGACATCACGCGGGCGTAGCCGCCACCGCCGTCGCCCTCCTCCTTGATCTTCACCTCGAGGAACTCGGCGCCCATGCTCTGGATCTGCTCGGCGATGGGCCGCGTGTCGAACGCACGCACTACCGCGCCCATCGAACGCGCAGCGCCGATAGCTGCGAGCCCCGCGACGCCGGCGCCGATCACCAGCACCTTCGCGGGGGCGACCTTGCCGGCCGCGGTGACCTGGCCGGGGAAGAACCGCCCGAACTGGCCAGCGGCCTCGACGACCGCCCGGTACCCGACCAGGTTGGCCTGCGAAGACAACGCGTCGAGCTTCTGCGCGCGGGTGATGCGCGGGACCTGGTCCATCGCGATCACGGTCGCGCCGGACTTTGCCCACTCGGCGAGCTCCGCCTCGCGCTGCGCCGGCCAGAAGTGCGCGATGAACACTTGGCCGGCCCGCGCGCTGGCCGCGAGCGCGACCGGGAACGGCCGGACGCCCATCACGATGTCGGCCTGCAGTGGGTCGCCCATCTCGGCACCCGCGGCCGCGTACTGCTCGTCCGAGAAGCTGGCGGCTACGCCACACCCCGGCTGCACGATCACCGAGAACCCGAGCTTCTGCAGCCGCCCGACCGTGTCGGGGGTGGCCGCTACGCGGCGCTCGCCTTGCCAGCTTTCCGAAACAACACCGATCCGCATCCAGGCATCTCCGCCGACCAACCGGCAATGGGCGGGAGAGGCTCCCGGCGCGCGCAGAAGCTAACACGACGCGCCCCTTCGCGGGCGCTCCAAGCGGCGAACGACGGACCCTCGGGGCCTGCGTCGGAACCGGCTGGCCAGCCCGGGCGCTGCGCCCAGGCGGCGGCTCGGCGCGAGGTCGTGCAAAATTCCTGTATACTGTTCCCAGAGGTCTCCCATGCTCGCGTCCGCCCGCAAGCGCCGCCAAGGCGTCTCCCTCGTCGAGATCGCAATCGTGATCGCGATCTTCGGCATCATGTCGGCGATGGCGGCCCAGTCGATGGCGGGCATGGTTCCGAGCTACCGCACGAAGCAGGCGGCACGGGAGTTCTACGTCAACGTGCAGAAGGCGCGGGACCTCGCCATCGCGGAGGGGCGCGAGTACCGCGTCCGGGTCGACGCGTGGGACACGAGCGTGAGCTCGGGCACCACCAGCATCGGGTCGTACTACATCGAGCGAGGCGACTCCGCGACGTTGAGCACGACCTGGGACGTGCTTCCCGCGGACATGAACGGCGTCGTGAACGACCAGGAAGGCCACGTCGTGTTCACCCGCGACGCCGTGGCTTCGGCGACCGACGCCGCGAACCCTCTGCCCTGGGTGAGCCTCGAGCAGCCGGCCGTGACGACGATCGTGTTCGACAGCCGCGGGTTCCTCGAGAACTCCAGCGCCGAGTTCGACAGCACGGGGATGGTGAACTTCAACTTCGTCAACAAGCGCGCGGCGGTCGTGGACAACATGAGTGAGTTCTGGACGGTGTCCGTGAGCCGTGCGGGGTTCGCACGGCTCTCGGGCACGTACAGCGCGCCGATCGGCTCGGCCGCCGGCACCAACGGGACGACCACGAGCGGGGGTGGCGGCAGCGGCTACCTCGGCTCCTCAGTCCCGACGATCCCCTCCTGATCGACCTGCACAGGGGGTCGGCGAAGGCGGGCGAAGCGAGCGCCCAAATTGCGCGCTGCGGCTGCGCCTCGCGCACACTTCGGGCTAAATCACCAGGCCGCCGTCCACTTCGACAACGCGGCCGGTGAAGTAGCCGCACTCGATGATGAACCGGATCGCGAGCCAGATCTCGGTCGGCTCGCCCAGCCGCTTGAGCGGGATCCCCGACGCGACCTTTGCCAGCGCCTCGGGCTTCATGCCCTCGGTCATCGGCGTGCGGATGAAGCCCGGCGCGACCGCGCCAACGCGCACGCCGTAGCGGGCGAGCTCCTTCGCCCACACGACCGTGTCGGCCACGAGCCCGGCCTTCGCCGCGGAGTAGTTGAGCTGGCCGGCGTTGCCTGCGCGGCTGATGCTGGAGAGGTTCACCACCACCGACTCCGCCTGCTTGGCCCGGAACGCGCCGGCTGCGAACGCGCGGGTGCACAAGAACGGCCCAGTGAGGTTCACGTCCAGCACCTGCTGCCAACGGTCGAGGCCCATCATCACCGGCTCGCCGGTCTCGGGGTGCGCTTTCAGGAACAGCCCGTCGCGCGTGATGCCCGCGTTGTTGATGAGGACGTTCGGCACGCCCATGGCCGCCGCCGCGTCGTCGTAGAAGCGCTGCACCGCGCCCTCGTTGCTGACGTCGCACGCGAACCCGGGCGCGCCGAGCTCCTCGCTCGCCGCAGCGACCGCCGCCGCGTCCACGTCGCAAAACGCGACCTGGCCGCCTCCCGCGCGCACCTGCTCCACAAAACAACGCCCCATGCCACGCGCGCCGCCCGTCACGAGGGCGCGAACTCCAGAAAACTCCATGACGACTCCAGTAGAGGAACGCGCCCGGGATCGAGCGACGCGCCATGCTGTATCGCAGCACGCCTATTGACGCAACGCGGCATGCTTCACCCTCGCCCAAAGTGTGCGCGAGGCGCAGCCGCAGCGCGCAATTTGGGCGCTCGCTTCGCCCCGGCCTGGCCAGGAAGCAGGGCGAAGCGGAACAACTTAGCCCCGGAGGGGCCGCTTGCGGCACCTCCGGGGCGAGTTCAGCGCGCTCCCCAGGCGTAGCTCATCACGTCGGAGAGCCGCTCCAGGCCAAGCACGGCGAGGCATAGACGGTCCACCCCCAACGCCATCCCCGCGCCCGCCGGCAAGCGCCCGATCGCCGACAGGAACTGCTCATCCGGCACGACGGGCCTGCGCCCGGTGACCTCGCGAGCGAGGTTCTCCTCCGCAGTTCGAGCGCGCTGCCACGGCTCGTCGCGCACGAACGGGAACCCGTCCGCGATCTCTAGGCCGCGCCACATCAGCTCGCTCCGGGCGGTCACGCTGCTGTCTTGCGGGTCGAGCCCCGCCGAGGCCGTCATCGTCGCCGGCCAGCCGACCACCCACGTGGGCACAGCCGGGTCGAGAGCGCGGAGCGCTGCGTCGATCACCCAGGAAAGGTGGGCGTCGGCGTGGCCTGCGAGCGGCCCCGGCACGCGCTCCAGGTCCGCCCACTCCCCGACCTGCACCCCGAACGACCGGCTGACGGCGCCACGAACCGTGACGCGCCCCCACCGATCGGGCGCCTCGCCCCCCGCGGCCACGCAGGCACGAGAGACGAGCGCCTCGCACTCGGCCTCGACCTGCCGCATGTCCGCCCCCGCGCGCCCCCACTCGAGCATCGTGAACTCGGGGTTGTGCAGGTCGCCCAGGTCGTCCTTTCGGAAGTTCGGGCCGAGCGTGTACGCCGCCCGCACGCCCTCGGCGTACAACCTCTTGAGCTGGTACTCGGTGGACGAGACTAGGTAGCCCGCGCCAGGGACCTCGAACGACTCGATCGCCTGGTCCGGGCACGTCCCGGGCACGAGCAACGGCGTCTGCACCTCGATGAACCCGCGGGTGTCCAGCTCGTCCCGGAGGGCACGGACGATGCGCGCGCGCCGGGCGAGAACGAGTGGCCGGTCGACAGGCATCCGAGAGCTATGGTAACGTGGGGGTTGCGCTCGCAATGGCGCTGGAGTTCTCATGACGCGCGTCTCTCTCTTGGTGGTCCTGTCGATCGGCGTGACCGCATGCTCGAACCTGAAGGAAAAGGACTGGCACGGGTCCACGGGCACCGAGGACTCCGAGGCGGACTCCGATGCTGACTCCGACGCGGACTCCGACGCCGACACGGACTCTGACACGGACTCGGACACCGACGCCGACACGGACTCGGACACCGACTCGGACACCGCGACGGACTCCAGCTTCGATGAGCCGGGCGACATCGTCGAGTACGAGACGGACGACACCAACTTCGCATACGTCGACCTGACCGACACGTCGGGCGACCCGAACCGCGACCAGGAGTTCTACCTGGTGGTGGTGAACACCGGCGACACCGAGGCCGGCTACCGGCTCCGCTACTTGGACTCCTCGTCGTCGCCCGGGCCGCACGCCCCCGCGTCGCCAACGCCCACCATCCACCACCCCCAGCACCGTACGCGTGTCCACCACTTCGCGCCGCCTCCTCCCGGCGACGTGCTGACGGACGCCGACATCGGCACCGCGCAACAGGAGTTCCTGGTCCGGAACCACCTCACCAACACCAACTCCTTCGCTACCGTGTCGTCGACGCTGTGGGCGCTGGGCGACAACGTCGAGATCTGGGTCGACAACGACGTCTACGTGGACTGGGACTACGACTGCGACGGCACGATCGACCAGCCCGCGGCGTACCCGGCGTACGGATTCCAGAACTGCGACCTGGCCGACGTCGCGCAGATCATGGACGAGAACATCGTCCCGAACCTGGAGGGCCTGTTCGGCGAGGTGTCGGACGTCAACGGCGACGACCGCGTGAGCGTCGTCATCACGGCACAGCTCAACGCGATCACGCTCACGTCGGACTTCGACACCGACTACACCTCCGTGCTGCCGTCGTACGCGGAGCCCGAGGTGGACCTCGAGGACTTCGACATCTCCACGAACCCCGGGAGCGACGGCCAGGAGGTCGTGTACGTCTACGCGCCCGACCCGTACGGGTTCTACAACGCGAACGTGCACCCGAGCGTAGAGTCCTACACGGGCTACCAGCTCGCGGGCGAATTCGCCCGTTCCTACACCAAGCTCATCTCGTACAACCAGCACGTGATCGAGGGCGGCGGGGACCAGGAGGAGGAGTGGGTCGTGAACGGCCTCGGCACGCTGGGGGCGGACCTCTGCGGCTTCGGCGCGGCGTACTACGACGACGTCTGGCTCTACCTCGACGCCCCGCACCTCTCCCCGCTCGCGGCGGACCCCTCCGACGGCAGCCTCGAGACGCTGAACTACGGCGCGCAGTACCTGTTCACGCGCTGGCTCTACGACCGCGCCGAGCTCAGCTCGCCGGGCTCCGGCGCCACGTTGCTCATGGACGTCATGCAGTCCGGCAAGACCGGTACCGAGTCGATCGAGAACGCCACCGGCGGCGAGGAGATGGCCACCCTCGCCGTTGCCTGGCAGGTCGGCATGCTTACGACCGGCATCACGAACTCGAGCGGGGATCCGCTCGTGGACCCCACGGTGTACGCGCCGATCGCCGCGGGCACGACCATCTCGGCGCCTCCGTCGAGCCCCGGGAACTACTTCGGGGCCAACGGCTACCAGCTCGGCCTCAACCTGTACGGGGAGAACCACCTGTTCGAGGGCGGCACCACCGACACGCCGACCGAGATCACCGACGACCTGGTGAGCACGTCGAACCAGTACGCCGCGCTGTACACGCCCGGCTTTGGGTTCTTCGGCGACGCCGCCGGCGGCTACGGGGCGAGCATCGTGCGGTTGACGGGCATCACGTTCGACACCGCCACCATGGAGCTGCAGGGCTCGGGGGCCGGGCTCGTCGGGGCGGTCGTCCGCTGGAACGATCCGGCCGAGTTGAACTACGCGGTGGAGAACATCTTCTCGCCGCTGGACGTGAACGCGCTGGTGTTGCCCGCGCTCCCGAACGACGGGCGCATCATCACCGGTGAAGGCGAGCTGAGCGAGGCCGTGGGTGTCACGATCTTGAGCCCCGACGGCTCCACGAGCACGCCGGACGTGCAGGATGATGACCGCTGGCTGCTCGACTTGACCGACAGGCCGGCCACCGAGACCGTGCCCGTCGCCGTTTGGCTCAAGCGGCACTTCTCCGACTCCGCCGGGACGCTCGGGCCCGAGGACCCCTGGGTCGCGGTCGTGCCTCAGGAGCTCGTCGCGGAGCCCACGGTCTCCGGGACGCAGACCAACGCGAGCTGCACCGGCGCGCCGGTGTTCGGCTACCCGTCGAGCGTGCTCGAGTACCTGTACTACCAGCAGTTCTTGTCCACGACGATGTCCTCGGACACCGATTTCGAGCCCTGCGGCACGTTGCCCGACGACTCGGCGTCCGTACCGAGCTGCGAGGAGGACTGGGACCTGGACGGCGTTTCGGACGCGAACGAGGCCCACCCGACCACGCTGCTTGAGCAGATCCAGGTCGCCGACTGCACCGCGATGGGCGCGACGAACGAGACCTACGACTCGAGCTACTCCACCAGCTGGATGGACGAAGACGAACAGGACGAGGATGACCGCCCGTCTCGTGACTACACGAACAACGCGGGCGGCCGGTCGAGCACCAGCGGCGAAGAAGGCTACGTCGAGGTCGACCTGCCGGGCGGGACGACCTACCTGATCATCGTAGGCGGGAACAGCGGCACCGGCGTCTACGAGGTCAACGTCCGCCAGACGCTGCACTGAGCGAACCGGGCGTGGCCTCGGTGGCGCGGGAGTGGCGCCGGGCCGCGGCGTGGTTCTGCGCGACCTTCGTCTGCGTCGTGGTGATGTACAAGCTGGCGTGGGACGACGGTCTCGGGTCGCCGCTGGACCCGCTGTGGTTCGCGCTGTCGTTCCTCTCGATCCTGGCGGTCCACGAGGCGGGGCACTACGTGGTGGCGCGGCTCCACGGGTTTGAGCTCTCGCCCCCGATCTTCATCCCGTTCCCAGCCGGGTTCGGCACGCTGGGCGCGGTCATCCGCCTGCGCTCCTTGCCGCGCAGCCGGCAGGCCCTGCTGGAGATGGGGGCCGCTGGCCCGCTCGCTGGCGCGCTGTTGGCGTTCCTGATCGTGCTCGTCTCGGTGCCGTGGATGCGCGCGGGGGCGCCGCTGCCGCCCTCCTCGGAGGTCATGATCTTCAACGACCCGCCGATCCTGAAGCTGCTCGGCATGCTGCGCATGGGGCACGTCCCGGGCCGCTACGACAGTTACCACCCCGCTACGCTCGGGGCGTGGATGGGCTGCCTGCTCACCGCGAACAACCTCGTGCCCATCGGCCAGTTCGACGGCGGCCACGTCCTCAACGCCCTGCACCCGCGGTCGGCGCGGGTGCGTACGTTCGCGGTGATTGCCCTGCTCGTCGTGCTCGGCTGGTGGTGGCACGGGTGGTGGGTGTGGGCGGCCATGGCGGTGTTCGGCGGGGCGTGGCGGCCGTTACCGGTGGCGCAGGACCCTCCGCTCACCGCCCGGGCGTGGCTGGTCACGGCGCTGGTCGTCGTGGTGTTCGGGCTCACGTTCATGCCCGTGCCGATGGAGACCGAGATGACCGCCCCGGCCCCGCCCGCCCCGGCGACACCGGGATAAGGCGGCAGCATGGCCCTCTTCCTCGCTTGGTTGTTGACGCTCGGCGTCTCGGCGGCGCACGCCGAGTCCTACTACGTCGAGGCGGGAAACTTTCCTACGCGGGAGGCCGCGGCGACCCAGGCAGCGAGCGCCCGCAAGGCGGGAGCGGACGTCCGGGTCGTGAAACGCTTCCAGCTGAACTCCGGGTTCGAGTTCGTGCTGGTCCTCGACGGCCTCACCAGCGCGGACGTCGCGGAGACAGCTGCGGCGACGATCGAGCGCGCGACAGGCCAGCACGCGGTGGTGTTCTCGACCGGGGGCGCGCCCGTGGTCGACGCTGCGCCCGAGCAGGCAAAGACGGCCGCGCAGTGGGTGGCCCGCGTGTCGGAGGCCGTCGGGGGGGAGACGGGCGGGGCCGACGCGCTCGCGCGCGCACCCGTGGTGCACTTCGTGTTCGAGCGGACGCTACGCATGGGGGACAAGGAGGTCACGCTCCAACAGGACTACTGGCGCGACGGCACGAACCGCAGGCTCGACATCAAGACGCTGGGGAACGGGACGGACAGCACCGCCGTGACCACCGCCGGGAGCGCGTGGATCAAGACGGGCTCGACGGTCACGCCCCGGGACATCGGCGTCCTCGTCGGCACCATCGACGCCTTCTCGCCCGAGGCCATGCTCACCATCGCGCTCGGGGCGGCGGACCTGCTCCGCACGCCGGAGGTCGACCGGTTCATGCTGCTGGAGGGCGGAGACGCCGGCTTGCGCCTCGGGACCGGGGGCGACGAGAGCAACGTCGGCCTCGCATGGATTGACGTGGACCCCGCGACTGGGTTGCTCGAAGGGGCGCGGTTCGTCACCAGCGGGGGCCCGATCGAGTGGGACCTGCGGGCGTGGAAGCAGGTCGCACCCGGCGTGATGATCCCGACGGACGTGCGCGTGCGCCGCGCCGACGGACGTCACGAGATCCTGAAGGTCAAGGTGTTGGACGTCGTGCAGAAGGCGCCGGAGGGGTTGTTCGCCGCGCCGGCATGACGGGCAGGACAGGATGCCGCGCCCAGACGGCTTGACACCTCCGGGCCGCGCGTTAGGGCGCGGCGGCCAGAGGATCCTGCCCCGGCCGTGTCTCTGGCACGTGCTGGTGTAGCTCAACTGGTAGAGCAGCTGTTTTGTAAGCAGCAGGTTGCGGGTTCAAGTCCCGCCGCTAGCTCCATCTCGAGGGCAGATGCCCGAGCGGCCAAAGGGAGCGGGCTGTAAACCCGCCGGCGTACGCCTACAGTGGTTCAAATCCACTTCTGCCCACCCTCTCTGATCTTTTCAACTCCAGTACCGATCACCGCGCCCCGACCGGGGCGCGGTGATCTACGCGCGGGCGTAGCTCAGTTGGTAGAGCATCAGCCTTCCAAGCTGAGGGTCGCGGGTCCGAGTCCCGTCGCCCGCTCCAAATCCTGCCCTTGTGGCTCAGTGGTAGAGCACCCCCTTGGTAAGGGGGAGGTCACGAGTTCAAATCTCGTCAAGGGCTCCATCTCGCGTCGTGTAGACGACGAAACAATCAACGTTCATTCGCCTCATCAGGCGCGGAGCACCCCATGGCCAAGGCAAAATTCGAGCGCAATAAGCCGCACGTCAACATCGGCACCATCGGCCACGTTGACCATGGCAAGACCTCTCTGACCGCCGCGATCACCAAGGTGCTCGCGAAGACGGGCGGCGCGACGTTCACCGCGTACGACCAGATCGACAAGGCCCCGGAAGAGAAGGCGCGCGGCATCACGATCAACACCGCGCACGTCGAGTACGAGACGGCGAACCGCCACTACGCACACGTCGACTGCCCCGGGCACGCCGACTACATCAAGAACATGATCACCGGCGCGGCCC
>CALQBK020000048.1 GCA_943328795.2 Bifidobacterium breve
CGTCCGTTCCGACGATGTCCAGTTGGTGGACGGTCCCGTCTTCGTCGAGGGCGTAGGCGCCCGCCCGCGCGCCGATGACGATGGGCTGAAAGGGAGCGGTGCAGTCCGTGCCCGAGATATCGCCCCAGATGTCGGTTCCGTCTGTGTGGAAGCAGCCGTCGGTGCCTACCCAGGCGTGGACGCCCGCATACCCGCCGACGTCGAACGCGACGACGTCTGGAATGGGCTCCACCGAATCGAAGAAGGGGAACTCCACAGTCGTGCCCGAAAGGTAGGCCGCAAACGCGCCTTCGGTCGCGGTGATCGACTCGTATACGCCGGGGACTTCCTGATAGCCCTCGGAGGCGCTCCACGAGACGGCCGCCCCATCCAAGCCGATCGCGAGAATCAGCTCGGGAGCCACGTACCTCAGCGCCGCCACCTGCATGTCCGGGGGCGTCGGCGCGTTCTCTCCAAAACAATCGACCCCCGAATCCTCAGGACGGATGGCGCATGCGCCTCCCCCGTCTGGGCTAACGAACAGGTAGTCGTCTCGCGGGATGTCGAAGCGTCGGGCGTGTCCCTGCTCGTCGGGCTGGAAGCACTCCCATCGCCCGCCCGGGTGCTCGCCGCACAGCATGTCCGTTCCGAGGGACAGCTCGACGAAGTTACCTGGCTTGCAAGAGATGTTCTGGGCCAGTGCGACGGCGACGCACCAGCGGCACGACGCGCGCTTACCCATGGTCCACCAGCTCGCCCCTACGCCCGTTGGTGAAGTACGCGACCAGCCCGGGGTTGCTCCGCCCATCCGACGCGTCCACGCAGATGTCGAGTGAGCGCGAGCCGACAACCACGGCCTGGGTGGTGTGCCCAAAGCCCGATAGCAGGCTCTCGTCCTCGTCGCGCCAGTCGGGCAGGGCCGCGGAGGCCGCGTAGGACATGCTGCCTCCGCGCGCCTCGTCGAGGCCGGCGAATTGTTCGGTTCCGGCGGGCGATGTCGGTGCCGGTGCGAGGGCGAGACGCGCGAACGGCGGTGCCCGGCTCTTGCCCGACGACCCCACCAGCCCCAGGGTGAAGCGGGCCCACGCGACCGAGGTGTTGGTCAGCGTCGGACTCAAGTCGCCGAACGCGGTCGATCGTTCGACGCGCACGTCTACGCAGGGGATGAACGCGTGGCTGTATGTCTGCCCGCTGGCGCTATACCCACCAATCGCGCCCGGGTCGTACCCGGCGGCGGATGCCGTGAGTCGCAGCAAGACGACTCCGTCCGGGCTCTCGCCCCCATTCACGAGGATCTCAACCTCGGCCGTGACTGCGAGGAGCCGTGTGAGCCGCTTGAACCCGAACCAGCTTGGCTTCGGGAATGCGTCCGTGGATGCGCGGAAGCTGGCGGCGTCGCCTTCGTCGTATCGGAGCCCCATCTTGGCGAAGAGCCCCCCGGAGTCCAGGTCCGCCATGTGCGAATACCAGAGCGCGTGGTCGGCCCCCAGCCCGACACACGCGAGGAGCAGCCGGGAGAGCATCGCGGCCTGGTACGTCGGTGTCGCGTGCGGGTTGGCGTGCTCGGCCGTCGAGGCACTCGGGAACCCGACGTTGCCGGCGCCCCACAGCAGGCCTCGGCCCAGGGAAACCCGACAGGGTTCTATGATGTTCGTCCGGAGCGCGGCCACCACGCGGTGCTGCAGGTAGGTCTCGTTGCGGTACTGGTTATCCCCATCCAGCCCGGAGCTCGAATTGCTGGTCCAGAGAAACCAGTGGAAACCCACGGCGTGCACCAGGTCGCTGGCCAGGATCGCTTTGTCCTCGGGGGGGAAGTCGAGTCTGGCCGCATCCTGCGCCCACAGCAGGAACAGCAAGCCTGGATCCGCTGTGATGCGGGCCGCGCTGACCGGATCCAGCGCGGCGGACTGGACGAGTACGTTCAAGACGATGGAGAGCCCGGTGGCCTTGAACTTCGCCAGTGCGTAGAGCAGGAAATGCAGGATGGTCTCCGAGTTCGCCAGCAGCCGCATGAGCTCGATGAGCCCGAGGGTCGGTTCGATCACAGCGAGCTCCCACGCGAGCCGCCACTCGGCGGAGACCGGCACCAGCTCGGAGAGGGCGGCACGAAGAGAAATACATAGGTTGTAGGCGGTCGCCTCCGCTGGAAGGCCTAAAGAAAGCGCGGCGCCTAGCCAGGCCGTCGACTCGTCGATCTGGTTGACCAGGCCGGTCGACCCGAGCTCGGCGGCCTTGAAGCGCGCCCCCGACCAATGGGCCTGGATGGAAGTGGCGAGCACACCGACGTAGCGGGCGTACTCCCGGGCGGACACCAAGTCCAGGTCGGCAAGCGTGCCGCCTCCCTGCGTCCAAGAGGAGTCCCACTCCGCGCCGAGCTCCAAGAACGGAACGTAGTCCGCGAGGTCGAGGCCCTGCCTGCGCAACTTCTTGGCCCAGTCGGAGAGCAACATGCCGACCGCTTCGCCAAACGCCGCGATACCCATCGCCTTCCGGCTGGCCGCCAGCCGCATGTATAGGCTCTCGGTGGATGGGTTGTACACGTTCAGCGCGAACTTCTGGTAGTTCACCTCAGTTTCGATGCCGTGCGCGGGCCAGTCGGCATCGTCCCAGTACCACGGATCCCACCCCCACATAGCGGGGATCAGCACGTCAGGCTGGTGAGATGGCTTTCCGGCCTTCACGTCGTCATAGGTGTAGATCATCGCTCGGCAGGCTGCAGCCGCCGGATCGTTACTACCGGGCGGCACCGGGCAGGGCCCACAGGTGGACGGGTCGCAAAGAAAATCCGAGCCTTCGCTGGTCCAGGAGTTCACCCCCGTCCCGCTCCCGGCTTGGAATACCATGGGCAAGAGTCGGACGTGGTCGGTCACTGCGCGAGAAAGACGTTTGTTGAAGTCGGCGAAGGCAGCGAAGTCGTCCTTCGTCAGCGCCTCGAGCATGGCCGCAGGCGCCGGGATCTGCTGGCCGCCGAAGATTTGTCGCCAGAGCAGGTCGCCGTGCTGCCCCTCCCGGAACCACCCTGCGCCGAGCGCATCGAGGTCACTAAGACAGCCGATGAACGACCCGTAGGCCGGTGCATCATCACCTCGCAAGCCCGGCATCTTCGCCCGGTCCACGCCGAGCCACCGCCGGCCCGCCATGGCCGACCGCTCCCGACCCGTGTCGGCGAGGGCCCGGACATCGATGGCGGGGGCTTCGTCCGCAACCGGGCCGGGGAGGGGGGCGTCGCTGTGCGGGCGACGAAGGACCGGGCCGCCTGGAGCCCGGTTGGTGACCCATCCCGAACCCTCGATCACCCCCCCGGCTGTGCCACCAACGGCGCTCGCGAAGCGGTAGGCGGGGACGGGCATTAGCTGAGGTAGCGCAGTGCGACGCCGATGTTCAGGTTGCCCTTCTCGGTCTTGGTGCTTCCCGCGGAGACCTGGGTCTGGACCACGACGCGGATGCGGGCGCCGAACTTGGTACGATCGGCAAACACAGCGGGTGGGACATAGACACCGGTGGCCTGGAGCGCAACGAGGACGTAAGGGGAGCCACCGCCGTCAATCCAGGTGTCGTTCTCAAACGAAAACTGTAGGACAACGCGATAAGTGAAATTCGGGCTGAAGTTGTTGCCCTCGGCGTGAACGACGATGTCGGCCAGCGAGTATCCGGCGGTCTCCAGGATCACGTGGTCATCCCAAACCGCGTCGCTGACCTTGGCCGTTGTGTTGAACGTCCGGCCCTTGCACGGCTGGACGAATTGCACGGAGGACCAGATTGCGGATTTCGTGCCCAGTGTCAGCGTTCGGGCGTTGTCGTCGCAGCTCATGTCGTGCCTCGAGAACATAGTGGGGAAGCCGGATGGGAAGGGGCATCAGGACCGTCTGCATCGTAGCTGTCGGCGGGCTGACCCGCAATGCCCCATCCAAGAACGTCGGAACGCGTCAATGGCTCGCTGTGGCTGGTAGTACCTCTCGCGCGACTGCCGCCGGCCCCCGCGCGCGCGATCCGACGGATGCCTGTGCGTCGGCCTGCACCGCGGCTGCCCGCCCGCGCGCGCGCGCGCGATCCGCAATGGTGTCAACGGGCGCGGGCTGGTGGTGTGTGCCGGCCCCCGCGCGCGCGTGCGCTCCGTCGGGGCGTGGAAGTCGGTCCGCGGCCGGAGGTGCCGGCCCCCGTGCCGCCAGTGATCGACGCCGCGCTGGGCCACGCGGACGCGGTCTTGGAGTTGATGCGCTAAGACCTGCTCCGGCACGGTGCCGACAAGGCGTCGTCGGTCGCGTTGGTCGGTGACGGGGCACCTTGGATCTGGAACCGGGAAGACGCACTGCGGCAGGCGCTGCGCGCCCCCGGTGACCAATTGGTCGGAGGTGGTCGACGTCGTCGAGCGCGTTGCCGAGCTGGCCGAGGCGGGGACCGCGGGGACGGAGGAGCAATGGCAGGTCTGGTCGAACGCGCGAGAGTCGGAGCTCAATGCTGGGGCGTACCGCCTTGCCGCTGGGCAGCGGAGCGGTACCTAAAACCGCGCCCGCATCAGGATGTTGAACCCGAACCGGTTGCGGACCAGCGCGCTCGCCTGCGCGTACGTGTTCTCGCCGTCCGTGGACACCGAGACGGACTCGTTGTTGTCGAGCGTGTAGAGCAGCTCGCCTACGCCGACCACGCTCTTCGACACGTCCCACTGGACACCCGCGACGCTCGACAAGATGTCGGCGGGGGTCTGCCCGTCAGGCACGTGACGCACGGTCGCGGCGTCGTACTGCACATACCAAGCGTCGCCCGTGTTGTAGCTCGCGGGCTTCATGTACCCAAAGCCAAGCGACGGCGTCACGTGCGCCTTCTCGAAGTAGTGGGAGACCTTGCCACGCGCGTACATCTGGGGCGACGTCTGCATCGTCGTCGGGATGCCAACTTGGCTCGTGATGCCGGGCACGTTGAACACGATGAACGCGAGGTCCTTGTACACGAGGTCCACGCCGATCTCGGTGGTGCCGATGACCGTGAGCGCCTGCAAGTCGCCGGCAACGGCCTTCTCCACCAAGCTCGAGCCGGTGTTCGCGGGATCGAGCAAGTTGTGCGCGAGCACGTTCGCCTCGGTCTGCACGAGCAACCCAACGCCGTCTACGTGGCGGTGGGAGATGTACGTGTCCTTCACGAAGTCCGGAGAGTTGCGGTAGAGCTTGAGCTCGTTCGACACGATGTAGTCGATCTTGTCGGTGGACCGCACGCTGATCTGCGCGCACCCGCCGATGGCGTTGATCATCGTGTGGTAAAGCGGGCTGGAGGCGTCGGTGACGCTGTCCAGCTGGCCCTGTTGGAAGCTGCCGAAGCCCCCCTCGAGCCGCAGGTTCTTCCCAAGCTCGCCGCCGAGGCCGTACAACGAGCCGTAGTAGGCTTGGCTCGGGGTGTACTCGCTGTTGTCGGTGTTGAACTGGCCAATCGCGGTCTTGAGCCCAGCGAACGCGTAGAAGCTGCCGTTCTGGTACTGCAGGCGAGCGCCCGGCGCAGCGATTGGGTCGAACACGAACACCGACCGACCGCCCCACGTCAGGTCGTAGCTGTACCCGAGGCGGAAGCGGTTGGCGTCCACCGCGTAGCCGGTGAGCGACAGGTTGTGGTCCGGGCGGCCGAACTTGTAGCCAATGCGCACGTAGCTGCCGTCGTCGGCGATGTTTACGCCAGGCTTGGAGCTATCCGCGTCGATGTACGGCGCGAACCGCAGGACCATCGCCGCCTCGGTGAACACGTGCGGGTTGAACCCGTCGTCCTTGCGGTACAGCACGAGGTACGACTGCGAGATGTCGTCCGAGAACCGGGTCTCGTAGTTCTCGAAGAACGTCGAGTTGCCCCGCATCACGAAGTTGGGCGCGGCGTCGTCGTCGGTCGGCCCGGCGAACGCGTTCTCGTCCTCGAACGCGGTGGTGACCCACACGTCCATGAAGTCACCGGCGTGGGCGACCCCGGAGAAGAGCGGCAGCGCCAGGGTGAGCAGCGTGATCATTTGAACTCCGGATAGTATTGGCGGCTGTGCGACTTCGCGGTGCGGGGCGCGGCGGCACGGGCGGGTGGGGGAGCGGGCGGGCCGCTGGCGATGTCGGCGCCGTCGATGACGACGATCACCCAGTTGGAGAAGACCTCCTTCAACATGCCGGACACGCTGCCGAGGGTCTCACCGACGTGCTCGGTGGGGAAGAAGTCCTGCGCGGTGGACGCGCTCTCGACATACACGGTGCACGACCCGTACGACAGCGGCCACTGGCCGTAGGTCAGGAAGTCCGCGTAGTCCTCGCTGTCCGTCGTGAACGTGGACGGGATCTGGCCGTTGGTGACCGAGACGCGCGAGCCCTCGAGCAGCTCCATCTCCGCGTCATCACAGGTCGAGAGCTCGTTCGCCGCGGGCACGTCGAAGACCGCCCCGGTCACCCCGAGCGTGGGGTACGAGAGTTGGGTCGACGCCAGGTACTCCTGGTTGATCCCGTTCAGTTGGGTGAGCTGCGCGCCGAGCGCGAGGCTGTCGTCCGGCCGGTTGAACGTGTAGACGTAGACGTAGTTCCCGCTGCGCGGCTCGTCCGCGATGTCGGACGCCCAGAAGCCCGCGGCGTCGCGCGCGATCACGATCACGGTGCGGTCCGACACGCGCAGCTCGGCGAACTCGCCCTCGAGCTGGTTGGTCTCGACGTCGTCCGTGGCTTGCATCTCGGCGATCGTGGGGTACGCGAAGTAGATCGCCTCGCTCACGCCCGCTGCGAAGCTCGGCACGCGGGCGGAGTCCTCGTCCCGGTCGCCCTCGTCGGTCGCCCAGATGCGCGTTGGGCCAAAGCCGTCCTTAAAGTGGATCGTGCCCGACCAGGTCCCGTCGACCAGCGAGATCACCGGGTCCTCGGTGAACTTCCCGGGCCGGACTGCCAAGTTCAGGTCGCCGTTGAACGGGTAGCTCGCGCCGTTCACGTCCGAAGTCGTCACTGTGATGCCGTACTCAAGCGACGTCGCCCCGGAGAACGGCAGCGGGTCGGCCTCACTGCCGACGGAGCCGGACGTGATCACGACGTTCACGAAGCTCGGCTCGATCCGTACGCGCTCGGGGGTGCTGCAAGCCAACAAGAGGAGCATCATCAGTACACCGCGTTGATGCGCCCATCTTCGACGGCAACGCCGGCGTCGGGCTGAGGGAGGGTAGACCGCTGGATGATCTCGTTGCGGACGACGTCGCGGATCGAGATGCCCGTGTCGACTTGGGTGGTGTTGCGTTGCAACACCTCGAAGCCGGAGCCGCCGTGCGCGATGTAGTTGTTGGTCGCCATCTCGTACACGCCGTCTTCTTCGAGCGGCACGCCGTTGATCAGGATGTCCGTCGCGACTTGGGCGTCGCAGTCCATCGTGAACGCGATGCCGGCGACCTGGATCTGCGATTGGCACCCCCGCTCACTGGAGCGCGCGGTCGCAAAATCAAGCGTCTCCTGCACCTCGCGACCGGACAAGAACATCGTCGTGATGGTGTTGTCGAACGGCATCGTGTTGAACAACGTGTCGATCGTGATGTTGCCCACCGGGATGTCCGACCGGATGCCGAGCGTGTTGGTGAGCGCGATCTCGGTCTCGACCCCGGGGAAGGCCCGCATCGCCTCGGCCGTGAAATTGCCGAGCATTGAGTCCCCGCCGGTAGACCCGTACCGGTTGAGCTGCTCGTCCGCGTAGCCCAGGATTTGGTTGATGTTCAGCTCGTCGTCCAGCACGTCCTGGTACTCCTGGAGCAGCCCGACGATCGCGGGGTCCTCCGCGACGCTGTCGTCGATCGGGAAGAGCTCGTAGTCCGTGGACAAGATCACCCCGTCCTGGACGACGATGTCGAGCCGGCCGACGAACTTGGAGAAGGCGCCGGAGTCGACCAGGGGGATGCGCTTCCCGGTGACCGCGTTCGTGATCACGAGCGGCGGGTCGAGCGCGACGTGGTTGTGCCCGCCGAGGATGAGGTCGATCTGTGGGAACGTCTCCGCCAACAGCCGGTCTTCGTCTACGCCCATGTGGCTCAAGAGCACGATGATGTCGGCGCCCTGCGCGTGCAGCAGGTCCGCGTAGTGCGGGATCACGTCGCCCGAGTCGATGGTCTTCACGCCGAGCGAGTTGTTCTCCTCGTCGATGGAGTTCAGCGACGAGAAGTTGGCCATCCCGATCACGCCGACCCGGAACCCGTCGAGGTCGTAGATCGCCGTCGGCTGTGCGACCTCGCCCATCGTGGTGGCCCAGGGCTCGGTGGCGTCCTCCCACTGGTAGTTCGCGGCCAACAGCGGGAACGTCGCCCAGGACACCGCCTGGTTGGCCAGGTTCGTGGCACCGTCGTCGAACTCGTGGTTCGCGATGACCGCACCGTCGAGCCCCATCGCGGCAAGGGAGCGGAACTCCGCCTCGCCGTCGAAGTAGTTGAACGTGACCGAGCCCTGGAAGCTGTCGCCGGAGTCGAGGTGGAGCACGCGCCCCGACTTGGCACGCTCTTGCTTCAGGATCGTCGCAATGCGCGCGAGGCCGCCGTACGGGCCGGCTTCGTCCTCGAGGCCCAGGCCGTTGTCGGTGACCGAGGGGTCGAAGTTGTACGGGAACGTGCGCGCGTGGATGTCGGACGTGTGCAAGAACGTGACGCGAACAGCCTTTCCCGTGAGATCCGGGTCGCCACCGTTGACAGCCTGGGGCAAGCACCCCGAGAGCGCCAAGAGGGGGAGGATGACGACGAGAGGCCAGCGCGAACCGAGCACGAGGGCTCCGGGAAGGCGCGGCGTCTATAGGGGGCCGGTCAGAAGGGCAAGGCGGCGAGCCCCGCCTGGTCCCTACTCGTCGCCCGGCTCGTCCGCGTCGTCTTCTTCGTCGTCCGGCTCCGCGACCTCGGCGGACGCGACGTCCTCCGGATCCTCGATGATCGGGGTGACCTCCTCGCCCTCCTCGGCGTCGGCCCGGGTGATCGCCACCACGCGCTCGTCGCCGTCGAGGCGCATCAGCCGCACGCCCTTCGAGCCACGCCCGCAGATGCGGACCTCGGCGACGTTGATCCGGATCAGCCGGCCGGTGTCGGTGATCAGCAGCAGCTGGTCGACATCGTCCACCGCGACGGCGCCGACGACCGCGCCGTTTCGCTCGTTGGTCGCGATGTCGCGAACGCCCATGCCAGCGCGCCCCTTGACCCCGTACGCGCCGAACTCCGTGCGCTTGCCATAGCCGCGCTCGGTGACCGTGAGCAGGTGTGGCTGCTCGCCGAGCACCACCACCCCGACCACGTGGTCGCCGAGCATCTTCGGCTTCTTGAAGCTCATCCCGCGCACGCCGCGGGCGCCGCGCCCCATCGGTCGAACGGTCTCGCCGCTGAACCGAGCCGCGCGGCCGTTCCGCGTCACGAGCATCACGTCCTGGTCCCGCCCGGCCGGCACCACCGTCAGCAGCTCGTCGCCTTCGACGATGTCGACTGCGTTCAGGCCGTTCGCCCGCGCCCGCGCGTAGTCCGCGAGCTCCGTGCGCTTGATCATCCCGCGCTTGCTGACGAACAGCAGATCCCCGCCGTCCTCGAACCCGCGCACCGGCACGACCCGCGCCGGCTGCTCGCCGTCGGGCATGTTCACCAGGTTCGCGAGGTTGCGCCCCTTCCCCGTGGCCGTGCCCTCCGGGACCTCGACGACGCCGAGCTGGTACAGCCGCCCGAGGTTCGTGAAGATCAGCAGCTTGCCGTGCGTGTTCGCGATCAGCAGGTCCCGGACGAAGTCCTGGTCCCGCGTGGCCATGCCGCGCTTGCCGGTCCCGCCACGCCGCTGCATCCGGTACTCGGTCATCGACGTACGCTTGATGTAGTTGTTGTTCGACAGGGTGACCGCCTGGTCCTCCTCCGCCACGAGGTCGAGCAGCGAGACGTCGCCTGCGCGCTCGGCGATCTCGGTGCGACGGGCATCCCCGAGGCGATCACGCACGGCGGTGAGCTCCTCGCGGATGACGCCGAGCAGCACGCCCTCGTTCTGCAGGATGCTCTTGAAGTACGCGATGTCCTTCAACAAGGCCGCGTACTCCTCCTCGATCTTCTCGCGCTCCATGCCGGTGAGGCGCTGGAGCCGCATGTCGAGGATGGCCTGGGCCTGCACCTGGCTGAACCCGAAGCGGGCGATCAGGCCCTCGCGGGCGGCGTCCACCGTGCCCGCGGCCCGGATGATGCGGATCACCTCGTCGATGTGATCGAGCGCGAGCCGGAAGCCCTCGAGGATGTGGGCGCGCTCGTTCGCCTTGCGGAGCCGGTAGCGGGTGCGCCGGAGCGTGACCTCGCGCCGATGTGCGAGGTAGAACTCCAACATCTCCTTCAACGTGAGGACCCGGGGCCGCTGTTGCACGATGGAGAGCAGGATGACCCCAAACGTGCTCTGCAGCTGCGTGTGCTTCCACAGGTGGTTGAGGACGACCTCCCGCACGGCGTCGTGCTTGAGCTCGATGACCACGCGCATGCCGTGGCGGTCGGACTCGTCGCGGATCGTGTAGATCCCGTCGATCTTCTTGTCGCGCACGAGGCCCGCGATGTCCTCTTGCAGGCGCGCCTTGTTCACCTGGAACGGCAGCTCGGTGATGATGAGCGCCTCGCGGCCGTGCACCTCCTCGAACTCCACCTTCGCGCGGACCACGATGCGCCCGCGGCCGGTGCTGTAGGCCTCCCAGATGCCGTCACGGCCCTGGATGATGCCCCCGGTGGGGAAGTCGGGCCCCGGCACGTACTTCATCAGCTCGGGCAGCGTGATCTCGCGGTTGTCGATCAGCGCGAGCACAGCGCCCACCACCTCGGTGAGGTTGTGCGGCGGGATCTTCGTCGCCATGCCGACGGCGATGCCCTCCGCCCCGTTGACCAGCAAGTTCGGGTACGCGGCCGGCAGCACCTCCGGCTCCTCCGTCTGCCCGTCGAAGTTCGGCTGGAAGTTGACGGTCTCTTCGTCGATGTCGCGCAGCAGCTCCTCGGCCGCGCGCGTCATCCGGCACTCGGTGTACCGGTAGGCGGCGGCGTTGTCGCCATCTACGCTTCCGAAGTTGCCTTGCCCGTCGACCAGCAGGTACCGCATGTTCCAGGGCTGGGCCATGCGGACCAGGGCGTCGTACACGCTCGCGTCGCCGTGCGGGTGGTACTTCTTCAGCACCTCGCCGACTACGCCGGCGCACTTGGAATAACGGCGGTTTGAAACAAGACCTTCGCGGAGCATCGCGTAGAGCACGCGGCGGTGCACGGGCTTCAGACCGTCCCGCACGTCGGGCAGCGCGCGGCCGACGATGACCGACATCGAGTAATCAAGGTAAGACGAGCGTAGTTCTTGGTCGATGCCGATCGGCGTGACGCTCTTCGCAAAATCGAATTCAGACAAGGCCTTTCCGCGTGGAAGCCGGGGATCTATCCCGTCCTGCCGCGATCATCGACCCCCGGCGGGCGGGTTTTCCCATCCGGTCAGCGGACAGAGCTCGGGCGTGCGGACGGCGAAGGTCTACGCTATACAGCCGGTTCAAGGTTCCGAACATGGACGATCTCGACAAAGCCACGATCATCAACAACGACGGACTGCTGTCCAGCGCCCGCGGCCTCATCTGGCTCTCCGGGTTCATGTTCCTGCTGCTCGGCTGCGCCGGCGGCTATAATTTCGGGTCCACCGAGTCGGGGGACCTGCCCGGGTTCGCCTGGGTGCTGATCGGGATCACGTTCTTCTTCACCTGCGCGTTGTTCACGATCACGAACTTCGTCGTCGCCAACGCGCTCGTGAGCGGCAAGAAGTGGGCCTGGTACGGCGGGCTGGCGCTCGGCGTGCTGTACGTCCCGAACTGCTGCTTCCCGCTGGGCGCGCTGATCATCCTCGGCCTGGTGCGGACCAAGGTCCGCCAGGCGTACGGCATCAGCCCCAGCCCAGCGTGATCGCGCCTCCTGACTTCGCGAGCGCGGCGCTGGCCGCGCACCGGCGCGTGCTGGAGTCCTGGCGCAAGTCGATGGACCTGGTCGGCCCAGGGCCCGTCGACCCGCACTTCGACGACGCCAACGAGGCCGTCGGCACGCTCGCCGCCCAGGGTCGCTGGCTCGACCTCGGCTCCGGCGCTGGGTTCCCTGGGATCGCGCTCGCCGCGTGGCACCCCGCCGTACACGTCACGCTGGTGGAGCGCCGGCAGAAGCGCGCCGCGTTCCTGGAGATGGTGCTCGCAGAGTCGAAGCTCGCCAACGCGGACGTACACAACGGGGACGCCGACGCGCTGGACGCAGGCTGGGACGGGCTGATCAGCCGGGCCTTCCGGGCGCCGGACGACGTCGCGAAGCTCGCACGGCGGCTGCTGCGACCCGGCGGGAGGCTGGTGCTGATGCTGGCGCGGGACGAGCCCGGGACCCCCGCGGGGTTCGTCGAGGAGCGCGTGCACAGCTACGAGATCGACGGCAAGGGGCGGAGGGTGGTGGTGCTGGTGCGGGGGTAGGGCTAGCCCAAAGTGTGCGCGAGGCGCAGCCGCAGCGCGCAATTTGGGCGCTCGCTTCGCCCCGGTCTGGCGAAGGAAGCAGGGCGAAGCAGAATAACTTAGCCCAGGAGGGGCCGCTTGCGGCACATCCTGGGCTAAGGCACGTCCATCTTCGACAGCCTGGCCATCGCGGCCGACGTCGCGACCACGATCACGACGGCCAGCGCGACAAACCGCATCGGCTCGAACTCGGAGGACCAGCCTTGCCAGCAGCCGAGCGCGTTCCCGAGCGTCCACGGCTGGAGCTTCGCGGCGAACGCCACCGACGCCATGTTGAGCACGTACAGCAGCCCCCGGAGCGCGCCGTCCGCCATGAGGACGAGCACCAGCGTGACCACCACGCCCCCTACCGAACGCACGATCAGCGAGAGCAGCACGGCGATGGCGATGAGCCCGACGTCCGACGCGAAGCTCGCCGCATAGCCGAGGGCCAGGTGGCCGACCGTCGGGTAGTCGACCGGGACAGCGCCGGGCGCCGGCAGGCCGAACAGGACCAGCGCGGGCAAGAACGACAGCGCGGCCGTCACCACGAGCGTCACGGCTGCAAGGGACGCCGCCGCGATCATCCGCGCGGCGAGGGCCGACCACCGCGGGATCGGGCGCACCAGGTCCTCCCGCAGCGTGCGCTCGCCGATCTCGCCGGCGACGCTGCTCGCCGCGGCGAGCAAGAGGAACAGCGGCAGCACGAAGAAGTTTCGCGCGGTCAGCGCCCAGCCCGAGCACTCAATCGCGTTCAGCTTCACGATCTGCGACAAGCTCGCGCCGTTGATCTGCGCGGTGTCGTTGTGACCTGCCTGGTACATGACCGCGACCGCGCCGAGGCCGACCAGCGCGGCGATCACCAGCGCGCCGATGCCGGTCCCGCGGCTGTAGAGCTTGCGCAGCTCCGCCCAGATCATCCAAGGAAAGTGCGTCGGGATCATGGGCGCCTCCGGAGTTCATCCTCGGTGGACGTGACCTCGAGGAACAGGTCCTCGAGCGAGCGGGTGCGGGGCAACAGGGTCGTCACGCCGACGCCGGCTTCGACGAGCCGCCGGTTGAACGTGGCGACGTCCATACCGGAGATCCCGACCAGGAGCCGGCCCTCTTCCCCGTCCCCGATCAGCTTCGCGAGCCCGCCCATCCCGTCGAACACCGCGAGCGCGGCGGCCTTGTCCGTGACGCCGAGCTCAACTTCAGTCACGTCGCCACGCCCGGCGAGCAGGTCGGCCACCCGGCCCTCGGCCTTCAGCACGCCGCGGTCGATGATCCCGACGCGGTTGCACATCGCCTCGACCTCGGCCAGCAGGTGCGAGCTCACGAACACCGTGAGCCGGTCGCGCCGGACCAGCTCCTTGAGCAGGTCGCGGATCTCGCGCATGCCGCGCGGGTCGAGCCCGTTCGTCGGCTCGTCCAAGATCAGCACCTTCGGGCTCCCGACCAGCGCCCGGGCGATCCCGAGCCGCTGCTTCATGCCGAGCGAGTAGCCGCGCACCTTGTCATCGGCCCGCTCGGCGAGCCCCACCCGCGAGAGCGCCTCGTCCACCCCGGCCGTGTTCCCCGCGTACGCACACGCGAGCCGCAGGTTCACCCGGCCGGACAGCCACTCGTGGAAGTGCGGCGTCTCGACCATCGAGCCCACGCCGACCCGCTGGCGCACCGGGTCACGCTCCCCGAGGATCTCCACGTCGCCCGCGTCCTTCTGGATCAGCCCGAGCATGCAGCGGATCGCGGTCGTCTTCCCGGCGCCGTTGGGGCCGAGGAAGCCGTACAGGTCCCCCATCTTCACGTCCAGCTCCAGCCCACGCACGACGGGCTTGCCGCCGTAGCGACGCTCGAGCCCCCGCACGCGCAGCGCGCTTGGGCTCTCGATGGTTCCGAGCGGTGACTCCATCCGACCTCCGGGAGGCGCGATTAGCCCACCGCCCCCGACGGCGCGAGTCCAACCGTCTCGACCGCCGGCCGACCGGCAGCGCGGTGGTTTCCCGGGCGCCAGGTGTCGACAACGCGCGGGACCCCGTGTATACGCCGCGCGCTCTTGGAGTTCCGATGTCCCGTGCCCTCGTCTTCCTGGTCCCCGCCCTGCTCACCGCCTGCAACCTCGGTGGTAAGCCGGTGGACGACAAGGGGAACGACAGCGACAGCGACACGTCGAGCAGCGGCGAGGGCTACACCATCGCCGACATCCGCACCGGCGTCGTCCCGCTGGACCAGAGCGTCACGATTGAGCACGTGATCGTCACGAGCCCCCACACGCAGGGCGACGAGGGCTTCTTTGCCCAGGACGCGGGCGGCGGCGCCAACTCCGGCATCTACGTGTGGTCGTACGACGGCGTCGGCGACATCTTCGCGGACGTCGGGGACGAGATCTCCATGACCGGGACCCCGACCGACTTCTACGGCTGGACCGAGTTCGCCATCGACTCTGTCGAGATCACCGGCACCGGCACCGTCCCTCCCGCCGTGGACGTGGGCGATGGCTCCAGCGTCACCGACTGGGACCCCTACGAGAGCGTGCTCATCACGCTCTCCGACCAGGCGCTCGTCAGCGTGAACGAGTACGGCACGGGGCTGTTGTCCTCCGGCGTCTCCATCGACAACGGGTTCTACAACGAGGACATCGAGTGCGGCGCGACGTACCCCAGCATCACGGGCGTGCTGTTCTACGCGTACGAAGAGTACTCGATCAACCCACGCAGCGAGGCCGACCTGCCCGCCCCGACGCTGCCCGACGCGGTGGACTCGACCTGCGCCGAAGTGCAGCTCGGCATCTGCGGTCCCGTCCGGGTGACCGACGCGGTCGTGACCAGCGAGGACTGGGACGACGACGACGGCGGCTACTTCTTCATCCAGGACGAGGGCGGCGGCGCAGGCACCGGCCTGGTCGTGTTCCTCAAGGACCTCGCGTACGACGTCAGCGTCGGCGACACCGTCACGGTGAGCGGCTCCGTCAACGAGTTCTACGGGCTCACCGAGCTCGTGGTGACGGACCTCGCCGACGTGCAGACCACGGGGACGAGCACCCCGGTCGTGACCGTGCTGTCCGAGGCGCCGGCGGACTGGGAGAGCTACGAGAGCTGCCTGGTCTCGCTCGCGGACGTGACCGCCACGAGCGACGAGGCGTACGGCGCCGTGACCACCTCGTCGGGGGTGAGCATCGACGACCTGTTCTACGACTTCGACGGGTCGAACGGCGCCCACTGGGACAGCGTCACCGGGCCCTTGTACTACAGCTACGAGACCTGGCAGCTCGAGCCCCGCACCGCCTCGGACATGCAGTAAGGAGCCGACGATGCGCGTAGACGGAGTACAGACCCGCACGTTGTGGTGGGAGAACGGCGTCATCCGGATGATCGACCAGCCGAAGCTGCCCCATCGCTTCGTCTTGGTAGACCTGCCGACGTACCGCGAGACGGCCGTCGCGATCCGCGACATGACGGTCCGCGGCGCAGGCGCCATCGGCGCTACCGGCGCGCTCGGGGTCGCCCAAGCAGCGGTGGAGGCGCCCGAGCGCGACTTCCACGGCTTCGTCGCCGCGGCGGCGAACCACCTGCGCAGCACGCGCCCCACCGCGCAGAACCTCTTCGCGGGCATCGACTACGTCCTCAGCGCGATCGAGGCCGAGGCGGACGACATCCCGCTCGCGCGGGAGGCCGCGATCGCCGCCGCCAACGCGTTCTGCGACGATGACGCCGAGAGCTGCAGGCGGATCGGCGAGCTCGGCGCGCCGATCGTCACGGCGAACCCCCGCGTCTCGACGCACTGCAACGCCGGCTGGCTCGCGTTCGTCGACTGGGGGAGCGCGCTCTCCCCGATCTACGCGGCGGCTCGCGGTGGCGCGGTGCCGTTCGTGTTCGTCGACGAGACTCGGCCGCGCCAGCAGGGCTCGCAGCTCACCGCGTGGGAGCTCGGCCAGGAGGGCATCCAGCACGCGATCATCGCGGACAACGCGACCGGCCACTACCTCAAGGCCGGCGAGATCGACATGGTGATCGTCGGCAGTGACCGCATCGCGGCGAACGGAGACGTGGCCAACAAGATCGGGACGTACACGTCAGCGCTCGCGGCCAAGGCGGCCGGCGTGCCGTTCTACGTCGCGGCGCCCACCACCACCATCGCGAGCCACACGGCCACGGGCGCGGACATCCCGATCGAGGAGCGCCACGCGGACGAGGTGCTCTACGTGTGGGGGTGGTCCGACGACGGCCGCTTCATCCGCGTCCGCACGGCGCCAGCGACCTCCACGGCGAAGAACCCCGCGTTCGACGTCACGCCCGCCGAGCTCATCACCGGCATCATCACCGAGCGCGGCATCGTGCCTGCGACGGTGGCCGGCATCGCGTCCGTCACGCGCGCCTAACGAGCGCTAATCCGCGCTAATCCGCCTGCGCAGCGCTACTTCGCCTGCGCGGCGCTGCGGGTCGCCAGCACCGGGTAGGTCCCGCCGGGCAGCGCGTGGGCCTCGACACCGCGCAGCTCGGCGATGAGCGTGCCCGTAGCGTCCATCAACGACACGTCGGTGACCGTGTTCTGGGCGCCGGTCTTGCGCGCCGACAGCACGGCCGAGAACAGCCCGCCCTTCGGAGGGCCGAACGTGCGGAAGCTGCCGATGCCGGTGGGCAGCGCCGCCTTCTTCGTCATCAGCTGGGTCCAGAGCACGACGAGCTGAAGCCCGCCGTCCAGGGCAGCCACGTCGGTCGACCACCCGTCCCCAGGCCAATTCGCGGTGTCCACGACGCCGGTGAGCTTGGCCTCCATGCCCCCGGACGACATCCCAGAGATCCCCTGGATCACGTGGAAGTCCGGGCCGTGAAAGAGCATGCGTTCGTAGACGTCCTTCACGCTGTGCGGGAACTGGTCGTGGGCCACGCGCTGGGGCGCGCCGGGGGTGGCCGTGACGGGCTGGACCGACACGCTCGCGCGGTAGTGCACGCCGCGCGGCGAGCGCAGCTCCATCGTCCAGCGATCCGACCCCGCCTCGACCGCGACGACCTCGAACCGGTCCCCGCCGTTGTCAAAGTGCTCGAGGACCACGCCCTTCAGCACCTTCACGTCCTCGACCGTGACGGCCATGCCTGGCCGAAGCTCCTGGGCCCGCTGCACGAACCACTCGAGCGCCATCACGACGGGCAACACCGGCCTGTCGTCGACCGTGTGGTCGCGCAAGAAGCTGTGCGTGCTCGATGCGACCCCGCGGACGACTGTCGTCCGACCCGGGGGCGGGGCGGAGAGCGGGCCAGGTGCGCCCCCGACGACGATCTCGACGGCGTCACTCGCGCCGCTGAGCTCGGCGACGAACATCGCCGCGCCGCGGGCCAACGGGATGCACGGGATGCCGAGCGACTCGAACTGCTTCTTGAGCGCCGGGGTGACCATCCCGCCCTCCCACGGCCCCCAGCCGATGGACTTGACCACGACGCCGGGGCGGGCGCGCTTCTCGGCTGCCGCGAGCTTGTTCAACGCTTCGTTCGCGAGCGCGTAGTCGCACTGCCCGATGTTCCCCGCGCGGCCCGCGACGGAGCTGAAGAAGCAGATCACCTTCAGCGCGTCGCTCGCGGTGGCGGAGAGCAGCGCCCGGACACCCTCGATCTTCGTGTTGTACACGGCGTCGAACTGCGCGTCCGACTTCTCGAGCAGCCGCTTGTCCGCGATCACGCCGGCGCCGTGCACCAGGCCGGTGATCGCGCCCCACTCCCGACGCACGCCGTCGAGCGCCGCGGTGAGCGCCGTGCCGTCCAAGACGTCGACCGCGAGGTACCGCACCTTGGACCCCGCGGACTCCATGCGAGCGATGTTCGCCCGGGCCTCCCGCGCCGCGAGGATCGCCGCGGCCTTGCGACCAGCAGCCGCGGGCGTCAACGTGCGGTCGATGCCGAACAGCGCGCGCTTCAGAGCGGGCTCGTCGACAGCGCCTTGGATCTCGGCGGACTCGGCCTCGTCGATCCGCGACCGTCCGAGCAGCACGAGGCGGCAGCGGGTGCGCTCGGCGAGCGCGGTCACGCACGCGGCAGTCACCCCGCGGGCGCCGCCGGAGATCACCACGACATCGTCCGCGCCGATCGGCAACGGCGCGCCCACCGGCGCCTCCGGGGCTAACCAGGACCCGGGGGTGACCCGCCCCTGCGGCGACGCCCCGACCTCGACCGGCCCAGACTGCAGCAGCTCCTGGGCGATCCAGGTCGCCTGGAGCTCGGCCGAAGCGCCGGCCAGATCGACGTGGCGGGCGAACGCCGCCGGGTGCTCGAGCGCGACCGTCTTGGTCAGCCCGGCCAGCCCACCGAGCAACGACGGCCCACGGAGCGCCCCGCTGCAGCCAAAGTCGCCGCCGAGCGCGGTCACGGTCACGAACGTTCCGCCCGCGTCCAACCGCGCCGCCTTCGCGGCGTGGAACGCGTCACGGCTCACCCTACCCGAGGCGTCGAAGTCCGCGGCGTCCGCGCTCCCGGCGTCGAGCGCGCCCAGGAACACCACCCCGCGCGTGCCGTCCGGCGCGCCAACCACCACGTCAACCCCGGCGTCCTTGAGCTTCGCAACGACCCGGGCCCCGACGTCTCCACCCCCGACGACTACCAGCGGGCCCGGCGCGAACGCGACGCCCGCCGCGCGCGGCAAGAGCTGCAGCTCGTAGCGACCGACCGCGTCGTTGCCACCCCCCGCGGCCGCCACCGGCGCCGGTTCCGCGGTGGGAGCGCCGACAGCCGCGCCGAGCGCGCCGACCACCTGCGCCAGCGTCTTCAGGCTGCCCATCGTCTCCGCGTCGACCTCCGGCAAGCCGGGCTCCCGCTCGCGCATCGCGGAGAGGATCTCCACCCGCTTGATGCTGTCTACGCCGAGGTCCGCCTCGAGATCCATCCCGAGGTTCAGCATCTCGGCCGGGTACCCGGTCTTCTCGGCTACGACGGCGAGCAGCAGCGCGGTCAAGTCCGTGCCCGGCGTAACCCCGGCCTGGGTGACCATCGCCGGCGTGTCCGGCGCCGTGACAGTGACCGCGCCAAGCGCGCCAACCACCTGCCCGAGCGTCTTCAACGCGCCCATGGTCTCGGCGTCGACCTCTGGCAAAGACGGCTCCCGCTCACGCATCGCGGAGAGGATCTCGACGCGCTTGATGCTGTCGACGCCAAGGTCCGCTTCGAGGTCCATCCCGAGGTTGAGCATCTCGCTCGGGTACCCGGTCTTCTCGGCGACCACCGCCAACAGCAGCGCGGTGAGGTCCACGCCCGGCGCGACGCCGCGCGCGGGGGCGGCTGCGACCGGCGCTGGCGCGCTGGCGGCTGCGGGAGCGACGTCCCCCAACGCTCCGACCACTTGGCCGAGCGTCTTCAGCGCGCCCATCGTCTCGGCGTCCACCTCGGGCAACCCCGGCTGGCGCTCCCGCATCGCGGACAGGATCTCGACGCGCTTGATGCTGTCGACCCCCAAGTCGGCCTCCAGGTCCATGCCCAGGTTGAGCATCTCGCTCGGGTACCCCGTTTTCTCGGCGACCACTGTGAGCAGCAGCGCGACGAGGTCAACGCTGGGTGCCCCTGCCGAGGTAGCCACGGCGGCCGGCGCGGACACCGCAGCGGCGCCGGCCGAGCCAGGCCCAGTGGCCGCGCCGAGCGCGGAGACGACTTGGCCCAGCGTCTTGAGCGCGCCCATGGTCTCGGCGTCCACCTCGGGCAACCCGGGCTCGCGCTCGCGCATCGCCGAGAGGATCTCGACGCGCTTGATGCTGTCGACGCCGAGGTCGGCCTCGAGATCCATGCCGATGTTCAGCATCTCGGCGGGGTAGCCCGTCTTCTCGGAGACGACGGCCAGGAGCAGCGCCGTGAGGTCACGCCCGCTCGTAGCCGGAGCCGGCCGCGCGGGAGCCGCTGCTACGACGGACGACGCGCGCACCGGGGCGGCAACAGGCGCCGGGGCCACGGGCGCCACGACCGGCGCGAAAGCGACAGGCGCGGGCATCGCCACGGGGGCGGCGACCACCGGCGCGGGCGCCGGGGCGTACACGGCGGGCGCCGGGGCGTACACGGCGGGCGCTGCGACGGGCGCGAACGCTGGCGAGGGGGCGAAGGCAGCGACGGGGGCGAAGGCGGCGGCCGGGGCGAATGCGGCGGCCGGGGCGAAGGCCGGCGCGGCGACGGGGGCGCCGGAGGCGAGGCCGACGATGGCGCGGGAGGTCTCCTCGTGGGCGTGGAGGAACGCAATGTGAGCATCGGTCATGGCCCGCTGGAAGCCTTCATGCACGCTGGCCGCCTGCTTTTGGCTCTCGAGGAACGCGGACACCCAGGAAGGATCGGCAGGACGGTTCATGGCACTCACAGGCGAAGGCGGAGCGATATTCGATCCCATGGCTGATGCCAGCCTCGGGGGCGTCGCCGCGGGGGAAACCGGCCGGGGGGACGAGGCGAGGGGCCCAGGTTGGGAGGAGCTGGAGGGGGCGACCGGGGCCGGGCCGACCGCAGCGGCAGACGCGGACGGGGAGGCGGACGGGGAGGCAGACGCCGACGGGGACGCCGATGCGTACGCTGGTGGAGCCACCGGGGGCGACACGCGGCCACCAGCGCCACCCCCTCCCGAGCTCGAGCCGCCCGACTTGGGCAGGGTGGACTTCGGGGGGTTCGGGGGGACCGGCGGCATCGCGGCGCTGGGGTAAGGCTTGCCGTAGTTCGACCCGTTGATCATCACGGCCATCTTGGGCGGCGGCCGCACAGCGGGGACCTCGCGCTGGCTCCAGAGCGGGGCGAGCTGCACCGGAAGCCCGACGGCCACGGCCTGACCGAGCGCGGAGAGCAACGACGTGCGGGCGTCCGTAGCCTTCGCGTCCGTGGCGAACGCGGTGTGACCGCGGCCCCGGAGGCAACGCCCGACGAGGCCGGTGAGCACCGCAGAGGGCCCGACCTCGATGAAGGTGCGCACGCCCGCGGCGTACATGGCCTCGACCTCGTCCACGAACCGCACCGGGCTGCGCAGGTGCTCGCCCAACGCGGCGCCGATCGCAGCGCCGGTCGCGGTGTACACAGCGCCGGTGGCGTTGCTGTAGACCGGCAGGGCGCTCGGCTTGAACGCGATCGATCGCAGCCACTCGGCGTAGGCGTCCGCGGCGGGAGCGACCACGGGGGAGTGGAACGCCGTCGCGACCGAGAGCCGGACGGCCTTGAAGCCCGCCGAGTCGAGGTGCTTGACCGCGGCCTCGAGTGCTTCGGTCGGCCCCGCGATCACCGTCTGCTCGGGGCTGTTGTAATTGGCGATCACGACACCCTCGATGCCCGCCTTCGCGAGGCGCCGGAGCTCCTCGGTCACGTCCGCCGCCTTCGCGACCACCGCGGCCATCGCGCCCGGCACCTTGGCGGCCTCGGCCATCAGCTCCCCGCGGCGCCGGCTCGCCCGCACGTAGTCGGCGTACGAAAGCGCACCCGCGGCGTACAACGCCGTGAGCTCCCCGTAGCTGTGCCCGGCGGTCACGTCCGGCCGCACGCCGAACTGGGCCAAGGTGCGGAGGAGCGCCACGCTCGCGACCCCGATCGCGGGCTGCGCCCACTCAGTGCGGACAAGCCGGGCTTCCCGTGCGCGCTGCGCCGCCTCGTCAAAAGCCGGGCGCGGGAAGACGGTGAACGACAGGCGGTCGTCCTCCGCGAAGCACGCGTCCGCCTCGTCCCACGCCGTGCGCGCGACGTCCACGTCCATCGCGACGCCCTTGCCCATCTCCAGGTACTGGCTCCCCTGGCCGGGGAACAAGAAGGCCACCCGACCGGCTTCGACGCCGGGCTGGAACCAGATCCCGCCGCGCACCACAGGCTTCCCCGCGTGGAGCGCCTCGAGCGCACGCGTCAGCTTCGCGACCACGTCCCAGCCGCCTGCCTCCGTCGAAGCCGCGAGCACGCTGATGCGCACGGGGCGAACGGTGCTGCCGTAGGCGTCGTGCACCCGCCGTGCAAGCGCCGTCACCTCGCGGTCCGCCGCCGCCGGGTCCGCGGGTAGCGCCCGCGCAGCGACCAGCGCTTCGCCGAGCGCGGCGGCAACCTGCTCGACGGTGTCCCCGCCGAACGGCAACAGCTCCACGCCCCAACGGTCCATCCGGGCGGGCCGAGCCGCTGCGCCCAGGTACTCCTCGACCGTCACGTGGAAGTTCGTGCCGCCGAACCCGAAGCTCGACACCGACGCCCGCCGCGCGTGACCGCGCCCCGTGATCCAGGGCCGGGAGTCCGTCGCGAGGTAGAACGGGCTCTTGTCCCAGTCCACGAGGCTGTTCGGCTGCTTGACCTTGATGGTCGGCGGCAGGATCTTGTGGTGCAGCGCGAGCACCACCTTCATCAGCCCCGCAGCCCCGGCCGCAGCCTTCGTGTGGCCCAGCTGGCTCTTGATCGAGCCAAGCGCGCACCACTGCGTGTCGGAGCGGGTGCCCTGGAACACGAGGTTCAACCCCTTCAGCTCGGCGGCATCACCGGCCTTCGTGCCGGTGCCGTGCCCCTCGACCAGGTCCACGCTCGCGGGCGAGTACCCGGCTTGCTCGTAGCACCGGTTCAACGCCTTCGCCTGGCCCTCGCTCACCGGTGCGTACACGCTCTTCGAGCGGCCATCCGAGCTCGAGCCCATGCCGCGGATCACCGCGTAGACGCGGTCGCCGTCGCGCTCGGCGTCCTCCAGGCGCTTCAGCGCGAGCATGCCCAGCCCCTCGCCGAGCAAGGTGCCGTCGGCCTCGTCCGAGAACGGGCGGCAGTCTCCCGTCACCGACAGCGCGGGGGTCTTCGAGAAGCACATGTACATGAAGATGTCGTTCAGCGTGTCACAGCCGCCGGTGATCGCCATGTCGGAGTGGCCGAGCTGCAGCTCGTAGATCGCCGTCTGCACCGCGGTGAGCGCGCTCGCGCACGCGGCGTCCGTGATGCAGTTGGTCCCGCCGGTGTCCAGCCGGTTCGCGATCCGACCCGCGACCACGTTCCCGAGCAGCCCCGGGAAGCTGGCCTCCTGCCACGGCACGTAGTGGCTGGCGATACGGTCGCAAGCCTCCTGCACCTGCGTCTCCTCGAGCCCGCTCAACCGGAGCGAGCGCTCCCACACGGGCCGCTGCAGCCGCGAGACCAGCGAGGAGAGCAGCTCCTGCGCCCCCGTCACGCCGAGGATCACGGAGGTACGCGACAGGTCGAGCTTCCGCGCGCCGAGCCGTGAGACATCGTCGAGCACCATCTGGGCGACGATCAGCGCGATGAGCTGGCTCGTGTCGGTCGCGGGGAGCGTGCTCGGCGGGATGCCGAAGCCCATCGCGTCGAACGGGACGTCCGGCAAGAACGCCCCGCGCCGGGCGTAGGTCTTGTCCGGCGCCTTCGGGTTCGCGTCGTAGTAGTCCTCGACCAGCCAGTGCGTCTTCGGGATGTCGGTGATCAGGTCCTTGCGCTCGAGCGTGTTGCGCCAAAACGCGGGCACATCGAGCGCCCCGGGCATGATGCATCCGAGACCGACGACAGCGATGGGGGAGAAGGACGACATCGAAATGCTCCGGACAGGGGCGCCGTTTGTACTCCGTGAGCCTCTCGTGGGTGTCACGGTGCCGTCACGGTCGGCGGCCCTTGACAGAGGCGCACAATCGCCGCACGTTGAAAACATGACGAGCCCGGCGTGATCGACGAGGTGATCCACAAGATCCAGGCGTACGCGCCCGGAGCGGACGTCGGGCTGATCCTCGACGCCTATACGTACGCGGCGTTTTGTCACCGCGACCAAAAACGTAAGAGCGGAGACGATTATTTCATCCACCCGCTGGCGGTGGCGGAGATCCTCGCGGACCTGAAGATGGACGTCGAGACGATCGCCGTCGGGCTGCTGCACGACACGATCGAGGACACGCTCGCGAGCCGAGAGCAGATCGAGGAGCGGTTCGGTAAAAACGTCGCGGAGATGGTCGACGGCGTGACCAAGCTCTCGAAGCTGACGTACCGAGGGAAGGCGGAGGAGCAGGCGGAGAACTTCCGTAAGCTCGTGCTCGCGTTCGGGAAGGACCTGCGCGTCATCATCGTCAAGGTCGCGGACCGGCTGCACAACATGCGGACGCTCGAACACCAGCCGCAGGCGAAGCAGCGCAGCATCTCGCAAGAGACCCTGGACATCTACGCGCCCCTGGTGAGCCGGCTCGGGTTCGACGCGATCAAGAGCGAGCTGGAAGACCTGTGCTTCAAGTACCTGTACCCCGAGGAGTACGCCGGCATCGTCGCAGGGCTGGCGACGGACGCCGCGGAGCGGGCGGCGTACGTGGAGACCACGTCCCGGCTGCTGACCGAGACGCTCGCGTCGCGGGGGATCAAGGTCGAGGTGACCGGCCGGGTGAAGCACCTGTGGAGCATCTGGAACAAGGTGCGGAAGTCGCAGAAGGACCTGTCGGACCTGTACGACCTGCTGGCGTTCCGGGCGCTCGTGCCGGACCGGGAGAGCTGCTACATCGCGCTCGGCTTCATCCACCTGCTGTACATGCCGGTGGAAGGCAGGTTCAAGGACTACATCGCGGTCCCGAAGTCGAACGGCTACCAGTCGTTGCACACCACCGTCGTCGGCCCCGACGGGCGCCCGATCGAGGTCCAGATCCGCACGCCCGAGATGCACCGCATCGCCGACGACGGCATCGCGGCGCACTGGCGCTACAAGAACGGCCGCTTGACCGTGACGAACGCCGAGCTCGAGCGGATCGCGCGCCTCCGGGGGTTCATCCAGCTCGCGCGAGAGGTCGAAGACCCCGCGGACTTCATGGAGGCGGCGCGCAGCGATCTCGCGGCGAACATCCACGTGTTCACGCCGAACAAGGACGTGCTCCTGCTGCCGGAGGGGGCCACCGCGCTCGACTTCGCGTACCACGTGCACACCGAGGTCGGGAACCGCGCGTGCGGCGCCAAGGTGAACGGGCGCATGGTCCCCCTTCGCCACCCGATCAAGACGGGCGACACCGTCGAGATCCTGACCAAGGCGGACGCGAACCCCTCCCGCGACTGGCTCAGCTGGGCCACCAGCCACCGCGCGCAAGGCAAGATGCGCAAGCGGCTCCGGGAGCTGCTGGAAGACCAGGGGTTGGGCAGCGCCCGCGAGTTCTTGGACGGCGCGCTCCGCAAGATCGGCAGCTCGTTGAAGCGGGCCGAGGACGACAAGGCCGTGCCCGAGCGGCTGCAGGCGCGTGGGTACAAGGACCTGGACGCGCTCGCGACCGACTTGCTTGGCGGCGGCATCTCGCCCGGGGAGGCCGCCCGCGTGGTCGTGCCGGAGGCGCCGACGAGCACGATCCCGCCTCCCAGCGTGATGGCGTCGATCCTGCAGCGGGTGAGGCGGCAGAGCGACAGCCCGATCCTCGTGAACGGCGAGACCGACATCATGGTGGACTACGCCCGCTGCTGCCGCCCGATGAAGGGGGAGGCGATCATCGGGTACATCACCCGTGGGCGCGGGATGTCGATCCACAAGCAAGAGTGCCCCGAGGTGCGGGGGCTGGACGTCGACCGGCAAGTCGCCGTGGCGTGGGACGACCGGGTGTCCACCTTGCACCAGGGGCTCTTGGTGGTGGACAGCGAGGACCGCCCTGGGCTGCTCGCCGAGATCACGGGGCTCTGCGCGACCTACAAGATCAACCTGTGGAAGGCGGACGTGCGAGCGACCACGGACCACCGCGCCCGCTGCGAGCTCGGCGTCGTCGTCCAGGACGTGACCCAGCTCACGCGCCTCATGAGCAAGCTCCGCAACGTGAAGGGCGTGCTCGCC
>CALQBK020000049.1 GCA_943328795.2 Bifidobacterium breve
GCTGGACGCCGAGGGTGAGCCCGTGGTCGTCCATCGACGCGGAGATGCCGCCGACGGTGGCGGACTCCACGGTTGCGGTGATCTGCCCATCGGCGGACTCCGCGGTGGAGTCGACGCCCACGACGACGAGGTCGGCGATGGCGAGCTTCGGCCAGTCGACATCTGCGTCGCTGCCCTGTTGCACGAGCGCCATCGTCCGGGGCGGCAGCTCCCAGCCGTCGGGGCCGAGCGCGAGCGCGCCGTGGACGCCCTCGACCTCGACGAGGCGCACGTCCCAGGTGTCGGTGCTGAACGTGCTCGGATCGGCGTACAGCACGATGCTGTCGACTCGTGCGATGCGCTTCCCGGCCCGGTGGACCTCCGCCCCGCGCACGGTCACCGCCGTCCAGCCGAATTCCAGCGACTCGAACGTGAGCTCGTCGCCGGTCAGCTCGGTGAGCGCGGCGCGGAGGGCCTCCTCGGACCCCGCCTGCGCGTTCCAGACTGCGTAGCCACCCCCGGCGAGCGCGAGCACGCCTACGCCCGCCACCACGCAGCCGACCGCCCCGCAGCCGCCCGCGACCCACTTCTTCATCAGCTGCCCCGGTACGTGCTGTAGCCGTAGGGGCTGAGCAGCAGGGGGATGTGGAAGTGCTGCGGCGGGCTGTTCACGGTGAACTCCACGGTCGCCCGTGGGTAGAACGGCTCGCCGCCGAGGGCCTGTTGGTAGGCGCCGATGTCGAATTCGAGGCGCCAGGTGCCCGGCAGCAGGTCGCCGGGAGGGAGGAGGTCCCGACAGCGACCGTCGGCGTCGGTGCGCCCTGCGTGGACCACGCCGTCCGGGCCAACGAGCCGGATCGTCACGTCCGCCGCCGGCCGACCGCGCGCGAGATCGAGGATGTGCGTCGAGATGCTCATGCCTTCGTCCCCAGCGCCGCGAGGCGCAGCCGGGTGATCTTGACCTGCTCGCCAGCCGCGATGCGCAGCTCGTTCGCGGGCTCGTTGTCGATGCGCTCTCGCAAGAGCGTCAGCATCTCGCTCGCGGACTTGCCGGTGGCGCAGACCAAGAAGATCCAGCCGAAGCGGGCCTGGTAGTCCGCGTTGCCCTGGGCGAGCGCAGCGAGCGTCGCGTCGTCGGCGCCCGCTACGCCGGACTGCTCGTTCGCGCTCTGCGTGGCGGTGTGTGCGAACCGCTCGCGGAGGGTCGCGGCGTCGGCGCCGATCTGGGGGTGGTGCCCAAACGCCTCGAGCCAGTCGCCGTCTCCGAGGTGCCACCACAGGTCCTCGGCGGCGCCGTACAGGTGCGCAGCGGAGACGAACGGGCGGGCGGCCATCATCGCAGTGACCCAGCGGTGCGACCCGCAGACGGCCATCAGGCGGTCGGCGTTGGCGGCGTTCACGCGCTCGACCGCGGGGTCTGTGCAGGTGGGCGTCGCGGGGAGCCCAAACGCCCGGAGCCGGGAGACGCCGCCGTCCGGCAAGATGCGCAGGCGCAGGTGGGACCAGGGGCCGGGGTTCGCGACGTCGAGCGTGTGGACGCTGTCTGCGCGCAGCTTGCTGCTCCGCGCGACCGGCGACCAGTCACCCGACTGCACGAGCGCGTGCGGCGGGGCGTCGGGCCACAGGATGCCGTCCACAGCGCAGCGATCGGGGTAGTTGCCCTTGAAGTGGTGCGTGTCGGCCAACAGGCGGTTGACGACGCCGACGCGCCCGAGCCGCAGGATGATCCAGTCCTCCCCCGGCGGCCGACTGCGCCGCGTCTCCCAGCCGTGGCCCATGTGCGGTGCGCGCGTCGGCAGCACGAGGTTGTCCATCGACGAGAAGAACGCGTCCGAGCACGCGACCGCCCGCCCGCCGTGCTGCGCGCCGACCAGGTCGATCTCGCCGACGCCGTCGTCGCTCGCGGGCTCGCCGTACACCCGCAGTCGGGCCACGCCGCCGTCCGGGTAGATCACGAGCTTCACGTGCGTCCACGTCGCCCCGGCGTCGGCCGTCGCGACCGCGACGTTCGATGACCCGCGCCGCAGCGGCATCTCCGGCACCACGAGGGTCCAGGGCTCCTGGTCCCTCAGCGACTCCGGGGTCCGCCCCGCCGCGTTGCACGCCCACAGGCTCGCGAACGGCGGGTGGTTGCCCATGAAGAAGGACGTGTCGATGTCCACCGCCCGGATCGTGCCGCGCACGCCCAGCTCGACGATGCACCAATCGGGGCCCGGGACACGCTTGCGGCGCGACTCCCAGCCGTCCATCAGCTTGCCGCGCTCGGTGTACGCGTCGGGGTCGAACGCCGCGGGAGCGGGCTTGACCAGGTTCTCCATCCCCGCGAAAAAGTCGTCGGAGCAGAGCAGGGGTTTGCCGCCCAGGTCTTGGGAGGCGAGGTCGAGCAGGCCGGGGAAGGAGGCGGTGGCGGGAGCGCTCATGAGTCCTCGAAGCGGCGGATCAACCGTCCGCGGGGGGGCGTGGGGAGGGAGCCGCCGACGATGCGATCGCCGCGGAGCCACGTGCCGGTGACCACGCCGGTGACCGCGTGGCCGAGGTACGGGGTGAGGGGGTGGCGAAAGAGCAGGTCGGACGCGTGGATCGTGCTCGGCGCGTCGGGGCGGAACGCGACGAGGTTCGCAGAGCTGCTGGGGGCGATGCCGTGACGCCGGCCGACCAGCGCCGGCGGGGCAGCGGAGAGCCAGTGGACGACGCGCTCGAGCGGGATCCCGCGGCGGCGGGCGGCGGTCCACGCGTTCGGCAGCCCGAGCTGCACCGACGCGATCCCGCCCCACGCGCGCTCGAAGTCGCCAGACTCCTTCAGCTTCAGCGCGGGGGTGCACGGCGAGTGGTCGGACGAGACAAAGTCGATGGTGCCGTCGAGGAGGCCCTGCCACAGCGCGTCCTGGTTGTCCCGCTCGCGGATCGGGGGCGCGCACTTGAACTCGGTGGCGCCGTCTGGGATGTCCTCGGCGGCCAGCACCAGGTAGTGCGGGCAGGTCTCGCAAGTGAGCGGCAGGCCCTCGGCCTTCGCGGCGCGGATCATCGGGAGGGCTGACGCGCTCGACAGGTGCACGATGTGCGCGGCGCAGCCCGTCGCGCGCACGCTGCGGATGACCATCGCCACCGCGGCGTCCTCCCAAGCCCGCGGCCGGCTGTGCAAGTAGCGCAGGTACGAGCTCGCTTCACCGACCGAGACGGTGCCTTCGGTCTCCAGCTCGGCGTGCACCAGGAGCGGCACGCCGAGCGGGCTCAAGACCCGCATCGCGTCGAGCACGTCGCGCTCCGTGGACGCCGGGAACTCGTCGATGCCGGAGGGGCAGGTGAAGCACTTGAAGCCGAACGCCCCGAGCTCCACCATCGCAGCCAGGCCGCCCGTGTTCCCGGGGACCACGCCGCCCCAAAGCCCCACGTCCACGTGCAGCTCGGCGCGCTGCGCGGCCGCGATCTTCACCTCCAGCGCCTCGGGCGTGGTGGTGACCGGGATGCAGTTGAGCGGCATGTCGACCAGCGTCGTGATGCCGCCGTGCGCAGCGGCCAGCGTGCCGGTCGCGAACCCCTCCCACTCGGTGCGGCCCGGCTCGTTCAAGTGCACGTGCACGTCCGTCAGCGCTGGGAGCAGCACCTCGTCGTCGTCCAACACCAGCGCGTCTTCCGCTGGGACCGCGGGGAGCGGGCCGACGGAGGTGATCCGGGGGCCGTCCATCCGCACGGCTGCGGGGCGAAAAACGCCGTCGATCAGGGCGCGCTTCGCGCACACGGTGAGCATCGCGCGTTCTAATCTGCTTGGGAGGGGGGCGGGGTGTTGAGGGTGACCGAACGAATCTCAGTCTCTGAGTCTCGTTAAGTTTTGGGACTCGCCCCGTGCCCCGCTCGGGCCGGTGCCGCTTGACAAACCGCGCGGTTCGTTTGAGATACGCCGATGCTCCCGTACCTGCTCGACTGGGCCCACCTCGCGCTGCGCTGGCTGCACTTGATCGCGGGCGCGGCCTGGATCGGGGCGAGCTTCTACTTCAACTGGCTCAACAACAACGTGCGGCCCGTCGCCCGGGGCCCGGATGGCAAGGTCGCGCTGGGGCCCGAAGGCGAGATCGTCGGCGACGTGTGGTCCGTCCACGGCGGGGCGTTCTACCGCGCGCTCAAAAAGGGCTACACGATCGAGAAGCTGCCCGAGCCGCTGCACTGGTTCTATTGGGAGGCCTACACGACCTGGCTGTCGGGCGTCGGGCTCTTGCTCGTCGTGTACTGGCTGAACGCGAGCGCGTGGATGGCTGGGCCGCTGGCTGCGGGCCCTGCGGTGGGCGTAGGCGTGGGGTCGCTCGTCGCGGCATGGCTCGTGTACGACGGGCTGTGCCGCACGCCGCTCGTGCGGCGCCCCGCGGCGTTCGGGGTGGTGATGTACGCGCTGTTGACCGCCGCCGCCTGGGGGCTGTTCCAGCTCCTGCCGGGGCGGGCCGCGTACATGCACGTGGGCGCGATGATGGGCACGATCATGGCGGCGAACGTGTTCTTCGTGATCATCCCGTCGCAGCGGAAGATGGTGGACGCCGCCGCGCGGGGCGAGGCCCCCGACCTCGCGTTTGGGCAAGCGGGCGGCCTGCGCTCGCTGCACAACAACTACTTCACGCTGCCTACGCTGTTCGTGATGGTCTCCAACCACTTTCCGTTCACCTACGGCAACGGGCGTGGCTGGCTGGTGTTGGCCGCGGTCGGGGCTGTCGGGCTGTGCATCCGGCACGTGTTCAACCGCAAGGGGCAGGGGAAGCCCTACGGGGCGTTCGTCGGGCTGTCGGTGGCGGGCGGCGTTGCCATCGTGATCGCGATGGCGCCTACGCCGCACACCGGGCCGACCGTGGCGTGGGCGGAGGTCGCGCCGATCGTCGCGTCGCGCTGCGCCCCGTGCCACGCGACGACGCCGACGCAGGCAGGCTTCGTAGCGCCGCCGCTGGGCCTGGTGCTGGACGGCGAGGCGAAGGCCCGCGGCGCCGCGGCGAAGATCGCGACGATGGTGTCGTCGAGCGCGATGCCGCTCGGGAACCTCACGGGGATGACGCCGGAGGAGCGGGCGCTGGTCGTGGCCTGGGCGCAGGAGCCGTAGGGCCAAGCCCTACCCTTGCCCCGCCCGCTTCAGCTCCCGCAGGTGCCACAAGTACAGGCTCTCCACCTTCTCGCGCGCCCAGGGCGTTCGCCGCAGGAACTTCAGGCTCGACGGGACGCTCGGATCGTGCGTGAAGCAGCGCACGTTCACCATCTCGCCCAGGCGTTCCCAGCCGTACGCGGTGTAGAGGTCCGTGACGATGCGCTCCAGCGTGACGCCGTGCAGCGGGTTCTTGCGCTGCGGGGCCGGCTCGTCAGTCGACATCGGCGATCCCTGCACGCACGAACGCGGCGCCGGCAGCGAGCGCGGCCAGGTCCCGGCTCTCGAGCGTCACTAGCACCTTCGGGGGCGTGAGCTCGAACCGCGGGTAGCTCCCGATCGCGACGCCGGGCCATCGCCCCGCCGCCTCGGTCAAGCAATCTGCGATCTCTGGCTCCGTCAACGAGGTCCAGACGCGCTCGGTCGACACGGGCTCGCCCGCGAACCGGTGGGCGACGGCCTCGAACTTCAGCTTGAACAACGCGGGTACGCCGGGGAAGATCGCGACGTTCTTCATCACGATCAACGGGTACCGCACGAGCCCGTCCCACCACAGGTCCGCGCCCTCGGGGATCTCGGCCATGCGCAGCGCAGCGTCGTTGCAAGCGTCCCCCAGCCGGCTTCGCAAGATCGCCTCGAGCGTCGGGTGGCGCACGACCGGCACGCCGAACGCCAGCGCGACGGATGGGAACGTGACGTCGTCGTGCGTCGGCCCGACACCGCCGCTGGTGAACACGTGCGTGAACGCTTCGCTGCAGGCGCGAACTTCGCGGGCGATGACGTCCGGCTCGTCGGGGATCACGACGATGCGGCCGAGGTCGCAGCCGAGCTGCCGCAGGCGCGGCACCAGGTACGGCCCGTTCTCGTCCGCGAACTTTCCGCTCAGGATCTCGTTGCCGATGATGATGAGGGCCGCTGTTGGCATTTGTCGCGGGTAACCGGGGGCCAGCCCCGGCGCTGCGCAAACACGGCGGCTCCAACATCCTGAAATCGCTCGAAGCGGGACGCTCGCTGGCCCCCACCCTCGCCGTTCCCCGCAGGGTCTGGCGGAGCCGACGTCTTCGGCGGCTTCGCCAGACCGTGCCTTGGAACGGCGTAAAACAACCGCCGATGCCGACGCGAGGTTCGCCGAGCGTCGGTATCGGCGCCGGCCGCACGACGAGGGCTCCCCGTGGCTATGCTGTAGCGGTGACCGTGCCCGAAGCGCTCTCGACCACCGACGCCGACGCCCGGTGGCGCGACGACTCCCCCCGGATCCGCGTCCCGGCCGGGGGGCGGGCTCGGTTGGCGATCTTGGTCCGAGTGGCGGGTCGCCCGCTGGAGTTCTGGGTCGAGGGGGAGGGCGAGGTGCCCGGGCTGCCGTTCCGGCTGCGGTACGCGCGAGATGGAGGGCACGGCTACGTCGTCACGGTAGGCGAGCAGCAGGCCGTGCTCGGCCGCGACGCGTCGCTGCGCTTGGAGGAGCAAGGCGTCGTCGTCGAGGCGCGGGTGGTCCGGAGGTTCTGGCTGCCTCGCTTCCTCGGAGAGCAGGGCGACCTGCTGCTCCCGCTGCTGGCGATGGCGTTCACCGTGATCGGCCTGCAGCTGGCGTTGCTGGCGCAGCTCTTCGGCGGGGGCGCGGCGGGCGGGGCCGGCGGGGTCGAGCCCTCGCCCGAGTACCTGCAGCGCTTGCTGCGGGGGGACTACGCGGGGGAGGAGAAGGGTGTCGTCGCGATCCGCGAGGCCGAGCGCCCGAAGACAGCGGACCCGATCACCAGCTACTACCTGCAGCCCGGGCACGGCGGGCCCCTCACGAAGATGGGCGGCGGCCGGAACCTGGGCGACCACGTCGCGTCCGGGAACCCCGACCCCCCGCCACACCACGATCGGCCGGCCACGACCGGGGCAGGTGACCTCGATCCCAGCACGGAGATCGTCGCGCCGGTGCCCGACGATGGGACGGTCGCCGACGCAGAGCCTGACGCCGAGAAGGCCGACAAGGAGGACCAGCCGGTCGCGGTGCACGTGACGGAGGGCTGGGGGCTGAACGACTGGTACGACACGCAGGACGCCCGCGAAGACGCGAAGCAGATCCAGCAGGAGCTGAACTTCGCGCGGCAGATCTTGAAGCTCGACCCCGACGACCCGATGGGGATGAACATCCTCGCATACTACCAGTACCTCGCGATGGACTACGCGCAGGCAGAGAAGGTCTACACGCGGATGACCCAGCTCTACCCGGACGATCCCGCGGGCTGGAACAACCTCGCGTTGACGTTCAAGCGGCGCAAGGAGTACGTCACCGAAGAGAAGTACTACCGCATCGCGCTTGAGCTCGCGCCGCTCGACGACCACGCGATGAACAACCTCGCGGTGTGCCTCGCCCACCAGGGGCGGTACGACGAGGCGCTCGAGATCATGAAGCAGCTCGAGACGATCATCCCGGGGGACGCCTACGCCGACCTGCACCGGGCGAAGATCTACGCCGCCGCGGGGCAACAGGACAAGTCCTACAGCTTCCTGGAGAAGTCCCTGCGTGGGATGCGCAAGCTCGACACCCTACACAACATCGAGTACCGCCAAGACATTCGCCTCGACCCGGCGTTCGAGGAGATGCGGAAAGAGGAGCGCTTCCGGAAGCTCTTGATGCGCTACTACGGCGACGAGCCCAACGGCTGGTGGAAGAAGCTCACGAAGTAGGGTTATGTTTTCGTCCTCGACGGCTCCCTCGTGTCCGGCATCGACTCTTACCGACTCTCCCGAACGCTGACCTGGCTCCTGCGCCACGGCGCGGTTGGACTCGGGTTGGGCGGCCGGGCGGACGGGTTGTTCCAGATCGACGACGTCGCGCGGGCCTTGTCGCGCGCGATCCGCCGGCCGGTCACGGGGCAAGACGTGATCGAGGCCGTCCGCCTGCACGGCGGCACCAGGTTTGCGCTGTTTGGCGGCCGAATCCAGGTGAGCGCGCACGACGGGCAGCCGGTCGGCGCGGGGCCCGACTTGCTGTACCACCCGGCGAACTCCCGGATGGTGGATGGCTACGTCGCGACGGGCGCGATCCGGGGCCGCGCCGGGGCGCCGATCACCCTGATGCGGTCGGAGTCGGACGCGTGGCACCACGGGCACCGCCTGTGGGAAGATCCCCAGGTGCTCTTCGTGGACGCCGGGCGGGCGCGCCGCGATGGCGTGCCGTTCGGGACCGCCCGGGGCGGGGAGTTCGCGGCTGAGGAGATCCCGCTCCGCTACGTGCTGAACCTGCGCGACGGGTTCGCAGAGCAGGCCAGCGCTGGCGGGTTCGTGGTGGACTGGACTGCCGCGCGGCCACGCATCGCGCTGATCCGCGTCGTCCGCCGGCACGGGGCGACGTGGGAGGTGGCGAAGGGCAAGATCGAGGCGGGTGAGACCCCCGAGTCCACCGCCGTCCGGGAGGTGCGCGAGGAGATGGGCGTCCGGGCGCAAGTGGTGGTCAGCCGGTCGCTCGGCACGGTCCGCTACGGGTTCTCGACGCCCGATGGCTCGCCCAGGCTCAAGACCATCCACCTGTACTTGCTCGAGCTCTCCGAGCAGGTCGTAGACTTCACGCCCGCCGGCGCCGAGGGCATCGAGGACGTCGCGTGGTTCACCGTCGAAGACGCCCTGGGCGTGCTCGCCCACCCGAGCCTGCGCATGAGCATCGGGCGGCTGCTCGACGCGCTCGCGGATCGCGCGATCGAGCTTGGGCTCGACGTCCCTGACGAGGCGCTGCGGTTCCGGGACACCGGGTGACCTTCGAAGCGATCCGGCCCGTTGGCGAGGAGAAGGACCGCGGCTACTGGTCGCGGGTGAACGCGCCCTGGGGCCTGGACCCCGAGCTCGTGCGGCCCGAGCGGGTTGTCGCGATCGCCGAGCGCGTAGGCAAGCTGTTCGGGGACAAGGGCTGGTTCGGGCTCGAGGTCGAGGGCTGGGAGAACTTGCCGGACGCGCCGGTGCTCCTCGTCGCCAACCACTCCGGCGGGACCACGATCCCCGACGTCTGGGGGCTGATGATCGCGTGGATCCGGCGCTTCGGGGTCGACCGCACAGTGCACGCCCTCGCGCACGACATGGTGTTCTCGTTGCCGCCGGTCGCCCGGTTCTTCGGCGAGCTCGGGGTCTTGAGGGCCGGTCGCGAGCGGGGCCGTCACGTGCTGGTGGACCTCAAGCGCGACCTTTTTGTGTGCCCCGGCGGCGACAAGGACACGTGGCGCCCGACCACCGACCAGTTCAAGGTCAACTTCTCTGGGCGCAAGGGCTACGCGCGCTTGGCCAAGGACGCCGGCGTGCCCATCGTGCCGGTTTCCCACGTCGGCGCGCAGCACAGCCTGTACGTGCTGTCCGACGGCGCGAGGCTCGCGCGTGCCCTGCACCTGCCGCAGGTGTTCCGCGCCGAGATCTGGCCGGTCCACCTGTCGATCCCGTGGGGGCTCGGTGTAGGCCCCATGCCCCACTTCCCGCTGCCCGTCACGCTCCGCTACCGGATCGGGGCGCCGATCGCCCCGGAGGGGTCGGTCGACGCGATCGACGCGGCCGTGCGCGGCGCCATCCAGCACGGCCTCGACGAGCTCCGTGACGCGCAGACCCCGCTGGGCGCGCGCCTGGTAGCGGGCTCAAAAAGGCTCGGCGGCTTGATCCGCAGCCGCAAACGCCCGCGGCGCTCGTGATCGATCCTTCGGTCCTGCAGGCGGCGCTGGACGCTGTCGTCGTCGTCCAAACAGGGGACGCCTACTGCGCCGGCGCCGGCGTTCGGTCGGGCGACGGGTTCGTCATCGTCACCGCCTACCACTGCGTCGCGAACGGCGGCCGGCCCCACGTGCGCTGGCGGGACGGGCACCACGAGGTGGGGACGGTGGTCGCGCGATCCCCGGGGGACGACCTCGCGTTGGTGACGGTGCCGTCTGCGGACCGACCCGCGCTGGAGGTGAGGGGAGCCGTCGCAGTGCAGGGCGAGGAGGCGTGGGGGCTCGGCCACCCGTTCGGCCTGCTCGCTGGCGGGAAGCTCGCGGGGCTGCTCGAGTGGAGCGTCTCCCGCGGGGTGGTCTCGGCGTCGGGCGGGCACCTGGTGCAGACGGACGCTGCGCTGAACCCGGGCAATTCCGGCGGCCCGCTGGTGGACGCGGAGGGCCGGCTCATCGGGGTCGTGTCCCGCAAGCTGCGGGCGGACAACCTGGCGTTCGTGAGCACCGCGGCGAACGTGGATGCGCTGTTGGCCCAGCGGGCGGAGCGGGACGCTGCGGGCAAGCCCGGGGCAGTCGGGCCGGCGCTCGGGGGCAGCTACGGGCTGGGGCTCGTGCTGGCTGCCGAGCAGCGGACGTGGGTGGGCGCTGAGGCCTGGGTGGACGTGCGCGACCGCCTCGTCGTGACGGGCGCCGTGGGCGTGGCTCCGGCGGAGGCGTGGGCCGGCCACGGGACGCTCGACGTCGCGCTCCGCCAGCGCATCGGGCGAGGGACGCTCACCGCTGTCGTCGACGTCGGCCCGCAGCTCGGCTGGAGCGGCGCGGCCGACCCAGGCGGCGCGTGGCTGGACGGCAGGCTCGACCCGGCGCTCGGGGGCCGCGTCGGGTTCAACCACCTGGCCCTTGGTGCGTGGTGGCACCCGGTCGGCGGGGCCGTGGGGGTGACCGTGGGGCTCGACTGGCCGGGGAAGTTGGGCGTGTTTTGAGCCTCGAGCCGCGGCTACCCTCGCGCTCCCCGTGAGCGCTGCGGCCGGGATAGCCGGACGCCCTTCAACGAGTCGACCCGATGAATCCTCGCTCCACCGTGTTCCTGCTCTCGCTCGTCGCCTGCGCCCACAAGCCCGAGGTCGCCCCCGTGCCCGTCATCGCCGAACCGCCCGCCCCGCCCCCGCGCGCGAACCCCTTGATGACGGCGAGCACCTTGCCGCTTGCCTACCCGCCGTTCGACCAGATCCAGGACGCCGACTTCCGGCCCGGGTTCTTGGCGGGGATGGCCGAGCAGGTGAAGGAGGTGGACGCGATCGCCCACAGCACCGCGCCGGCCACCTTCGACAACACCATCGTCGCGCTGGAGCGCTCCGGGTCCTTGCTGATCCGGGTCGAGCGCGCGTTCGGGAACCTGAACTCCTCCAACACCGACGACACGCTGCAGGCCCTGGAGGAGGAGATGGCCCCGCTCCTCGCGGCGCACGACGACGCGATCAAGATGGACGCCGCCCTGTTCGCACGCATCGACGGCCTCTACGCCCAGCGCGCCACGCTCGGGCTCGACCCGGAGTCCGCGCAGCTCCTGGAGCGCTACCACGCAGCGGGGGTCCGGGCGGGCGCCAAGCTCAGCGACGCGGACAAGGCCACGTTGAAGCAGCTGAACGGTGAGCTCTCTACGCTGCAGACTCAGTTCGAGCAGAACACCCGAAAGGCGATGAAGGACGGCGGGGTGGTGGTGGACTCGGTCGCGGAGCTCGAGGGGCTCTCCGCCGGGGAGATCAGCGCCGCTGCGGAGGCCGCGACGACCCGCGGGCTCACCGGCAAGTGGGTCATCACGCTGCAGAACACCACGATCCAGCCGACGCTCGGGGAGCTCAAGAACCGCGCGCTTCGCGAGCGGATCTTCCGGGCCTCGAGCACGCGCGCGAACGGCGGCGAGGGCGACAACACCGCGCTGATCGCGAAGATCATCGACCTGCGCGCGAAGAAGGCCGCGCTGCTCGGCTACCCGACGTTCGCGGCCTACGCGCTGGCCGACGAGACCGCCCAGGACCCCGAGAACGTGGACAAGATCCTCCTAGACCTCGGGAAAGCCGCGCTGAAGAAGGCCAAGCTCGAGGCGGCCGACCTGCAGGCGATCATCAACAAGCAAGCCAAGGCGAACAAGACGGCCCCGTTCGACCTGCAGCCCTGGGACTGGGCGTTCTACGCGGAGCAGGACCGCAAGGCGCGGTTCGACTTCGACGAGGCCCAGGTCAAGCCCTACTTCGAGATGAACCACGTCATCAACGACGGCGTGTTCTACGCGGCGACGCAGCTCTACGGCATCACGTTCACCGAGCGCAAGGACCTCCCGACCTACCACCCGAGCGTGAAGGTCTACGAGGTGCACAACGCCGATGGCTCGATGGTCGGCATCATGATGCTCGACTACTTCCAGCGCGAGAGCAAGCAAGGCGGCGCGTGGATGTCCAACTACGTCGACCAGGCCGACCTGCTCGGGCAGCGCCCGGTGATCGTCAACAACCTGAACATCCCACCCGTCGCGGATGGCCAGCCGGTGTTGATGACCTTCGACGAGGTGACCACCGCGTTCCACGAGTTCGGCCACGCGCTGCACGGCCTGTTCGCGAACACCAAGTACCCGCTGCTCTCAGGCACCTCCACGCCGCCCGACTTCGTCGAGTACCCGAGCCAGTTCAACGAGATGTGGGCCAGCGATCCTGCGGTGCTCGGCAACTACGCCAAGCACTACCAGACGGGCGAGGCGATGCCGAAGGCGCTGTTCGACAAGGTGATCGCCGCGCAGAACTACGGCGGCGGCTACGCCGCGCTCGAGTACATCGAGGCCGCCAAGATCGACATGGCGTTCCACGAGCTGGCGGTTGGCAAGACGCCCGACGCCGCGGGCGTGATGGCGTTCGAGGCCGCCGCGCTCAAGGCCGCCGGGCTGGAGTTCGCCCCGGTCCCCCCGCGCTACCACTCGCCCTACTTCTCCCACGTCTTCACGGGCGGCGGCTACGAGGCCGGGTACTACGCCTACATCTGGAGCGAGGTGCTCGCCCGTGACACCGGGGCCTGGTTCAACCAGAACGGCGGCCTGACGCGCGCCAACGGCGACGTGTTCCGGGCGAAGGTGCTCTCGCGCGGGCGCACCGAGGAGCCGAGCGTGCTGTTCCAGGGCTTCTACGGGAAGGCGCCCGACGTTGGCCCGCTGCTCGAGTACCGCGGCCTGAGCACCCCGAAGAAGAAGTGATCGGGGGATGCAGAACCCCGTCACGCTGATCCCCATCTCGCTCCCGCCGCCGGAGCAGCGCGTGTCACGCGCCGCTCGGTTCGCCGCGGAGGGGGAGCCCCGCAACCGCTACCACCTGCCAACCGGCCTCGACTCGCCGAGCCCCGTTGGCTACCGCGTGCGCGTCCCGCTGTCGCAGGCGGAGGCGGACCTGGCCGCGTCGCTGCTGTCGTTGGAGCCGCCGGCCGCGTTCGTGCCCGGTGCTGCGCCCACCGAAGGCGAGCTGTTCGACGAAGCGTCGATCGGCGTGCTCACCGCGCGCCAGTCGACCAACTACCGCGGTCAGCGGCAGGTCACGCTCGGCCCGGCCGACTCGGCCAAGCTCGCGGGGATCTTGCGCCAAGCCGGCCACCCCGCGCTCGACGGCGCGTTGTACACGCACATCGCGCTCACCCGCCCGTACCGCACGCCCTTCACGTTCCTGCTCACGTTCATCGGCCACAACCCGTGGATCAGCCCGGCCAGCGTCGCGCTCCGGGCGTGGAACAAGAAGTTCGCGCACGCGGACGACATCCCGACCATCGGCTACCTGCAGCACCTCCACGTCGGCATCTGGGCTGACGCCGTGGAGCGGGCCGCGGTGATCGCATCGGGGGGGACGCGCCAGGCCAACGTCGTGCTCGCGCCGTTCGCTGGCCGTGGGCGGCACGAGGCGATCGAGGCGCTGGCCGGGCTCGACTCCGGGGCGATCGCGCAGGGGTGGCGCGTGGCCTTCGTCGCGCAGGTGGGCGCGGTCGCCGACAGGTCGCCGATCCCGCCGGCGCTGTGCCGCAAGCTGGGGGCGAACCTCCTGGCGTTCCGGTCCGAGCGCATCCAGCCTGGCGTGAACGCGGAGGAGAAGGCGCCGCCGCAGTACCAAGCGCGGCAGGACATGGACGTGCCGCAGGCGTTGACGGAGATGGCCGGGAGGGCAGGGTACAACGCGTTCTGCCGCTGGACGGGCGTCGACCGCGAAGCGGCCAAGCGCCTGCTGTTGATGGAGCGGGTCGACGTGCTGACCCCGAACGGCAAGGAGCGGCTACGCGCGGTCCGAACCCACCTGGAGGACGTGACCGACACCCTCGTGCGGCGGCTGCCGCTGTGGGTTGACTTGCCGACCGGGCGGGCCCTCTCCCGGAACGCGGCGCGGGGGAAGAAGGCGTTCGCGCTCGCTGGGCAGCGGATCTACATCGGCGGGCTGTCCCGGCCCGAGGTCGAGGCCGCCGGCCTCGAGTTCGCGCACGCGGTCCGGGCGGTCGGCGCCGCGGCCTCCCGGGGCGCGCTGGTCTGCGAGCTGGCGGGCTGCATCGATCTGCCCGCCGGGTGCGACCTGCTCTCCGGCATCTGCTTGATGGCGGGGCCGGTCAACCAGAACGACATCGGCAAGAGCTTCTACGGCGCGCGCGACCTGCTCGCGGACGCTTTTCCTGGGCGTGACCCCACGTCGTTGCTCGTCTGGACGCTGAAGGCCAAGACCGTCGCCGACCCGATCGGCAACGAGGAGCAGCTGATGAACGCGCGCCAGAAGGGGGCGCTCGTCGACCTGCGGCCGGGGCCGGCGGACGTCGCTGCGCTGCGGATCGCCGGGCGGAACGTCGCGATGCGACAGCGCGACGGGAGGGTGAACGCGGAGCGCGCTTTTTCGGACCTAGGCAACTTCGCGACGGATCCAGGTGGCGTCGGCATCCCCGGCAACGCCGGGTCGGCGTGGCCCGAAGCCTGGCGCGCCGAGCACCCGTGGGAGTGACCGTGGAGTTCGAGACGCCGCCGACCATCCCGCTTTGGAGGACAGCCGTCAAGCGGGGCAAGGGGACGCAGATCCCACGCATCGAGGCCTCGGCCCGGCGCGTCTCGGGGGACGCTGACGCCTACGCCCAGGTCTGCGGCCTGCCGCGCACGGACGTGCTCCCGGCGTGCTTTCCCGACCTCTTGTGCCGAGGCCTGCAGCTCTCGGTGCTCACAGACCCCGCGTTCCCGATCGGGCTGATGGGCATCGTCCACGCCCGCCAGCGCATCGAGCAGCGGCGCGCGATCCGGCGGGACGAGCCGCTCTCGGGCCGGTCGTGGGTCGAGGGCCACGTGGTCACGCGGCACGGCGGGGAGTTCGACCTGCACAGCGAGGTGTGCAGCGGCGGCGAGCCCGTGTGGCACGGCGTCACCACGATCTCCTCGCGGGACCTGCCGGGCGACGGCGTCAAGCGGGACCGCCCCGAGCCGCCCACGTTCGTGCCGGGCCGCTCGGCCGCGTGGAGCTTGCCGGCGGACCTCGGGCGCAGGTACGCGAAGGTGAGCGGGGACGTCAATCCGATCCACCAGTACGCGTGGACCGCCAAGCTGTTCGGGTTCAAGCGGGCGATCATCCACGGCTGGTGGACGCTCTCACGGTGCCTCGCGGAGATGGACCTGGCCCCCGGGGGGCTCGATGTGCAGGCGAGCTTCGTGGCGCCGGTGATGTTGCCGTCCACCGCCTGGTTCGCGTCCGGGCCGATCGCCGCGGGCCAAGCGTTCGAGGTGCGCGCGGTCGGCAAGCTCGCGCTCCACGGGGTCGTGCGACGAGCGTGATCGGTGCGGCGGAGTCGCGTAGTCTTCACGCTCGCGGGGATGGTGCGAACAGACTTCGGAGTTATGCGCCGCGCGCCCGAGGAGGCCCCATGCGTCGTGCCCTGATCGCCCTGTCCGTACCTGCGTCCTTGCCGTTTCTCGCCCTGCTGGCCGGCTGCCCCTCCAAGATCACCGCCGCGGACGACCACCGCGACGGCACGGACTCCGACAGCGCGGTGGACGACTCCGGCGGCGACGACACGGGCTCCAGCGGCGGCGACGCGGTCGGCCCGGACTTGCCGGACTGCACCCCGGCGACCGGCGACGGCGATCTCGTCGCGCTCTCGGGCGTGGTGCTCACCCCCGACGGCGCGGTCGCGGGCAGCGTCGTCTACCGCCGCTCCACGGGCCTCATCTCGTGCGCCGGCGAAGCGTGCGACACCACCGGCGCCGATGTCGTGTGCACCGAAGGCGTCATCTCGGCCGGCCTCATCGACGCCCACAACCACATGCAGTACAACTCGCTCCCCCCCTGGCAAGTCGCGGCGGACTTCGACGATCGCTACGAGTGGCAAGCCGACGATGGGTACGACGACTTCAAGCAGGCGTTCAACGCGATCAAGGACGACTACACCTGCGAGATCATGAAGTGGGCCGAGCTGCGGGAGCTGGTGCACGGCACGACCTCCGCGGTGGGCAGCTCCGGCGGCGACTGCATGCACCTGTTGATCCGCAACCTGGACGAGGACAGCTACAGCTCGGGGATCTCCGGCTACGACCTCACGTACTCCTCCTCGAACGTGACCAGCTCGCTCGACGAGTCCGACGCTGCGTCGTACGCGTCCGGGCTCGCGAGCGGCGCCGACGACGCTGTCCTGGAGCACGTCGCCGAGGGGCGCAACGGCTCGGTGCGGGACGAGATCGACTACATGACGGAGATCGGGATGGTCGGCCCCGGCCAGGCCTACGTGCACTCGGCGGACGCCTCCACCGAGCAGCTCGCGCAGATGGCGGCAGACGGCACCGGGATCATCTGGTCGCCGCGGTCCAACCTCGCGCTCTACGCGACCACCACGCCGATCGAGATCGCAGACAAGCTCGGCGTCCCCTGGGCCATTGGCACGGACTGGACGCCGTCGGGCAGCATGGCGCCGACGCGTGAGCTCGCGTGCGCCGCCGAGTGGCTGTCCACCAAGGGCGACCCGGTGTCGGACGTCCGGCTTTACGAGAAGGTCACGGTAGACGCCGCGCGGATGGTGGGCCTGGACGGCGTGATCGGCGTGCTCTCGGCGGGCTACCGCGCGGACATCGCCGTCTACGACTGGTCGCGCACCCCGTACCGCGGCATCATCGACGCCGGGCCGGGCGCCACGCGCCTCGTCGTGATCGAGGGCCAGGCGATCTACGGCCGGGACGAGTGGAAGGCTACGCTCGCCGAGCACCCGGACTGGTGCGAGACGATGGCGGTGTGCGACGGTGACCGGTTCGTGTGCTTGAAGGCGGCGGACTCGGGGGAGGACGCGCAGACGGTAGCGGAGGTCGAGAGCACGCTGGAGTCGGCGCTCGCGGCCGAGGCCAGCGGGATGCCGGCCGGCTACGAGTACGCCGCCGAGCTCTACCCGCTGTTCGAGTGCGAGGACTCGCGCGCGAGCTGTGACTTGTCCGCCCCGGGGACCGGCGACGACGACGGGGACGGCATCCCCGACAGCTCGGACGTGTGCGTCGGCATCTACGACCCGCTGCAGTGGGACACTGATGGCGACGGGGTCGGCGATGACTGCGACGAGTGCCCGCTCGTGGCGGACTCCAGCGACTGCGAGTCGACCGCGGGCGACACCGACGGGGACGGCATCCCGAACACCGACGACAACTGTGTGTACATCGGCAACGCCGACCAGGCGGACGGGGACGGGGACGGCATCGGCGACGCCTGTGACGCGTGCCCCGACGAGCCGAACCCGGACGGCGCGGGCTGCTCGGTGACCATCGAAGACGTCCGCGACCCGTCGAGCGCGAACCACCCGGCGGAGGGCGCGGTGGTGACCATCTCTGGCGTCGTGACCGCGTCGGCGTCGGCCGGCTTCTTCGTGCAGGACCCCGCCGGCGGCGACTACTCCGGCATCTTCGTCTACAACTACGGCGCGGACGACGTGGTCGAGGGCGACATGGTCACGGTGACCGGCACCTACGCCGAGTACTACACGTTCACCGAGCTCACGAGCCCCAGCGTGGTGGTCACCGGCACGGGCACCGTCCCTTCGCCCATCGCGGTCAGCGCGTGTGACGTCGGCACGGGCGGCTCGTTGGCCGAGGTGTACGAGTCCATGCTCGTGCGCGTGAGCGGCGTGAGCGTCACGACGGCGAACCCCGACGACCCGAGCGACTACGACGAGTTCGAGGTCGAGGGCTGCCTGCGGATCGACGACTACGTGTACGCCGACCTCGACCAGCCCGCGCTCGGGACCGACTACACCTCGATCACCGGCGTCGCCATGTACAGCTTCAGCAACAACAAGATCGTGCCGCGCGATGCCGCGGACCTGGTGCAGTGATGTGGCCGCTCGTCCTCGGCCTGCTCGCCTGCTCCGGCGAGACTGCCGCCCCAGCCCCGGCGCCCGCCGCCGCGCCGGTCCCCGCGCCGGCTGCGCCCGCCGCCATCGTGATCCCGTCCCCGTCCGAGAACCGCTTCGCTGCCCGGCACATCCTCGTGACCTGGCAGGGCTCGGTCGGCGCGCTCCCGAACGTGACACGGACCCGGGAGGAGGCGCGCGTGCGCATCGACGAAGCGCTCGCCAAGGTGACCGCCGGCGGGGACTTCGCCGAGCTCGCGAAGGCCTACAGCGACGACGCTACCGGGCCCCGCGGGGGTGACCTCGGCGGCTTCGGGCGCGGCGAGATGGTCGCGCCGTTCGAGGCTGCGCTCGCGGCGTTGAAGGTCGGCGAGGTCAGCGCGGTGGTGGAGACGCCGTTCGGGTTCCACGTCATCAAGCGCGAGGCGCTGCGTGAGATCCACGTCGAGCACCTGCTCGTGAGCTTCGCCGGGGCCGTGAACGCGCCGGCCGGGGTGACGCGTACCCACGACGAGGCGAAGGCGCGCGCCGAGGAGGCGTTGACGAAGGTTGGCGCTACGGACGCGGAGTGGGCGGCCGCGGTGCGGACCTACTCGGACGCGCCGCTCAAGGAGGACGCCGGCGACATCGGGTGGATGACGCCGGGGCAGATGGCCGACGTGCTCGACAAGGCCGCGTTTACGCTCCAGCCGGGCGCGGTCAGCGCCGTGGTGGAGACCCCCGTCGGGTTCCACGTGATGCGCCGGGTGGAGTGACGGATCGAACGAGGCTCAGTCCCTGACTGAGGTTCGTTCGATCAGCCGAACGCCATCCGCGTGCGTAGCACACCGGCGGCGCCCACCATCAGCGCGTCGGCGATGCCCACCACGGTGCGGGACTCCCAGCTCTCGAGCGCCGTCCCGCGGGCCCAGTCGTTGAACAGCCCCATCGCCGGGCCGCACCACACCTGGTAGTCGCGCTTCCGGGTCAGGTCGCCCGTGCGCGCCCAGCGGCTGGTCATGCCGAGGTACCAGCGGAAGCACAGCGCCATCTTGTGGCGAGGCTCGTCCTTCGCCCGCTGCACCTCGCGCGCGTCCCGCTCGGTCCAGTAGCGCTCGGTGTCGGCCCAGACGTCCTCGAACCGTCGCCCGAGGATCTGCTTCTCGATCTTCTCGCGCTGGGTCTTCGGCACGGCGTCCCACCCCGCACACTCGCGGTACACGTCGTACAGGAGCTGCGCGCGCTGCGCGTACAGGCTCCCGCGGCTGAGCACCTGGACCTTCGCGCCGATCTCGAACATGTCCGGCGCGGGGCCGTTCGCGACGTCCGCGTAGCCGGCCTGCGCGAGCATCTCCTTCACGAGATCGCTGGTGCCGGCCTCGCGCGTGCACTGGTTGACGCTGCCGGTGAGCACGTACGCCGCGCCGAGCGTCAGCGCGCCAGCGAGCGACTCGGGATCTGCGATGCCGCCGGCGGCGCCGATCCGCGGCTCCACGGCGTAGCCGAACTCGGCTTGGACGCGGTCACGCAGGCGCCTGAACACGGGGACCAAGACGGAGAGCGGCCGCCCGTCCGTGTGCCCGCCGGAGTCGGCCTCTGGCGTGATGTCCTCGGCGACCGGGATGTGCGCTGCCAGCTGGGCCTGCCGCGCGGTGATCTGCTTCTTCGCGAGGAGCTCCGCCAGCAGCTTCGGCGCGGCCGGGCGCAAGAAGGGCTCCGCGACCTCGGTGCGCGACACCTTCGCCAGCACATTGTTCGGCGCGACGATCTGGCCGTTCTCCTCCGTGATGTTCGCGAGCCGGAACCGCACCACGGCGGGGGTCAACCCCATGAAGGCGCTCGCCGAGATCGTGCGGACACCGTGCCGCAGGTACAGGTCGACCGTGGCGTCCTCTACGCTCGGCTCGGACGGGTTGTGGAGCAGGTTGAAGCCGCACGGCGCGTCGCCGAGCTCGTGCTTGATCTTGCCGACCGCTTGCTCGACCTGCTTGAGATCGAGGCCGCCGGACCCGTAGAAGCCGATGTAGCCGGCCCGACCCATCGCGATCACCAAGTCCGGGCTGGCGATACCGCCGGCCATCGCACCCGCGATGTACGCGCGCTTTACGCCGTGGGCGGCGCGGAAGGCAGGGTCGCCCATGGACTCTGGCGGCAGCGCGGGGACCACGCGCTCGACGGTGCCCCGCAGGTGGGGCCCTGGCAAGCCGTCATACCAGCGCCCGTCGCGCCGGTGGAGCGGGCGCGACGGCTCGCTCAACGCCCGCAGCAGGTCGGCCTTGAGCAGCGGGCGGCTCGGTACCGGGACCGACTGCTCGAGCCGCTGCGCGCCCCAGGTCGTCGTGACGCCGAGGGTGTGTGGGTCCTTCCGGACCACGGAGACGGACAGGTCGCCGTCTACCAGCGTAGCCTCGGGCTCGTCGGCGACCAGCAGCGCGAGATCGGCGGCGCCGGCGCTGTCGAGCGCCTCGGCGAGGGAGCGAGAGCGGGGCTCGGTCGAGCCAGGCAGGTAGGGGCGCAGATCCATGGCTGCGCCTAACCCGCGGGGTCTAGTAGGCGCACTCCGGGAGGAACGCGGCGGGCCGCGGATCCCGCTCCCACGCGCGGATCAGCCGGTCGGCGGGGGACTCCCCCGTCGCGACTTGGTCCTTCAGCGGTGTCAGCAGGTCCACCTGCTCGCCGAGCGCGCGTAGCCCCCGCTCGGCGATCCCGACGAGATCCTGCGCGAGCCCGGCGGCGGAGGTCCCCCAGAGCTGGCCCGACAGCCCGTCGCGCCCGGCCGAGAGCTGCGCGAGCATCGGGTCGCCTTTGACGTTCGCGTCGGCGAACGCGAGGGTCTCGTCCAGCGCCCCGTACAGCAAGCCGTACCAGAGCGCGCAGAACGCGACGCACAGGTCGATCGAGCACAGGTCCGCCCCGCGGATCTCGATGGTGCGCTTCACGCGCACCTCGGGGAACACGCTCGTCTGGTGCAGCTCCCAGTCGGACATCGTCGGAAAGTGCACCACGTCCCCGACCGAGAACCCCTCGGCCATCCAGGACCGGAACGTGCGCCCGTTCGCTGGCGTCCACGCGCCGCCGGGCTTCACGAACATCATCGGCGTGTCCAGCAGGTAGTCGATCCACCGCTGGTGGGTGTACTGCTCCCGAACGGCGGCCGGAAAGCCGGTTCGGGCGGGGTCCGTCTGCGTCCACACGTACGCCCGGTAGCTGCGCCAGCCGGTGAGCTTGCCTTCGGCCACCGGGCTGTTCGCGAACATCGCGGTGTTGAGCGGCCCGAGGGCTAGGGACGCCTTGAACTTCCGCGCGCAGTCCGCCTCGTCTGCGTAGTCGAAGTTCGCTTGGACCGACGTCGTGCCCTTCATCATGAACGGCGCCAGCGGACCCACCTTGGGCAGGTACTCACGCATGATCGCGTACCGGCCCTTCGGCACGTAGGCGATGTCGTCGATGCGCGTGTACGGCGTGAGCCCGATCGCGAGCCAGTTGTGGTCCTTGCCGCGGGACAAGTCCCACAGCATCGCGCGGTTGCGCCGCACCTCCGCGTCGAGGCCCATCAGCGTCGCGAACGGCCGCCCCGAGAGCTCGACTTGTCCCCCGGGCTCGAGCGTGATGCTCGCCATCTCGCCCTCGAGCGCGATGACGTTGTCGCCTTGAGCGGTGCGCTCCACGTACGGCGCCCAGCCGAGCCGCTCCTGGAGCTGGCCGAGGATCCACCCGATGCCATCTGGCTCGAAGTAGCCGACCGAGCGGCCGTCTCCCCGCACCACTGAGCGCTCGTACTCCCCGCCGATCCACCGGTTCTTCGACGCATAGGAGCCCTGTCGGGCCGAGAGCGATGCCAGCGTGAGCGTGGGCTCGGTGGTGGGGCTCAAATCGGCAGGCGGCATGCTGCTCCCGGGGGTGTGGAAACCGGCACAGGCGCCGGAGCGATGCCAAGTAGTCACCGGATCCGGTTGCGGCTATCGGGCCGGCGCGGGTACGTTCGACGGGTCGAGGTTTGCATGCAACGGCTGGTGATCTTGTGCGCATCGATCTGCGCTGCGCTCCCGGTGACGGGGTGCGTGCCGGTGTTGGAGAGCCCGGGCGGCGGCGTGGACGAGTGCGCGGAGTACACGCCGCCCACGAACGGCTGGCCCGTCAACGAGGTCCCGGACGAGTTCTGCGGCAGCGGCTGGAGCGAAGGCGAGGTGCTCCCGGACGCCCGGTTGATGGACCAGCACGGGGAGGAGCTCTCCTTGTGGCAGTTCTACGGCGACATCCTGGTGCTCGACATCTCGACGCAGTGGTGCGGGCCGTGCCAGGCGCTCGCGGAGGGCGTCCAGGCGACCGCAGACGACTACCGGGACGACGGTGTCGAGTACATCACGCTGCTGGTAGAGGACCTGGACGGGAACGCGACGGACGCCGACGACCTGAACGCTTGGGGCGACTACTACGGGATCAGCGAGCCCATCGTGTCCGACACGGCGAATATCGCCCCGTCGATGCTGCCCGACAGCGGGTACCCCGGCGTATTCATCATCGGCCGCGACATGACGAACCTCGGGCGGGTCACGATCCCGCAGACCGGCCAGGACGAGGCCGTGCGGGCGGCGATCGACGCCGCGTTGTAGGGGGACGTCCAAAAGGGACGCTGGTCGGCTCCCAATCCCCCGTCCTGGGGATAGCTGAGCGCACGCCGCGGCCCCTGCCGCAGGCCCCCTCCAGCCCGGAATGACTGACTATGCACACCCCCTCCTTGTCGCGCCACCCGCTCTCTGGCCCCCGCGCGTCTGTCGCGATCGCCCTCGTGCTGTTCGGGGCCGCCTTGGCCACCCAGAACTTGTCCTTCGCCGCGCCGTCGGGGAGCGGAGTCGCCGTTGGCGGGGACGCGGACGTGACGTTCAACCTCGAAGGCGGGAAGGACATGCGGGGGAAGTTCGGCAACTTCGCGGGGGTCATCTCGGGGCCCTCGCAGCCCGCGGACTCCAAGGCGCCGGATCTCACCTCGCGGCTCAAGTCCATCGGCGTCGACTCGATCCGGAACAACGACTACTACGACGACCGCGGCGATATCGAGGGGATCTTCAGCTGCGGCGGCTCGCATTACCCGAGCTGGAGCGGGTGCGACGCGAGCGACGAGAAGAACTACCACTGGAGCCAATCGGACACGCTGTTCAAGGGGATCGACAACGGCGGGTTCGACCTCTTCCTCCGGCTCGGCGGCGAGTGGGAGAACAAGTCGAAGAACCACGAGCAGAAGGGCCCGGCGAACGGCGACGAGGAGAAGGCCTGGATCGCGGCGGCGAAGAAGGTAGCGAAGCGCTACGAGGCCTACTACACCTACATCGACATCTGGACCGAGTTCCCGGGCAAACACTTCTGGGACCGCTCGAACGACGAATTCAACAGCTTCTTCGCGCGGGCCTACAGCTCCGTGAAGGAGGCGTTCCCCGACAAGAAGGTCGGCGGCCCCGGGTTCGGCGCCGGCGTGAGCATGCAGGTGTTGAACGGCGAGCCGAAGAACGAGGCCCGGGCGTTCCTCTCGGTGCTCTACGAGAAGGGCGTTGCGCCGGACTGGATTGGCTGGCACATCTTCACGAACGACCCGTCGTTGCCCGCGAAGATCGACGACGCGTACCGCGACTTGTTGCTCGGCAAGGGCGCGTACTCGAACGTCGCGTGGGCCGGCACCAAGTTCTTCGCGAAGACCGACCTGATCCTCGACGCGTTTGGGCCGACGGAAGATCCCCCAGGCGGGGACCCGCCGAGCGCCGACGCCATGGCGAAGATCTACAACGGCGGGCGCGGGGCGGCGCTCCTCGTCGCCGAGTTCGTCGCGCTCCAGGGCACTGACTGCCAGCGCGCGTACTACTACCGCGCTGGCGACGGCACCTCCGCGCCGGGCAGCGCCCACGCGGGCGGCAGCGGGCTGTTCTACGGCGACTCCACGGCGACCCCGAAGCCGTCCGCATACGGCATCCAAGCCTGGAACACGCTGCGCAAGAAGTACACGCCGGTCGCGCTCGACGTCTCCGGGGGCGACCACCCGATCTACGCGGCCCTCGGGCAGGACGCGAGCAAGCACTACCAGCTGATCGTAGCGAACCCCTCGAAGGTGTCCGTGACCTGGACGGCGAAGCTGCCGGGCGGGAAGGGGGTCGATGACTTCACCCACACGATGGCGACGATCGACGACACGCAGGACGGGTCGGACGCTGCCACGTTCAAGGCCACGTCCGCGATCCAGATCGGCGCGCAGTCGGTGCAGGTCATCACGCTGAACTGATACGACGCTATTTGCAGCGCGCGAAGTCCGACACGCACTTCACCGTGACGGATTGGCCGGCGCTGACCGTGAGCTTGCCCGCCGGCGCGGCGGCGCCGCCAGCGAACGCGGCCTCGATGGTGTAGCTGCCCGGCGGCACGTCGCCCGGGGGAAAGCGCCCGGCGCTGCCAACCAGGGTGACGCTGTCGGCGTCCCCGGTGACCTTCACGGACGCGTTGGCGGGGGCGACGGCTGCGGCGGGCGCGGGCTCCGGGGGCAGCGCTGCTGGCTTCACCTCGACCGGGGCGGGCGCAGTCACGGTCGTGCTCACGGCAGGTGGCGTGGGCCGTGCGACGACTGGCTTGACCGCGGACGTCGGCGTGGGCGCCGCGTCGGGGGGCGGGCCCGGCGCGGGCTCGACGGGCGTCGGGGATGGTGCGGGGATCGGGATTTGAGCATCAACGGGGGCCGGCGGCGCGGCGGTGGGTGCCCCGGCAGGGGGCGGCGGCACGTCGGCGCCGGGGCCTCCGCCGGGGTCTCCGCCCGACAGGAACCACCCACCGATGGCGATCACGGCGACGAGCGCCAACGCGACGCCGACGGGGAGCAGGCGGCGGGCGGCTGGAGCGGGTGCGGGTGCGGGTGCGGGTGCGGGTGCGGGTGCGGGCGCCGAGTCGGGCTCGGGCACGCGGGTCCCACCAACGAGGGTGTGCCCGCCGGGGTGAAGGGTCGCGGACGGCGAGGGAGGCGAGGGCGGCGGAGCGCCCAACCCGTCTTCGTCGTCGAGCGAGTAGGTCGCGTCGCGGGGCGACGAGGAGCTCGGGGACAGCGTCGTCGTCGGCAGGGTCAACGTGCCGAGCTTCGGGTGGTCGCTCGGCAGGTCCGGCAGCTCGCTGAGCGTCTCTCTCAGCGCAGCCACCATCTCCATCGCTGAGCCGTAGCGCTCGGCCGGGGCGTACCGCACGGCTCGCTCGATCACCGGGCGGAGCGGCGCAGGGACGCCGTCGAGCAGGTGCTTGTGCATCTCGCACATGAAGACGTCGGCCGGGGCTTCCCCCGTCAGCAGGTCCACGAGCATCGCGCCCGTCGAGTAGATGTCCGCGCGGCGGTCGAGCAAACGAGACCCTGCACGCTGCTCGGGCGCCATGTACGCCCAGGTCCCCATCACCGAGCCCGTCCGCGTCATCGACGGGGAATCGTCCTCCTGCACACGCGCGATGCCGAAGTCGGTGACCTTCGCGACGCCGTCCCGGGAGATCAGCACGTTGTGGGGCTTGATGTCGCGGTGCACCACCCCGCTTTCGTGCGCGAGCTGCAGCGCGGTGAGCACGGCGATGGTGACGTCCGCCGCGAGGCGCGCGGGCAGCGGGCCGTACGTATTGAGGTGATCGTTCAGGCTCCCGCCGCCGACGAGCTCCATCACCAAGTACGGCGAGCCGTTGTCGTCCCCAATGTCGTAGACGGCCGCGATGTTCGTGTGTCGCAGCCGCGCCATCGTGGCGGCTTCGCTCTCGAACCGGCGCCGTAGGTCGCCCTTCGCAGAGTACTCGGGGGCCATCACC
>CALQBK020000050.1 GCA_943328795.2 Bifidobacterium breve
ACGATCTCGTCGTCGTCGTTGCCGAGGGAGAAGCTCCCGTCGCTGGGGAGCACGACGTCCACCGGCGCGCCCCCGTTCACCGCCGTGTCGGCCGAGCGGCCGAACACGACGTAAGCGCCCGCAGCGACCGAGCCGGCGCCGGAGACCTCGTAGGTGTCCGTGCCGAGGTCGGTGAGCACGAGCCCGTCCAACGTGAGCGCCGACGAGCTGACGTTCTTCAGCTCGAACCACTCGGCGAGCGTGTCGTCGTCGGGGTCGGGGTTGGACATGATCTCGGTGATCACGAGCTCACCCGCTGCAGGCGCGCGATCTGCGTCGGTGTCGGTGTCCGTGTCCGTGTCCGTGTCGGTATCGGTATCCGTGTCGGTGTCCGTGTCGGTGTCCGTGTCGGTGTCCGTGTCGGTATCCGTGTCCGTGTCCGTGTCGCTGTCCGTGTCCGTGTCGGCGTCCCCCGTCTCGTGCGGGGCGCCCGTGTCGGAGACACCCTTCGGGAAGCAACCGGCCAATACCAAGCTGGAGAGCGGGAGAAAGGCAAGACGGATCATAGGAGGCTCCAAGGCAGCCGCCGGCTATCGCGGCGCGCCGGGATGTCGATGCCGACCCGGGCCCTTCGCCCTGCTTCCTTGGCGAGACCGGGGCGAAGCGAGCGCCCAAATTGCGCGCAGCGGCTGCGCCTCGCGCACACTTTGGGTCGGCGGTGATACCCCACGGGAGAATGCCCCCGTGTCGAACGCCCCGCGCCTGGCCGATCGCCCTCGCGCTCGCGGCCTGCTCGCCGCCGCCGCCGCACCCGGACATCTTCCTCATCAGCCTGGACACCACCCGGGCTGACGCCATCTCGGCCTGGGGCATGGCGCCGGCCGGACGTGACGACCTGCGGGGCACCACCGTCACCCCGAACCTGGACGCGATGGCCGCTGGCGGGGTTCGCTATGCGTGGGCGTTCGCGCACGCGCCCACCACGTTGCTGTCTCACTCCACGGTGTTCACGGGCCTCGATCCCCACGAGCTCACGATCGTGCGGAACGGGTACCCGCTGGGGCCGAGCTACGAGACGCTCGCGGAGCGGCTGAAGGCCGACGGCTTCCAGACGATGGCGGTGCTCGGCAGCAGCTCGCTGGCTCGGCCGATGGGCGTGGACCGCGGCTTCGACTCCTGGGACGAGAGCTTCTCCGTCGCCCGAAAACACCGCCACGAGGCGACCGCCGAGGAGGTCACCGACCGGGCGATCGCCGCGCTGCACACGCGCTCGAGCACGGCGCCGGTGTTCTTGTTCGCCCACGACTACGACGCCCACGGGCCCTACCAAGCGCCGGGCAAGGGGCGGTTTGGAGCGCCGACAGCGCCCTACGCGATCGAGCGACTGACGACCACCTGCCGCACGGAGGGCTGCACCCCGGTGGCGGCCGACATCGCCCGGGTGCGCGGCTCCTACCTGGACGAGGTGGCGTACGTCGACGAGCAAGTGTCCCGCCTGCTGGCCGAGCCGCCGAGCCGGGCGGGGCGCATCGTCTTGGTGTTCGGCGACCACGGCGAGGCGCTCGGTGACGAGCCCCACAGGCCGTTCGGGCACGGCGCCGACGTGGACCCTTTCGCCACGCACGTCCCGCTGATCCTCGTGGCCCCGGACCTCGCACCCGGCGTCGTGGACACCGCGGTCGGGCTCCAAGCCATCGGACCCACGCTGCTCGCGCTCATCGGGGACACCCGGCCGTTCGGCGCGAACATCGACCTCGGGAGGCTCGCGGGCGCGCCGGGCATCCCGGTAGAGGCGACGCAGCCGGGCACCAGCGGACCGGGGTGGAACAACAGGTCAAACGAGCACGGGTTCATCCAGGGGAACGCCATGGTCATCGAGGCGCCCTGGTTGGACGAGGCTGCGCACTGGCAGCACGTGGACGGGGCCGCGCTCCCCGAGGCGGATCCGCAGCGGCCCGCGCTGCTCGCGTCGCTCCAGGACTGGATGGCGCGCAGCCCCGCGTTCACCACCGCGCACATGGACGCCGCGACGCGCGAGGGGCTGAAGGCGCTCGGCTACGTGGACGAGTGATCGCCCGGCCAGTGCGCTTCGTAGGGCGACCTGGATCGGTCACTTCTCGGCGATGACGATGCTCGCGACGGGCGGGAACAGCTCGCGGCCCCGCACGATCCGGAACCCGGCGGCGGTGCACATCCGCTCGAACCCTTCGCGGTCCGACCACGCGCCCATGCTCGCCGCGAGGTAGCGGTACGCGCTGAACTCCCCCGTCAACAGCCCGCCGACGAGCGGGAGGACCACCCGGTTGTAGCTAAGGTCCATCGCGCGGGCCAAGAGCGAGCGCGGCCGAAAGAAGTCGACGACGACGAGCCGTCCGCCGGGGCGGAGCACGCGGTACGCCTCGGCTACGGCGCGCTCGGGCTCTGGCACGTTGCGGATGCCGAAGCCGGCGACGGCGCCGTCGAGCGAGTTGTCGTCGAGCGGCATCGCGCGGGCGTCGGCGCAAACGGTGCGGAGCGGCGTACCAGCGGGCACCTTCGACGTGCCGGCGTCCAACATCGCTTGGCAGAAGTCGAGCGCGACGATGGTCTTCGCGCGACCGGCGAGCGCGACGCTGAAGTCCATCGTGCCGGCGCAGAGGTCGAGCACGTCGCCATCCGCGCGATCTCCAAGCTCCCGGAGCGCGATCCGGCGCCACGCTCGGTCGATCCCGAAGGACATCACGCGGTTCGACAGGTCGTAGCGGGGCGCGATCCGGGTGAACATCGCCTCCACGGCCGGGGCGCGGCCCGGGTCGCCCGCCGTGGGCGGCGCGACGGCGGAAGGCGAGGCGTCCGTGCTCCCCATCAGGTGGCCCGTTCGACGAGGTGGCGGCCAAGCACCGCCAGCGCGTCTACCGAGGGGCTCGCCGGGAGCGCAGAGAGCAAGCGGATCGCGTGGTCCACGCGCTGCCGCGCCTCGCCCAGGGCGTCGTCGAGGGCGCCGCACGACCGGACGGCGTCGCACAGCCCGTGCACGTCATCGCCGCGCTCGACGCGCTCGCGTAGCCCCGGCACGCGATCCATCGCGAGCAGGAGCGGGAGGGTGAGCTTCTTCTCGCGCAGGTCCTGCCCCACCGGCTTCCCGGTGCCGGGCTGGTAGTCGAGCACGTCGTCCGTGATCTGGAACGCGACCCCGACCTCGCGCCCGTACCGCGCGAGCACGTCCGCGCTGGGGTCGCCCGGCCGGCAACCGGAGTAGGCGCCTGCAGCCGCGCACCAGGAGATCAGCGCGGCGGACTTCTTGTCGATCGTCTCGAGGTACTCCGCGCGCGTCGTGCCCAAGTCCCCCGCGCGCCGCAGCTGCAAGACCTCGCCCTCGGCCATCGCCGTGACCGCCTCCGCGAGCCGCGTGACCGCCAGGTGTCCGCCCGCGGTCGACGCGAGGAGAACCGCCCGCGCAAGCGAAAAATCGCCCGTCAAGATGACGCCCGCGTTGCCGAAGACCCGGTGCGCGGCGGGCCGCCCGCGGCGCTCGGCCGCCTCGTCCACCACGTCGTCGTGCAACAGCGAGCCGAGGTGGATCATCTCCCCGACGCAGAGCAGGTCCGGCGACGCCTCGTGCCCGACCGCGCCCGCCCCGAGCGCGGTGAGCAGCGGGCGTAGCCGCTTGCCCCCCGCGGCGGCCAGGTACGCGCCGATGGCGGTGACGACGGCGACCTCGCTGCCGACGAGCTCCTTGAGCCGCGCCTCCGCCTGTTGGAGCTCCGAACCCACCAGCGCGAACGCCTGCGCAGGGGTGTGGACCCAGGTGAGGGGCGCCCCGGCCTCCAAGCCTACGCCACGGGAGCGAGCGGGGAGAGCCAGCTCCGACGATGCGTCCGACGACGACTTGAAAACCGCAGAAGCCGGGTCCATGGGACGCCTCCGGTCAGGACTTTTCACTTCTAACTGAACTCGTTGAAATCGTCCAAGATCATGGCTACGGAGGGCGGATGAACTCAGAGGCTGAGACGCCCCCCGAGCCCCCGTCGCCCGCCGAGGCACACGCGAACGCCGTCACGCTCGTCGCCGAGGCGATCGGCGAGCTGATGCGGTTCTGGAACTTCAAGCCGTCGATGGGCAGGATCTGGACCGTCCTGTACCTGTCCGCAGAGCCACTGGACGCCGAGGAGATCGAGCGGATCTCCGGGCTCTCGGCGGGCAACGTGAGCATGAGCCTCCAGGACCTCGCGCACTGGGGCGTCGTGCAACGGGCGCACGCGTCCACCGGGGCCCCGTCGAAGCGCCGGCTCTACGAAGCTGAGACCGACATCTGGAAGCTCGTTGGGCGCGTGTTTCGCGACCGCGAGCTGCGCCTCGTGGACCAGACGATCCAGCAGCTCGAGCAAGCGCTGGGCGCGCTGAACACGCACGGCAAGTCCAGCAACCCCGCGGAGATGCTCAGGAGCCGATTCTTGGCCACCCGCGTCGACCGGCTGCTCCGGCTTGCCAAGGTGGGCCGCAGGCTGGTCGCGCAGCTCGCCAGCACGGGCACCGCGGACCTCGCGCCGCTCAGCGGGCTGCTCGGGCGCGGCGTCTGATCTACGGCGCCTTGACCACGGCGAGCGTGCCGCCGACGACCTGCTGCAGGTCCGCCACCGCAGCGGTGGCCGCCGCCTCGGACGCGTACCCACCGACGCGCACGCGGCGCTCGGCCTGGCCGTCCACCACGGCGTCGATCACGTAGGCGTCGACGCCCTTGCTGGCGAGCTCGGTGACGAGGGCCTGGGCGTGGGCGCGGTCCGTAGCAGCCACTTGGACGGCGTAGCCGTCAGCCGGGGCGACCCCGAGTAAGTCCGTGCCGCCCTGCAGCGCGATCGACCCGGCGCCCTCCTTGGGGTCCGGCGGCGTCAGCACCGCGGCGGCGGGCGCAGGCTCAGCGACCGGCAGCGGCAGGCCGTCCGGCCCGAGCTCCGCGGGGGGTGCCAAAGGGGTAGAAATGGCGAGCGCCTGCGGAAAGTCGAGGTGCGCCTCCTTCTCGGTCGCGCTGACTTTTTGGAGCAGGAGCTCGAGGTTCCCGGTGCGCGCCTCCTCGGAGATCAACGCGTCGCGAGGCGGCAACGCGGCCGTCGGGAGGTCCCGCCGGCCGACCTGCAAGCCCAGGATGAACGTGGTGACCGACATGCACACGGCTACTCCGACCAGCACCCAAAGGCGGGTGCGCGTGAGCGTAGCTTCGGATTCTGGGCGAACTCGGCTAAGTCCAGGCATGATCACCTCCCCAAACTCTTAACACGTCAAGGGCACGGGGCCAGCCCGCGCGCTGCGCACGCAACCGGAGTCCAACACCTTGAAATCGCTTGAAGCTGGACGCTGGCTGGCCCCCTCCCCGCGCCGTTCCCCGCAGGGTCTGGCGGGGCCGACGTCTTCGGCGGGTTCGCCGGACCGTGCCTTGGAACGGCGCAAAGCAACCGCCGATGTCGACGCGAGGTGCGCCGAGCGTCGGCATCGGCGGGCCGCTGCACTTGACAACAACCATGAAACAGCGGAAACTCGGCGCCGTCGAGGTCTGTGGATGCTCTCTCTACCTGCTCTGATCCTCTTGGCTGTCAGCGCCCCGGTTCACGCCGGCACCATCGCCCCGATCGCCGCGGCGAACGGCGCCCCAACCTCTGACTACTACGAGATCCAGCCGGGCGACACGCTCTGGTCGATCTCGAGCCGCTTCCTCAACGACCCGTATGCTTGGCCGCAGTTGTGGTCGTTGAACGAGTACATCACCAATCCGCACTGGATCTACCCAGGGAACCGGATCTACTTCCGCCTGCAGGACCACCTCACGCCCCCGTCGGCTACGCCCGAGATGATGCCCGAGCCCGCCGTGCGCGTCGTCGAGCGCGAGCCGGCGGACGCCTGCGACTTCCCCGTCCGCTACCAAGAGGCGCGCGCCGCGACGCCGATGCTGGCGCCGGGCATCATCGCTACCGACGACGACCTTGGTCTCCGGGGCAAGATCAGCGCCGCAGACGAGCCCGGCACCTTGCTCGGGAAGCCCAGCTACGTGTACCTGGACATCGACGACGGCGACGTGAAGTGCGGGGACAACTTCTCCGTGCTCGAGCGGGTCGAGAAGAAGGTCAAGGCGCGCGGCGAGGTCGTAGGCTCGATGTACCGCGTGCTCGGCGAGGTCCAGGTGATCCGGGTCGACGGCAACGTGGCCACGGCGAAGATCCGCGAGAGCTACTTCGAAATGGTGCGCGGCGACCTGGTCGCCGACCACATCCCTGTCGCGCTCACGGTCGACATCCGCCCGCCCAAGGACGACCTCGAGGCCGATGTGTACGCCCGCCTTGGCAGCGAGGAGCAGATCCTCGCGAACATCAACGAGACCGTGTTCCTTGACCGCGGCACGGACGACGGCGTGGACGTCGGCGATTCGCTCTTCGTCGTGGAGCGGCGGGACCCGTTGGCCGGGCGCGACGAGCCAGATGATGAAGCGCTCCCGGAGCGCGTGATCGGCCGCGTCGTGGTCGTGCGCGCTACGCCGGACGCCTCCACCGCGATCGTGGTGAACGCCGCGCGAGACATCCAGGTCGGCCAGCACCTGACTACGCAGCCGAACAAGTCTGAGCAGAGCGAATAGCGGCCGCCAGCGGGATAGCTGGGAGCATGGATCGCAACAAGCTTGAACAAGAAGCGCTCGGCCACATCAACCGCGGGAACGTCGACGGCGCGCTGAAGGCCTACACCGCGATCCTGAAGCTGGACCCGAAGGATCGGCGGGTCCGCCAACGGGTGGGCGAGCTGCACCTGAAGATGGGCCGGACCGCAGAGGCGGAGAAGATGCTCCGCGAGGTCGCCGAGATGCTCGTGCGGGAGGGACAAGGCCGCGCGGCCGTCGCGATCTACAAGCAGATCCTGACGTTCAAGACCGAGGATCCTGCGCTGCACTACGACATGGGCGACTGCTACGCCACGTCCGGGTACCCGAACGACGCGCGGCAGCACTTCGACACCGCGTCTCGGCTCTACTCCACGGCCTCCAAGCACATCGACGCCGCGCGGGCGTTGCAGCGCGTGGTGGACCTGCAGCCCGGCGAGGTCGCGCTGAAGCTCAAGGTCGCCGAGCTGTTGGAGGCCGGCCTCGACATCAAGTCGGCGCTGGTCATCCTGCGCGAGGTCATCGAAGACTACCGGCGCCGCGGCCGGCCGGACGAGGTCGGGCGGATCGCCGAGGTCGCGCTGCGCCTCGCGCCGGAGGACGCCGGGCTGCAGGTGGACTGCGGAGCCGCGCGGCTCGAGGCCGGCGACTTGCCGAAGGCGCTGTCGCTGCTCCAGGGCGCGAACCTGCTCCGGCCCGACCACCCGCGCACGTTGTCCCTGCTCGCGCGGGCGCATGACGAGAGCCAGGCGCCGGCTGCGGCAGTCGCGATCCTTCGCCATCTCGCGCGGGTGAACGCCGGGCTTGGCGACGTGACCGGGGAGCTCGACGCGCTGAGGAAGGCGGCCAAGCTCGCGCCGGAGGACGCCGAGCTCCGCGCCCGCTTGAGCGGGGTCGAGCGCCACGCCAATCGGCTGGAGCGCCGGCTCACCCAGCTTGAGCTCGCGCAGGCTCAGACCGAGGACGAGCTGCGGGTGCAGGTGACCGCCGAGGTGTACGCGCGGTACGGACTCTTCGAGCGCGCGCTGATGCTGCTGCGGAGCTCTCCGAGCTCCTTGCCGTTGCTCGCCGTGCACGCCGAGATCCTGGTCCAGTCGGGCGACGTCGAGGGCGCGATCCGCATGACGGACGCGATCGCGCCGAAGGCTGGTCGCGAGCGGGCCGCGGTCTTCGAGCGCATCGCGGTGCTGAAGGGCCTACCCGAAGAAGACGAGTCGGACGAGGCGACGCCGATCGGCGCTCCGTTGCCCCTCGCCGTCGACCTCGTCGAGGAGTCGGCGCCGGGGCCCACGACGGGCGCCGCGACGGAGGCCGCGCCCGAGTCCGCGTTGGCGCGTGGGTACCGCCTCGCCGCCGCCGGGGATGTCGTGGGCGCCATCACTGCCTACCGCGACGCGCTCACCGTCGACCCGGGACGCGCGCAGATCGTCGCGAGGATCGCCGCGTTGCGGAACGCCGCGCGGCCGAGCCTCCCACCGGCCGCGCAGGTCGAGTCCCCGAAGGCGGAGATCTTCGAGGACGATCCTGATGAGATCGACGACGCGATGATGGAGGTCGATCCTGACGACCTCTCGGACCCTTTCGCGCCGGCCCCCCCTGCTCCCGTCGCCCCCGGCGCCGGCTCCCTCGACGAGGCCCACTCGCTCGTCGCGATCGGGATGAACGACGAGGCGCTGGCCTTGGTCGCCGGCGATCACCGGCTCGAGGCGCGTGTGCTCGCCGCCCGCGCTCTGCGCGCGAAGGGCGACCTCGCCCGGGCGCTCGACGCGCTGCGGGAGGCCGCCAACGAGGCATCGGAGTCCGACCCCGGGTACAGCGAGGCGCTGTACGAGCTGTCGGGCTTGTACACCGCCACGGGGAAGCATCGGTCGGCCGTGCGCCTCTTGGAAGAGCTCGCAGACTTCGACCCGACGTTCCGCCCGAAGGACGTCCAGGCGCGAATCGCCGGGCTCTCCCGCCTCCTGAAGTAGCCCCTACGGGCCGACTGAAGTAGCCCTACGGGCCGAGGACGAGCACGGTCACGCCCGTGCCATCGTCGAAGTGTCGCTCTTCCTTGGTGTTCGATGCCAGCGCGTCGCGGACCATAGCCATGCCCTCCGGCTGGTACGTGTCTTCGTCAATCGCCACGAACGAGAGGCCAGCGCCCACCAGCCACGCCAGGGTGCTCGCGCGCCGCGTGGGGTCCATGCGAACCGAGTCCGGTACGGCCTGCCCCGTCGTCTGCGGGTTCGCCATGTCGTCTAGTCCGTGCAGCAGCCGGTCCGTGTCCGCGTCGAACGCGTGGCGCCGGACGACGGTGCGCAGGCCGTCCGGCCAATAGGTGCTCGCCCGCTGGCAGAGCACCTGCAGCCATAGCTGGTCCGCGCTGGAGATATCCCGCGAGATCTCGGCGAACACCGGCAGGTCTTCCCTACCGTGGGCCCGCTTTGCGCCCCGCAGCCGCGGGAGGAACAAGACGGCGCCGGCCTGGTCTGACTCGGCGATGAACTCCGTGAAGGCTGGTCGAGGTGGGGAAAACCGAGGGATGTTCGCGCGGAACTGCGTCAACGACTCGGTGTGCTGCACCGCGAACGCGGAGATCGGCAACACCAGCAGCCAGCGCCGCCACTCGGTCTTCACGCCTGTCACCCCCACAGCTGCGGCGATGGCCAGGCCCTGCGCTGCAGGCATCAACCACCGGCGAGGAAAACGGATGATCGGCGGCGTGACGTGGGTGTTGAACGCGGAGATGCCCTCGCCCAGGCGGAGCCCCGGCTCACCCAGCCACCTCGTGAGCGTAGACGTGTTGTCCGGGTGCGTGTTCAAGCTCCACGTGAGCGCGAGCGCAGCGACGATCAGCCACGGCGCGGACTTCCGGATCCGTACTCCCGCGCAGACGATCAGCGCCAGGGCCACACGCCACGGGATGAACCCCGTGCCGAGCGTGTAGTCCCACGGCTTCGAGGTCCCGCCGCTCTCCCACTTTTCCCAGACGGCGAGGGACACCGAGTTCCCCGGGGCGTTGTCGTTCGGCGCTGTCAACGGGAGCCCGACGTACAAGGCCAGCAGCAGCAGGGCGAACAGCCCGAGCGTGACCAGGATCGGCCCTTGACGGCGCCAGCGGCGCCAGCCGAACGCGAGCGGCACGAACGGGACGCAGAAGACGGCGTGGTACGGGCTGTCCAACGCGACCACGCCGAACAACGCCCCCGCGGCCAGGCACCACGCGAGCCGAAGCCCCGGCTCGCTGGCCCGGGCCCGCCCCGCCGCCTGCATCGCCCCGAGCGCCGTCGGGACGGCCCACCACGCGACGAACTCGGCGGTGCCGTCGCTTAGCGCCAGAAACAGCATCGGCTGGGTGACCATCACCACCCCAGCCAGCAACGCCGCCGCCGCGCTGTCCGTCAAGCGCCACGCGAGGAACGCCGAGCCGAGCCCAGCAGCCGCCCACAGCACCACGAGCCAGCAGTCGAAGCCCATCACCGGCCCGAAGAGCCCGTCTAGCGGCGCGCCCAGCAGCATCGACACCTGGGGCAGGAGCACGATCTTCGCGCCCACAGGGAACGCCATGCGGTCGGTCCAAAACGGAGGCCACGGCGCCGACTGCCAGGTGTGATCGAGCCCCCAGACCGCCCGGATGACGTCCGTCTGGGGCGCGCCGATCAGCTCGCCGCTCGAGAGGGCCGGCCACGCGTACCAGCCCACCAGCACGCCGAGGACGAGGACGACGGCCATGAACTCGAGGAAGTCTCGACCGAGGAGAATGCCGGAGAGCCGGACACCCGGGCGTTGCTCGATGGGTGCTGTCGCCACGCCCCCATCTATCTCCGCTTCCAGCCCCCAGACGACGATCTTGTCGTCGCGACCGCAGCGCTGTCCGTCTATTGTTACAATCCCGTGCCAGCTGGCTCCGAACATCGGCCCATCGAGTTCCGTGCACCCTACCGTCCGCTTCGAGATCAAGTACCGCATCCCTCCGCAGACCGCGGAGGAGGTTGCGCACCATATAGGTCGGTACATGACGGCAGACGAGCACGGCGAGGGGGGTGGCGCCTGCTACCCGGTGCACTCCCTGTACCTGGACAGCCCGGGCTTTCAACTCTACCGGGACACGGTGGAAGGTGCGTTCGCCCGGTACAAGCTGCGCGCGCGCTGCTACAACTTCGAGCCCGCGCGTTCGTTCTTCCTCGAGGTGAAGTCACGCCGAGGCGAAGCGATGACGAAGACGCGGGCGCTGGCGGACATCGAGGCGACCAAGGGCATCCTCGCTGGCGTGGGCGATCCGGGCGCCGACCGAACGCTCGGCGCGTTCTTCTCTCGCCGAGACGACCTGCGCGCCCGGCCGGCCGCCTGGATCACCTACGACCGGGCCGCCTACGTCGGCGGCGAGCGTTCACTCGTCCGGATTACGTTCGACAGCGCAATTCGTACCGCACTTCCCACCGCCGATCTCGCAGAGCCGCGCACTTGGTACGCGTTGCCCGAGGTCGTCGGGCTGGTTGTGCTCGAGATCAAGTACACGGGCAGCTACCCTGCGTGGGTGGCCGAGACTGTCCGGAGGTTCAACCTCACGCGGAGCTCGATGTCCAAGTACAAGCAAGGGGTCGACGCGCTGATTGAACGGGACTTGATCCCCTCCATGCGTGCCGCGTGAGCCCCTGGTTCCTGCCCGGGATGAACGGCACGACGCCTCCGGCGACGGCGCTCCTGACGCTCTTGCTGTCGTTTGTCCTCGGCCAGCTCGTCGCGTGGCTGTACGCGGTCACGCACCGGGGGCTATCCTACTCGCGCAACATGGTGCACAGCCTCGTGCTCCTCACGATGATCATCTCAATGGTGATGCTGGTGGTGGGCGACTCGATGGCGCGCGCGTTCGGGCTGGTCGGCGCGGTCGCGCTCGTCCGTTTTCGCACGGTGGTCCGGGACGCCCGGGACACCACGTTCATTTTCCTCGCGCTGGCCGTGGGGATCGCGGTCGGCGTTCAGCACTTCGCGCTCGCGATCGCCGGTACCGTGATGATCGGCGGCGTAGCGGCCCTGCTGCAGACCACCCGGTTCGGCGTGCGCCACGCGGACACGGGGACGCTGCGCGTCCGCTGCGGCGCGGCGTTCAAGGCCGAGCTGGACGCCGTGCTCGCCGAGTGGTGCCGCACGGCCGAGATGATCGCCCTCCGCGAGGTCGCGTCGGCGCAGTCACCCACCGAGGCAGAGTACAGCTTCGAGATTCGCTTGTTTCACCCTGCCGACCGTGAGCCGTTGCTCGCCGCAGTCCGCGCGGTCCCCGGCACCACAAGCGCGTCGTTGGCGCTCGAGGACAAGGCAGAAGAATGGTAAGGCGCCCCCGCACCCTTGGTCGTCGCCTGTCGCAATACGCCGGGCCAGCGGCGCTCGGCGCGGCTTGGCTCCTCGCCGCAGGCGCGGCGGCCGCGATCGCCTACATGCAGCAGGCGAGCGGCACGGCCACGGCGCTCGCGGTCACCCGCACGCACCCGCTCCGCGCGCCGGAGAGCGGCTGGGTGGTGGACGTGACGGTGGCGCCCGGCACCCCCGTCGAGGCCGGCGCGATCCTCGCGAGGCTCGAGGTGCCCGGGATGGCCCAAGAGCTCGCCGCCTGTGAAGCAGAGGTGCGTGGCGCCGAGGAGTCCGTGCTGATGGACACGGCCGACCGCGACCTGAAGTTCGCCCGCGACATCGAGAGCACGCGCCGGGCGCTGCTCGACGCGCAGGTCTTGCTCGCCGGGGACCGCTCGGCGTTGAACCAGGCCCAGAGCGAGGTCCTGCGGCAGTCCGCGCCGGGGGTCGTCGCGTCCGACGCGGTGCTCACGCAGGCAAAGCAGGTCGAGGCTGGCCTCATAGCGACGCTGGCGGCGCGGCAGGGCGAGGTGGACGCGCTGGAGCGCGCGTTCTCCGACGCCCGCGCCCGGGCCCACACCTCGTTCAAGGGGGAGGCGCAGCTCGCCGCCGCGGTAGCGCGACGCGACGCCGTGCTGGCGCGGGCGGGTTCACAGGAGCTCAAGGCGCCGACCGCGGGCGTGGTCGGACCGATGGTAGCGGCCGCTGGCGAGTGGACCACCGCGGGCACCCCGCTGTTGACCATCACCGAGGCGGTGAGCAATGAGGCCGTCGCCTACGTGCCGGTCTCGTTCGCGCGGGGTCTGAAGGTGGGCGGCACGGTCGAGCTGATGCCGCAGGGGGGGTCAACGGTCCAAGGCACGATCGCGGGAATCGGGCCCTCGGTGGAGCAAGTGCCGGACGCCCTTCTCCCGATCGCCCCCACGTGGGCGATGCCCGTCCACATTCGCACGGACGCCGTGCTGGTTCCTGGCGAGAAGCTCGGCGTAGAGCTATAGGCTTAGGGCCCGCCGGACAATAAACGCGCCGCATCAAGGGCCCGGGTGCGCCGCGATGGCAAGGCGCGACCGCGAGCGGGTAGGGGTAGCATGCCCGCGGCATGTGACCGACGAGCAACGCCGCCAGCGCGGATGCAACCACGGCCCGAATGCCGCGTTTATTTCTCGGCGGGACCTTAGCGAGACCGTCGCATCACGCCGGCTAGCCTCGTCCACAGGCCGCGAACGACCACACCGCGCCGGACCGGGCGCGGACCGCGGGCGAGCTCGAGCACGAAAGCCTCGACGTCTTCGGGATCGCCCAACCAGCCATCCGCCCCCCATCGCTCGATCGCGAGCTCGGGCCCAACGTGGTGTGGAGGCTGCTCGACCACGCCAAGCAATGGCGGAGCTGCACCATCCGTGCGGACGGTCCGCAACAGCCGCAGCGCGGGCTCACTGTCTGCGTGGAGCCCGACCAGGAACAGCTCGGGCATCACGCGACGCACGGCGCGGATCGGCTCGACGCCTGCCTCGACGACCTCGACCGTGTGCTCGCGGGAGAGCGCGGACAAGAGGCGAAGCCGGATCGGGAGCGAGGGTTCGTGGAGCAATACCAGCACCGAGCCAGCGTATCGCCCCGCCGGACGCGCGCTCCGGGTTACAACCGGCCGACCGGGAGAACCCACTGATGTCCACCGAGACCGCCGACCGACTCAACCAGATCTCTGAAGAGCTCAAGAGCATCCTCGAAACGCGCCTGCAGGAGCTCGCGGGCGCCATGCGCGGGACGGAACAGGCGACCCGACAGATCGTCGCCACGGAGATGGAGATCGCGCGGTACACGCAGATCACCGCTGACTCGCGGACCGAGCTCGCTGCGCTCAAGAAGGACGCCGAGGAGACGAAGGGCCGGGCAGACGAAGTCGGCGCGCGCCGGGGCGAGATCATCGCAGAGCGCGAAGCCGCGCGTGAAGCCCTTGGCCGCGCCGAACGCGAGGCGCGGGAGGCAGGGACCCAGGTGAACGACCTCCGCGCGCGCTTGCGGGCGCTGGAGCTCGAGGGCGAGTCGCTCCGACGCGAGGCCGAGGAGATGTCCGCCCGTGTCAAGGCCGCCGAGGAGAACGTCGCCCGCCTCCGCCGTCTGCGCGAGGAGCTGATGCAACAGATGTCGGCGCTGAGCATGAGCGGCGTAAAAGAGTAGGCCGGAATGACCGAATACGACACCTTGTTCGCCGCCCGTCGCCTGCTGGCTACCGTCGAGGCCGGGCGCGCCGCGTCGCTGTCGTTGGCCGCGGCCTACCTCCCCCTGCGCAGCGCCGCCGCGCTTCGGGAGCAATTCCAGGACCAGGGCGCCGAGTCCAGCCTGTGGCCCGAGGCCGCCGTCGAACGGCGGCTGGCCATCGAGCGCTTGCGCCGTGCGCCGCTGCGCGCCCTCCGTGGCGAGGCTCCCGTGGCGGACGGCGTCTCGGCGCTGATCGCGGATTCGTTCCAGCGCGTGCAGCCCGTCGTCCGCCCGGCGCCCGCACCCCTCGCCGCCGAGCCCGCACCCACCGAGCCCGCACCCCTCGCCGCCGAGCCCGCACCCACCGAGCCCGCACCCCTCGCTGCGGAGCCCGCACCCACCGAGCCCGCACCCCTCGCTGCGGAGCCCGCACCCACCGAGCCCGCACCCCTCGCCGCCGAGCCCGCACCCACCGAGCCCGCACCCCTCGCCGCCGAGCCCGCAGCAGCACCCACCCTCGACGAGTTCGACCTCGCGCCGGCGGACGACGTCGGGGCGCCCCCGCTCGCCGCAGCGATCCCCCCGGTCGGCCCTGGGCCCGTACGGAGCCGGCGCCTGGTGCCCGAGAACATGCTCGCGGGGCTCAAGCGGCCGTCCGTCCCGCCTGCGGCCCAATCCGCCGCCCAGGCCTCCGAGCCTCCGGCGCCGGTCGAGTCTCCGCCCGCCTTCGTGGCGCCCCACATCGCGCCGCTGTCGCGTCCGGACACGGAGCCGGCCGTCAAGCCCGAGGCGCATCAGCCCAGCGGTCTCGCGGCCCGACTCGGCGCGCTCGCACGCAACCCGACCGCGTCGCCGCCTGTCTCCGGGCCCGATCCCGGCAGCCGGCCCGCTACGCAGGTCACCGACCAGCGGCGGGACGAGCGGATCGCGCGGCGGATCGCGCTCGCCCAGCCCGATCGCAAGGAGGCGACCACCGATCCCGCCATGCAGCCCGAGCCCGCCCCGCCGGTCGACGGCGCGGCAGCCCAAGCGCCCGCCCCGGTTGTCGAGCCGCCCCTGGCCGCACCTGGTGTCGCTGCGCCCACGGCCGAGCTCGCGGCACCGGCCGAGGTCGCGACGGAGGCCGAAGGCCTGCTCCTCGCCGACACTGACTCGGAGCCAACCACGGCGCCCTCTGCAGCGAGCCCCGCCGACTCGCTCCGCTCGCTCGCCGCGTCTCTCGGTGCAGTGACGCGCAGCGCTGCCCCGGCTACGCCAGCAGGCGCGCCCGCGCTCGCGATGACGGCTGCGCCCGCGCTCGCGCCACGCGTCTCGGCATCGCAGCCGCCTGCCCCCGCCCCCGCTACGGACCTCGAGGGCCCGTACATCACCCTCGAGACCCCTGTCGTCCGGGAGTCCGCCGGGCGCTCGACCACCGCGGCCATCGAGGTGCGCGCTGCAGCGCGGATCGGCTCCGCGCCGGACGAGACCATCGCCTTGGACGGAAAGGACGGCCCCCACGAGGACATCCCCGATGACGACGACGCCGAGGGCATGCGCGTGCACTTCGAGGTCGCGAGCCCCAGCCGCGGGGCCCCCGCGCAGCCGGAGCCCGGGGCGGGCAGGCTCTCGTTCGACGACGAGGATCTCACGGTCGTGCAGCGTGTTGACGAGTCGCCTACCGACTCGCGTCCTGCCCCGGTCGACCAAGCCGTCCGGCGCCTGACGGACGACGCCGCGCTCAACCAGTTCTTGGAGGCCGCTCGGCAGTACCGGGACCGTGGCGAGTACCCTCGCGCGATCCAGGCGTTCACCGACGCGTTGGACATCCGGTTGTCCTGCGCCGACGCCTACATCGGCCGCGGCCGCTGCCAGATGGAGCTCGGCGACTACACGAGCGCCGTCTCGGACTTCCGCCGCGCGGAAGACCTGCAGCCGAAGCACCCGGACCCGCAGGTCGCGATGGGCGACCTGTACTTCGCGCGCAAGGAGTACAAGCGCGCGGTCGAGTTCTACGACCAGGCCGTGGAGCTCGACGGCGCGCACGCGATGGCGCGTTGCCGCCGGGGCATCTCTCACTACTACCGCAAGAACTTCCGCCAGGCGTTCCAGGACTTGCAGCGCGCGAACGCGCTCGACCCCGAGATCCCGAACATCAAGAAGTACGTGCAGATGGCGCTGAAGAAGATGGAGCGCGGGGAATAGCGATGGCACGCAACGCCGCGCTCGGGCTGGTCCTCGCGGCGTTGGGTTGCCAAGACTACAAGCTGAACAACCACACCGAGCACCCCGGCGACACTGCCGCTGAGTGCGTGTTGGACCCGGCGACCACCGACGTGGAGGTGGACAGCACCTGCCTCGTGGTCCCCATCGTCGGCACGTTCACCCCCGTCGTCGAGTGGCAGTGGGCCGCGAACGACGACTACCCGGGCTTCGACGACATCATGTCTACGCCGGCCGTCGGCAACCTGACGGACGACAACGGGGACGGCGACATCGACGAGCTGGACATCCCCGAGGTAGTGACCGCCAGCTTCGCGAACGGCCAGTACACGTCGGCGGGGACGATCACCGCGATCTCGGGGGACGGCGCCGGGCAGCGCTGGAGCGTCTCCGAGAGCGGCGGGTACCACCCCGCGTCCTCCGGGGGGGTCGCCATCGGCGACATCGACGCGGACGGCATCCCGGAGGTCTGCTTCGCCGGGATCGAGGTCTCGGTTATTTGTGTGACGAACCACGGCACGCCGAAGTGGACGGGCGGCGCGGCGCCGTACGCCTACGGCGCCCCGGCGTTCGGAGATCTCGACGGCGACGGGATGAGCGAGGTGATCTTCGGGAACACCGTCCTCAACGCCGACGGCACGCTGCGCTGGCAAGGGGCGTCAGGCGCCGGGTACTGGTTCTCGTTCCCGATCGACGTCGACCAGGACGGGCGCCAAGAGGTGTTCGCGGGCAACACGCTCTACGGCTACGACGGCACGCCGCTGTGGAACGACGGCACCTGCGATGGCATGGGGGCGGCCGGCGACTTCGACCTGGACGGGATCCCCGAGCTCGTGCACACCTGCTCGAGCACGGTCACCGTGACGAACGCGGACGGCACCGTGCGCTGGCAGGTAGCCGTGCCCGGGGGCGGCGGCGGGCCGCCGACGGTGGCAGACTTCGACGATGACGGCATGGCCGAGATCGGGGTCGCAGGCGCGTCGATGTACAGCGTCATCGACGGCGACGGCACGGTGCTGTGGTCTCAGCCGGTGCAGGACTACTCGTCGAGCGTGACCGGGTCCAGCGTGTTCGATTTCGAGGGCGACGGCGCGGCGGACGTCGTGTACGCGGACGAGATCACGCTCTGGGTGTACGACGGCGCAACCGGCGCGGTGAAATTCATCGAGGACCAACACGCGTCGGGCACCCTGTTCGAGTACCCGCTGATCGTGGACGTGGACAACGACGGGCAGACCGAGATCGTGCTGCCCTCGAACAACTACGCGTACGAAGGCTGGAACGGCATCACGGTGCTCGGCGACCTGGACGGCTCGTGGCGGCCCTCGCGGACGATCTGGAACCAGTTCGCGTACTCCATCTCGAACGTGAATGACGACGGCTCGATCCCCGCGACGCCCGAGCCCAACTGGGAGCGCTGGAACAACTTCCGGGCCGGCGGGACCACGCTCGGCAACTCGGATGAGCTGGCCAACCTCGTCCCGGCGGACCCCCAACTCTGCTGCAACGACGACGGCACGGTCGACGTGATCGTGCAGATCCAGAACGTGGGGCTGGCGGACAGCACGGCGTTCACGTCTGGCGTGTACGACCCCGGCGGCAACCAAGTCGCGAGCGGCTCGGCGCTCACGCTCCTGTCATGCAACGCGCAGGCCCTGGCGTTCAGCGTCGCCGAGGCCGACTGGCGCGGGTCGCTCAGCGTGTGGGCCGACGACTCAGCCCGGATTGAAGAGTGCAACGAGGACGACAACGTCCTGGACTTGGGGACCTGGCCGTGTGAGTGAGCGGGGCCGCAACGCGGGCGCCGTCACAATGCACTCCGCACCCTACTCACACGTCCGCTCATCTCCGTCGCAGGTGAACGACGCGACCCCGTCGAAGCTGTAGCTCTGCACGAGTTCACCGTCGTCGTCCAGGATGCCAACGTCGTCCGGGGTGTTGTCCGTCTCGCCGCTGCCCCAGTCAGTGTTTTCGGAGATGAGAGTGGAGCTAGTGCCGTAGAGCGCCGCCCCGCCCCCGCCGATGTACCCGGAGTTGCTCACCACCTCGCTGTCCCGGACCGTCGTTGTCCCCGCCACCACGAAGCCCCCCCCGCCGTAGCGGCGTTCCCCTCGAGCCGCACTCGCTCGATCACCACGTCAAACGCCCCGTACCCCAGGCCGCCGCCGAACCGCTCCCCGACGCTCGCGTTTCGCACGGTCAAGTCCGAGATCAGCAGCGTGACGCTGTCGGTGAAGAACTGGCCCGCCTCCCCACCATCGCCGTCCAGGATCGTCTGGTCGATGCCTGCCCCAACAACAGTCAGCCCGCCGAACGACCGAATGTCCGCCGAAGCCGGCCACTCACCGGGACAAATGTGCAGCGTCGCGACTGGTTCCAACTCGATGCCGTCCAACGAACTGAACGAATCGCCCGAGGCGTCGAGCCAGGCGATCGCCCCTTCGTCGCACGCCCGCTCCCCGGCGAACTTGGCGCCGCAGCCGGTCATGAAAAATCCAAACAATCCTTCAGTCAGCAGGGCGGCGGCCGTCAAAAGCGGCTGACGCCCCGGCTGTCCCGCGGTGGATCCCGACTTCACCCTACTCACACGTCCGCTCATCTCCGTCGCAGGTGAACGACGCGACCCCGTCGAAGCTGTAGCTCTGCACGAGTTCACCGTCGTCGTCCAGGATGCCAACGTCGTCCGGGATGTTGTCCGTCTCGCCGCTGCCCCAGTCGGTGTTCTCGGAGATCAGGAGGCTCCCGGTGCCGTAGAGCGAAGCGCCACCGCCACCGATGTAACCAGAGTTGCGTACGACCTCGCTGTCGCGAATCGTCTTCGTCGCTAGCGTGCCCACGTCGAAGCCCCCCCCCGCCGCAGCAGCGTTCCCTTCGAGGCGCACCCGCTCGATGACCACGTCGTTGGCGATGAGCCTCATCCCCCCCCCAAATCGTCTCCGACGCTGGCCTTTCGCACGGTCAAGTCGGCGACTGACAACGTGCCACTTCCGCCGGCGTCGAACCGTCCCGCATCGCCACCCTCTCCATCCAGGATCGTCTCGTCCATGCCCGCCCCGACGATCGCCGCCCCGCCGAGCAGCCAAATGTCCGCCGAAGCAGGCCATTCCCCGGCGCAGATATGCAGCGTCGCGACTGGTTCCAACTCGATGCCGTCCAGCGAACTGAACGAATCGCCCGAGGCGCCGAGCCAGGCGATCGCCCCTTCGTCGCACGCCCGCTCCCCGGCGAACTTGGCGCCGCAGCCGGTGAGGCACAACGCGAGGACACCCGCGACCAGCGCCGTGTCAGCTCTCGAACGCATCGTCGCTCCCCCAGTTGGTGATGTCCTTCAGCAGGTCGACAATCGTGGCTTCGATGTCGTGGAAACGGCTTCGCAGCGGCGGGGTGCCCAAATCATCGTCGAAGTACCGGTTGAACAAGAACACGACCGATGCCCCCGCGGCGGAGCCGTCGTCGGCGTCCCCCAGGCCGCCGAGCCCGCCATCACCGGTGTGGGGCGAGTCCTGCGTGCGGGGCGACGCGAGGTGCCGCACGTACGCGTGCGAGCCGGGCATGTGGCCGTTCTTCGCGAAGCCGTCGGAGCTCGACCAGTCGAGACCGGAGAGCGTCTGCCCGCGGTCGTAGCCCGAAGCGGTGTACGTCGCGTGCTGCAGCGCCATGTGCGTGATGGTGTCCTCCGACAACACGACCGAGGGTCCGACGAACAGGTCACGCAGGAACAACGCGATGTCGTAGGCGCTCGACACCCAGCCCCCGCAGGCCAGCCCCATGCGAAGGTCTGAGTGCGCGTAGGGCTTGTAGCCGTCCACGGCGTCTTGGTGCGTGAACGTGCGCCGGAAGGTTGTCTGGTACCACTGGGACTCCGTCACGCTGGCGCTCCAATCCTCGGACGACGCCGGCCAGTGCTCCTCGAAGTAGGGCACCTCGCCGACCATCCGAAGCCCGAGCGCGGCGTCGCCAGCGAACGTGCTCCGCATCCCGATCGGCTTGAAGATGTACTCCTGGATCACCGACTCGTAGCTGCGGCACGTCGCACCTTGGATCACTTGCCCGAGCAGCCACCAGCCGTAGTTCGAGTAGCAGTAATACCACCCCGGCTCGAACGCCATCTCGGCGAGGTTCCCGTAGCGCTGCATGTGCAGGGGGGCGGTCGGCAGCGTCGCGAAGTTGAGGTTCGCGCACTCGGTGAGCTCCCGCAGGGGGTCCGCAATGGACACACCCTCGCTATACACCCACGGCCACGGCGGGTAGATGCCGTCGACAAATAGTCTGTCCCCGTCCGGCGCGACATCCCGCACCCACCCCCCCGTGTGCGTCAAGCAGTTCGAGATCGTGACCTGCGCGAGCCACGGATCCACCTCGTACCCAGACACGCCCTCGCAGGGCTCTGGGATGCTCGCTAGGTCTACGAAGTCCCCGACCAGCCCGCCCACCGAGTCCGGCAGCAAGCCAAGCTCCACCAGCTTCAACGTCGCGATGCCGGTGAACAGCTTCGAGACGCTGCAGAGGCGGAACTTGCTGTCCGGCCCAGCGAAGAACACGTTCTCCTTCGCCGCCGCGTAGGCGTCGCAATTGGTGAAGCCGCGGATGTACACGAGGCGGCCGTCGCTGGCAACCACCGCGACGGAGGCGTTCGGGATGTCGTTCTCGACCAAGAACGCGGCCATCGTCGCGTCGAGCAACAGCGAGTCCCCGACTTGGAACGCGGACGACCCGATCACGATGACCTCCGAGGCGCCGGTGTGACACACCTCCGTGTACTCGCCGGTCAAGGTGCCGCAGCGGGTGATCACGGGGGTGTCGCGGTCGGCCCTCCACGCCGACGGGTGGGAGCGCCAGTCCTTGCCAAGCGAGGTGGTGACGTCCCCGGGGCCCGGGCCTGGATGGAGCGCGTCCGCCGCCTTCGCTGCGTCCATCACGCCCCCGGCCGCCGAGCTGGAAGGGGCGATTGGCCCGCTCGCGGGACCCGATGGGGACTTTGCGACGGGGATGCGACCCACGCTCCAGGTCGTGGCAGCCTGCTTGGTCACGCGCTGCGCCGCGCCCTTTGCGCGCGCGGCCTGCCGCTCTGCCCGTGCCGCGGCGAGCTGCACAGCGACCCGCGCGCGCTCCGCCTCGGGCACGGCGGTTCGGCCAACGCGCCAAGGGGTGTTCCAGTCGACCGGCCCGGTGGCGACCGGACGTTGCTTTCGGGCAGGCCTGGGCGGCTTGACGCGCGCCGGTTCAATGCGCCCGGGCGCCGCCGGCACGGCCCGGGCCGACCGGAGCGCGCCGCGCGGCGACGGGATGCGCTGCGGGGCTGGGGTTGGCGCGACGGCCGGAGGCACCGCGGTGGGTGCGGAGATGCCCGCGAGCGGCTCGATCCGTGCCGACGGGCTGGGCCCACGCCCCAAGACGCCCGTCGTACCTGACTCGCCGGGTACGCACACACACGGGTCCGCACAAGCGCAGCCGTCGGAGGCCATCGCCCGCTACTCCTTCCCGATGATGTCGATCAGCGCCACGGGGCCGCCAGCCACCGCGGCGTCGGTGCTCCAGCGCACGTAGCGCAAGAAGTGGCTGATCGTCGTGTGGGTGTTCAAGGCAGCGTTGACCGCCCACGAGGCCCCCGTCAGCGCGGTGAACGCGTCCGGCTCGTTCACCGCGGCGTGCTCCAGCGACATGTTGCCGGCGCCGCCCGCCTTCAACACGCGCGCCTGGATCTCCAACGTGGTGTACGCACCCGCGTCAACGACCTCGCTGCTGACCTGCTTCTGGCTCGCCGTAAGGGTGGTGATGGGCAACTGCCGCCACTGCGATGAGGACATTTCAACTCCGGGTTGGAAAGCCCCCGGAGCAGGAAAGCCCCGGATCAGGAACGCACCGAGAGCATAGCCGACAACACAAACCGGCACCAGCGAATTCAGGAAAAAGTTCCGCACAGGCGGAACCACCCTCCGCAACACAGACGGGCTCGCGAACCGAGTCCCGTCGACCCGCGGCGGCGGCAATGAGCTCCGCCACCAGGGAACGCGCGCGTTCCCCGACACTGGCGCTAATAACGAATGTGTTGCTAGCGACCGACCGGGAGCACGCTGCCGTTCCCAAGGGAGCTACCGTGCGTCGAGCGACCGGAGACTACGACACCACCACCGGAAGCGGCCAGGCGGTTCGCGCCTTCGTGCCCTTCGCGCCTCCGCCGCGCGAGCGCCGGGACCGAACATTCGCCTACAACGCCTACCTGCGTCGCCTCCGCGAGGGCACCGAGCTCGATGGCGGGTAGTGCGCCTCGCGCACAATTTGGGCTAGTCTCACCCCCGCCTCGCCACCGCCCCCTTCCCCCGCCGCACCCCCGCGGCCCCGCTCACCACCATCCCGAGCAGCGCTGCGCCCAACGGCCACGCGTACTGCTCGTGCCAGAGCTTGTCCCGCCGCACGCCCCGCTCCGACGCCGTGAGCTTCCCCCGGATCTCGGTGTCGTAGAGCCCCCGCACGTCCCCGTCCCCGGGCACCGAGCGCACGTACGCGCCGCCGGTGGCCTCGGCGATGTGCGCCAGCCGGGCCTCGTCCAACTTTGAGCTCACGAGGTCGCCCTTGTCGTCCTTCTTGAACCCGCCGCCCTCGAGCGGGATCGGCGCGCCCTGGGCCGTGCCAACGCCGATCACGTAGACGTGCGCACGCGCGTCGACCACCCGCGCGAGCGTCGCGTCCAGCTTCGCGTCTTCGTCGTGCCCCTCGCCGTCCGAGACGAGCACGATGGCCTTCCCGCTCCCGTCGGCGTGGTCCAAGAGCCGCAGGGCCGCGTCAAGGGCACCCGACAGCGACGTGCCTTGCGCGCGGATGGTGCCGGTCTGCGTGTCGTCGAGCGCCCAACGCCAGGTCGCGTAGTCGGTGGTCAGCGGGATCCGCGTCCACGCGCCCTGGGCGAACAGCACGAGGCCAACGGCGTCCCCGCGGAGCAGCTCGGACAAGTCGCGCAGCTCACGCTTGGCGACGACCAGCCGCGACGGGTTCACGTCCTCGGCGTCCATCGAGCGGCTCACGTCCAACACCGCGACGAGGCTCACGCCCTCCATCTTGGTCTGCTCCCACTCAAAACCCAAGCGTGGCCCGGCCAATGCGAGCACCAACAGGCCCGTCACGAGCGGGGCCAACATGGCTTGGACCCGGCGCCCAGGGTTGGTGCCGGGCGAGAGCAGCTGGCCGAGCATCGCGGGGCTCGCGAAGCGCGCCAAGTCTCGCGTACGCCGGCGCCACGCCCAAGTGACGAGCGCTGCCATCACCGGCACCAGCGCCAAGAACCCAAGGGCCCCTGTGTTGGCCCACGTCAAGGGAGCCTCCTGAGCACGGTCGCGCTGAGCAGCTGCGCGGCCACGAAGAGGCCGCACGCCGGCCAGAGCCAATCCGCGTACAGCTCGTCCCGGTGGACGTACTCGTGCACCTGCGCGGTGGTCTTCTCGTTCTGGTCGATGTCGGCGTAGACCTTCGCCAGCTCATTCAAGTTGGACGCCGAGTAGTACGAGGCCCCCGTCACTTGGGCCACCGCGGAGAGCGTGCGTTGGTCGATGTCGGACGTGCCAACGCCGATGGTGTACACCTTGACCCCGAGCGCCTTCGCGGCGTTCGCGGCGTCCATCGGCTCGACCGTGCCCGCGTTCGAGCGGCCGTCCGTGACCAGGATGATCAGCTTCGACGGCGCGTCCAGGTCCTTGAGGTGCTTCACGCCGATCGCGATCGCGTCGCCGACTGCCGTAGCGTTGGCTCCCGCCATGCCGAGCCGCAAGTCCCCGATGAAGTCGGCGAGCGTGTCGGAGTCCAAAGTCGGCGGGACCTGGATGAACGCCTCTTCGCCAAACACCAACAGGCCGAGCCGATCCTCGACGCGCGCCTCGGCGAACGCGCGCATCACTTGCTTCGCGGCCTCCAGCCGGGACAGCGGGGTGAGCCCGCGGCCCATGTCTTGCGCCCGCATCGACCCCGACGTGTCGATCGCCAACAGGATGTCGAGCCCGTCCGAGTCGCGCACGGTCTCGTGCTCGATGTGCTGGGGCCGCGCGAGCGCGACGACGACGCCTACGATCGCGAGCGCCTCGAGCACGGCGGGCACCAACACCGCCGAGACCCGGAGCCCGGCAGCAGCCGAGGGTGTGCCGCCGAGCCCCGAGACCCGCAGCGAGTGGGGCCGGGCCCACGCCCACAGCGGGACGAGCGCCAACGGCAACGCGAGGAGCCAGAGGGGGTACGCGAGCTCAGGCACCGTGACCTCCGCCGCGAACGGGGAGGACGAGCCGACGGAAGTCGGAGTCGAGCTGGTCAAACAGCGACGCCAGCACCTCGCGCTCGGCGAACTTCACGAGGTCCATCGCGGATAAGAGGCGGCGCGCGCAGTCGAGCTCGGCCGCCGTGAGCTCGCCTGCGAGGTTGTCGACGATCTCCCGCGTCGTGCGTGAGCTCGCTGGCCAGACGCGCGTCGCGTCCAGGTACCGCCGGTAGACGCTGGAGAGCGCGAGCGCGAGCGCGCCGGGATCGAGGTCATCCCGCGCGCGGAGGGCGATCCACTCGCGCAGCGCGACGATGTCCGGAGGGTCCGGCGGCGCGGGCGGGGGGATGGGCTTCCAGCGTTGCCACGCGGCGATCCCGGCGGCGACGAGGGTGCCGAGCCCGACCAGGCCCGCGAGCACGTAGGGCCACACTGGGGGCGGCTTCGGAGCAGGCGCCGCGAGGTCGGCCATCTCCCCGCCGGTGGGCCCGTCCACCCCGATGTCGATGTACACCGGCACGGGCTTGGCGTCCGGACCCGGGACATCCACGACGTAGCTGCCCTTCGCGCCGGTCGCCTCCCACGTCGCGCTCCCGTCGTCGCCCTCGCTGACGCGCTGCAGCGTGAGCCCCTCGACCTCCGGCATCACCGTCGCCCCGGGCGCGTGGATCCGGGCCGGCTTGCCCTCGTCCACCTTCCGGGACTCGATCCACACCGACGCCGCGGGCGGCAGCGGCTTGGGCTCCCCGCCACAGCCGGCGAGCAGGGCCAGGAGCAGCACGCCGCTCACCGGCGCCCCTGGGACATGAAGTGCCGCTGCAGCCGCAGGAACGCGTCCTCGTTGGTCGACAGCGCGCTCGCGCGCACCCCCACCCGCCGGAGCTCGGCCAGCCGCCCGTCGACCGGCCCCATCAGCCCACCGCCCCCTGCCCAGAGCGTCCGCGCTTCCCCCGACTCGGCGTCCACGACGGAGAGCGCGCCGAGGCCCGGCAGCTGGTGCTCGAGCGGGTCGTGCACCAGGATCGCGTGGGTGGTGTGCTTCCGGGCCAGCGACGCGAGCTCCTGCTCGAACCGGGGCGAGACGAAGTCGGAGAGGATCACCACCACGCCGCGGCGCTTCATCACCCGCCGGGCGAACGCCAGCGCAGCGCCAAGATCCGTCCTCCCCGTGTGACCGGACTCGAACGCGGCCTGGATCACCTGCCACCCATGGCCACGCGACTTGCGCGGCGGCAGG
>CALQBK020000051.1 GCA_943328795.2 Bifidobacterium breve
GCCTACGCCAGGGTCAAGCGTGACCTCAAGGCGACGATCCGCTTCACCGGGCACAAGGACGTCATGACCCTCGTCAAGTTCTACCTGTTCGACGACGATGACCTCGTGACGGCCGCCGTGTCTGGCAGGTTGCCGAGCGGGATCGAGTCCGAGCCTCAGACGGTCCGGTCGGAGGGCTCGTGACCTCACTTCTGGCACAGCTTCCGGCACAGGGCTCTACGATGCCGACCACCACGACACGGTACAAAAGCGATGAAGGTGTACACGGTGGGGGGGGCGTAGGCGGTAGCACCACCCCGCGTGCGAACCGAGCTCCCGATCCTCGCAGCGGCCGCCGTCGGCGCAACGCTCGCGTGGCCGCGACTGCCGACCGCAAGCGGGGTCGACACGCCCGAAATTGCGTTCTCGGCGGCGCGCGCGCTCACCCACGTCGCCGCCTGGTCCACCTCCCCGCGCCCGGTCAAGAGCGTGCGGCACGACGAGGTCGTGCAACTGTTGGCGACGGAGCTGGAGTCCCAGGGCTTCGTAGTCGAGCAGCAGCGCCCCGGCGCGCTGCAAAACCTCGTCGCGTCCGCACCCGGAGCTACGCAAGATGGCCTCTGGCTGGTCGCCCACAGCGACTCGGTGCCCGAAGGGCCCGGCGCCGCGGACGACGGGCTCGGGCTCGGGGTGATCACCGAGGTCACCCGTGCGTTGTCGCTCGACCGCGTGCCCGCCCACCTGCACGTGCTTTTCACCGACGGCGAGGAGGCCGGGCTCCGCGGGGCGGAAGCTTTCGTCCGGACTGCGCCAACGGCCGAACGACTCGCCATCAACATCGACGCCCGCGGCGATCAAGGCCCCGCCTACATGTTCCAGGTGGCCGGCCCGTCGTCCGCGCTGCTCGACGGCTGGCAGGCGTCCGGGTGCACCGCGCAGGCCACCTCGCTCGCGCGAACCGTCTACGACTTGCTCCCGAACGACACCGACTTCACGGTCCTGCAACGCTCCGGCTGGAACGGGTACAACTTTGCGCTGATCGGCGGCGCGGACCGGTACCACTCCGCCGGGGACACCGTCGCGAACCTCGACCCCCGCAGCGTTCAACAGGTCGGCGACTGCGTCCTCGCGCTCGCACGCACCTGGCTCGACCGATCTCCCGCTGCTGACACTCGGTCGTTCGCGTACGCCCAAGCTGGCCCGTGGACGTGGGTCCTCCCCACCTGGGTGATCCGGGCGCTTGGCCTGCTCGTCGTGGCGACGTTGCGCCCGCGACCTCGACTACGCGGGGTTGCGATCGGCGCGAGTGTTGCGCTGGCCGCGTTGGTTGCGGGCGTGTTGTTGGAGGGCCTCGCTGTGGCTCTCTGGCCCGGGTTCACCGCGCCGGTCGCGGAGATCCCGAACGCGTTGAGGTTGATCGTGCCGGCGTTCGGGATTGGGGTGTTGAGTTGCCTCGCGTGGCGGCGATGGGCCGGCGGCGAGCTCGTGGACGCGTTCACCGTGGCGTTCGGCGGGCTCGCGGCGGTGCTGCTGCCGACTGCGGGCTACCTGCTGCTCCCCGGCGCGGCGGTCGCGGCCGTGCGTTCCCGGTCCCCGACGTTCGCGCTACTTCCCGCGTTCTTGGCCGGGATCACGCTGGGTCCGTTCTACGCCGGTATCGGGGACGCGCTCACGAGCCGGATGCTCCCGCTGCTCGCCGTGCTCCCGGTGATGACCGTCGGTTGGGTGTTCGGCGGCGTCGGGTCCCCGCCCCCGAGCCCGGTCACCCCGGCAGCAGGCTGAGCGCGGCCGCCGCAGACGGTGCTTCGCACAGCTGACGGACCAGCTGGCCCGACGCGAGCTGGGCGAGGCGCGCCAGCCCGTCCGCAACGTCGCGGTCGTCTGGACCGACGAGGACCACGACGCACTGCACCGCGATTCCGTCGGGGGTGGCGACGTCGAGCGGGCGGGCGAGCAGGACCATGACCGCCCGGGGCCGGCCCGGGGCGTGCGCGCGGCCGAGGCAGAGCCCGCCGCCGATCGCGGAGGGAGGGGCCCCGGAGGCGGCGTGGGCCTGGGGGACGAGCTCCTTGGCTACACCGGGGAGGTAGTCGCGCTCTACGACCCGCACCGCGGCGACGTCGAACGCGTCCTGCAGCGTCGAGACCGACACCCCCTGGATCACGGCTTGCTCGGTGAACAGCCCCGCGATCGCCCCACTTCTCCCGGTCAGCGGGAACTCCCGCCGCACGAAGTCTGCAACGCGTGCGAGCTGGGCCGCACCCAGCGACCGACGGCGCAGCTCGGCGGCGAGGTGGCGGCCTGCCGCGCTCTGGCCAAGCCAGTCGGCGGCCTCTGGTCGCAGCTCGTCGACCAGCTCGGTGAGCGAATCCTCGGGGAGGCCGAGCGCTGCGGCGATCGACCGGAGCCGATCCGGGGTCGGCGGGGTGTCGTGGCCGTGCTCGACGCGGCTGATGTACGCAGGGCTCACGCCGACCTGGGTCGCGAGCCCCGTGACGCTCATCCCCGATGACGTCCGCAACAGCCGTAGCGTCGCGCCGAAGTGCATCAGCGCACCCCGCGGACCAGCAACACGGACGATCCCCCCCCGGCAACGGGACCGCCGGGGGCCCAGGGCGTGACGACGAGGTCAACGCCGCCGGCCGCCGAGCTGCGGCGCTCGACCCCGCTCGCGACCAGCCGCTCGACCATTCGACGGGCGGCGTCCGCGTGGGGTCCTGGCGCTTCCGCGAGGTAGACGCTGCGCAGCTCACCGATCCCGCGATCGAGGAGCACGCCCACCTCCGACTCTGCGTCCTCGAGCACGCGGCCAGTGACCCCGCCGAGCGAGTCGGCGCCGAACGTGGTCCGGTGGACCCCGACGAGGATCAGCTTCGCCTGCTTGAGGACCGCGACGCGGACGATGTCGCTGGCAGGGTCCGCGGACGGAAACGCCAGCGACTGGATCGGCAGGCCTACGTCCCTGGCGGCGCTCGCGAGGGCCTCCATGGGCTCCGCCGCCGTGTCTGAGCTCCCGTCCCGAAGGTAGTCCCGCGGGCGGTCCGTCGGGGCGAGGTGCAGCGCCCACGCGGAGCCGCTGTCCGGGGCCGCCCAGGCCCGGGCGAGGCGCGCGAGGGAGCGGGCGGTCGCGGGGTCTGAGACGCAGACGAGGACGCTCTCGGCGGCGGCTGGCTCGACGGCGCGCGCGGGGGGGAGGTCCGACGGCACCCGCGACGGTGGGTAAATGCGCGCGAGGATGGGCGCAGTGGCCCAGGTGGTGACGAGCGCCATGATGACCATCATCGCGAACAGCCGCGGGCTCAACACCCCGAGGTCGAGGCCCACGTTGAGCACGATGAGCTCCATCAGCCCGCGGGTGTTCATCAGCACGCCGAGCACGGCGGCCTCCCTCGCCGGCAGGCCACGGAGCCGGCCAACGAGCGCCGTCCCGCCGAACTTCCCGAGCGTCGCGACCGCCACGATGACGACGCACAGCCCCCAGTCCGTCGGCGTCGAGACGAGCCCGATCTGGGTACGCAGGCCGCTGTACGCGAAGAAGAGGGGCAGCAGGGCCACGGTCACGAAGTCCTCCATCTTCTCGGCGAGCACGGCGGTGAGGCCGCCGCCGCGCGGCATCGCGGCCCCGATCAGGAACGCGCCGAAAAGCGCGTGGATCCCGATCCACTCGGTGACGGCCGCCGACAGGACAACCAACAGGAACACGGACGCGACGACGTCTGCGGAGATCGCGTGCCCCTGGCGCGGCCCAACCCGGGCGAGGGCCGGGCGCACGACGAACCAGACGAACGCGCTGTACGCCACCGCCAGGGCCGTCGTCACCGCCGCAGCGCCGAACCCCCCGGCCGACGCTACGCCGACGACCAGCGCGAGGAGGCACCACGCGCTGACGTCGTCCACGGCTGCGGCAGCCAGCGCGATCGCCCCGACCCGGGTGCGGATCAGCCCACGCTCGGTCAGGATGCGCGCCAGGACCGGGAACGCGGTCACGCTCATGGCGGTGCCCATGAACAGGCTGAACGGCAGCATCGCCACCCCAGCCGGGGCGAGCGTCGCGTGGAGCGGGAACGCGAGCGCAGCGCCGAGCGAGAACGGCGCGATGATCCCGGCGTTGCTGATCGCGATCGAGGTCCGCGCTTGCCCCTGGAGCAGCTTGGGGTCGAACTCGAGCCCCACCAGGAACATGAAGAACACGAGGCCGAGCTGGGCGACCATGCCGAGCAGCGGGAGGGAGTCCTTCGGGAACAGCAGGTCCATGCCCCCGGGCCAAGAGAGCCCGAGCACGGAGGGCCCGAGCGCGATGCCCGCGACGATCTCGGCCATGACGGTAGGCTGACCGAGCCGTCGGAACAGCCGACCGAGGACACGGCCGAGCAGGAGGATCGCTGCGATCTGGAGGAGGAGCTGGGTCAGGTGCATCGTGGGCCGGATTTAAGTGAGGCGCTTAAAGCGGCCTGCCGCCGATGCCAGACCCGTCCTACCCCTCGATGCGCCCCCGCTCGGCCAGCTCAGCCCGCCGTCCCGGCTCCGCCGCGTACTGCGCCAACGCCCGGGCGAGCCAGCCGCCCTCGACCCCGAACGCTGCCGGCTGGATCACGAGCGGGAAGCCAAACATCCCCTCGCTGCTCGCCATCCCAGCGAGCAGCTTCGACCGCGCCTCGGCCGGCTGCACGCTCGCGGCCAGCCCGGCGACGTCCCGCAGCGCCAAGAACACCATCGGCACGCGGTTGAATTCGCCGACCTTCACCGCAGCGAGGTGGTCCCACCGCACGACGTAGCGCATCGCGGCGGACCCAAACTCGATCCCCGTTGGGTTGAGCTGCACCCAGCTCGGCGCACGCACGACGGTCACGACCGCCAGCGCGCCGCCGGCTACCGTGATCAACCAACCAAGCGACGCCGGCCACCAACCCTGCGGAGCAAACTGCCAAGAGAAGGTGACGCCGATCGCGACGCACATCGCGGCCATCCCGAGCTTCCGCGAGCGCAGCTCCGTCATCCGCACGCCGCCGATGGCCTCGATGGTGCCGGCGGCCTCCAGCGCGCGCACCGTCCGCGCCCGCCCAACTCTCGCGGACACGAACACGAACAGCGCCGAGCCAAACAACACGATCGAGGGGACGCCAACTCGGAGGTTGCCCATCACCGTCGCGAGGAGCCCCATCGCGACGAACACCGCGCTGGAGCCGATCAGGAACAGGTCACGCACGGGCTGGCCCGCTCACCACGCCGTTTTCAGTAGCAGAGGACATCGCCCCAGTTCGCGACGTTGTTGTCCTCGTAGCACTCGCTGACGACGCCCCGCGAGCTGTCGTCTCCCCCGTCGACCTCGACGTACACGTCAAGCAGCAGCGGCGGCACGCCGGTGAGCTCGACGGACTCGGACTGCGACCGCACGCCCGCGGGCAGCGCGGCCGACCACACCGCCGTGCCGAGCAGCACCCGCCCAGTGTCCGTCTCGCCCCAGAACTCCACGCCGACCTCCTCGTCCAGGTCGTTGTAGCCTTGGTTTCCGATCGAGTACCAGAGCGTGAGGTTTCCGCTGTCGCACTCGTCCGTGCACACCTCGTGGATGTACGGGAAGAGGTCCGGCCCGGAGTAGCCTTCGCCGCCGGGGATCAGGTCGCCCGAGCGGAAGTTGTTGTACGAGTCCCAGTTGGCGTCGGGGCTCGTCGGGATCGTAGCGTCGTCCTCGACGTTTGTGATGCTGTACGCGTGCTCGTTCCACACCTTGCGGCCCGGCTGCCACGAGTCGTCGGCGTCTCCGATCACGCGGACGCCGCGCTCGGGCCCAGAGTAGGAGCTGGACGTGTAGATGATCTCGGCGTGGCCGTCGCCGTCTACGTCCGCGACCGACGGGTACTCGCTGCACGTGGCGCTCGAGTGCGTGGACTCCTGCAGCTTGATCGAGCCGGTCGGGCCGTCGAACACGTAGACGTCGTTCTCGTCGGCGTAGACCACCTCTGCGATGCCGTCGCCCTCGAAGTCGAACACGGAGGAGCCGGTGAACCCGCTCGAGAAGTCGACCGTCGCGCGGCTCCACAGCTCCGTGCCGTCGGCGTCGATCACGACGTACTCGCCGTGCCCCGCGACGCCGATCTCGGGCTCTCCGTCGCCGTCGAAGTCCGCGATGGTCGGCGGGCCGCTCGTGCTCCCGACGTAGTTGCCGGACCACAGGACAGCGCCGTCGTCGTCCTGGAGCCGGACAGAGCCGGTGTTGGAGACGACGATCTCGCCCTCCGGGTCGCTGTCGAAGTTGCCGACCGCGACGAAGCCGTCGCTCTCGCCGTTCGACCACAGGTCGTTCCCGTCGATGTCGTAGAGGGCGTTCCCGACGACGACCTCCTGGATCCCGTCGCGGTCGATGTCCGCCGCGACGCCAAAGGTCGCGACCGACGAGGATCCGTACCCGGAGCCCGTGCCGTGGGCGCCGGTCGCCAACAATGCACCCGTCTGGCCGTCCAGGATCTTCGCGCCGAGGATGACCTCGGGGGCGCCGTCCCCGTCCAGGTCGGCGATGCCGACCGCCCCGCACGCCGAGCCGGCGGTGTGGTTGGACCACATCGTCGTACCATCGCCGTACACGGCCATCGTGCCCGACGCCCCAGAGCCGACGACCTCTGCGAACCCGTCGCCATCGAGGTCCCCGATAGCGGCGGTCATCGGCTCGCTGCCGAGGCTGCCCGCGCTCCACATCGTGGTCCCGTCCCCCGCGATCGCCCAGAGCACCCCGCTGGTGTTCGCGACAACGACGTCAGGCAAGTCACCGTCGTCGATGCGGCCGTTCCCGTTGTCGTCGGAGAGTTGGCCGATGACGGGCGTGGTGTAGGTGTCGCCCGGGTCAGTGTTCTCCCACTCGATCACGGGCGTGAACGTGCCAACGGTGGTGCCTTCAGAGTAGCACTCCTCGAGCTGCGGGACCGCGACCGACGGGAACGAGTGATCGTCGCAAGACGGGGGCGTGGCCGTCTCGACGGTGTCCACGGGCGAGTCGTGGGACGTGTCCACGGGGGGGTGCCACGTGTCGCCGGTGTCGAACGGGTCAGGGTCCGACTGGTGGCCCTTCAGTTGGTTGTCGACCGCGCAAGCTGCGAGGACGCTGGGGAGGGCCGCGAGGAGGAGGATCGGGGTGGCGCGCATACCTCAACGTACTCCGGAAGCGCCGGAAACGTGACGACATTCTGACACGCACGCGCCCGCCCAGACGCCGTGCGAGGCGCGGCCGCAGCGCACGGGCTGGGCGAACGTGCCCACCGCGCGCCGTCCAAGCGAATTACACGCCGCCCGTGAGCATCCTCGCCCTGTTGTTACCCCTCGTCTCGATCGCCCTCGCGGGGAAGGTCGAGCGCATCGCGGAGCTCGCCGCCGCGGGCAGTGACGCCGAGGTGGTGGAGACAGTCACCCACTGGGAGGAGCAGGGCGCGCTCGGGGACGACGCCGCCGCGCTGCTGCTCCTGCGCGATCGCGCGGCGCTGAACTTGGCGATCGCCGTGCACAGCAGCAAGGCCCTGGCGACGTTCCGGACGACGTACCCCCAGAGCACGCTGCTGCCGGACGCGCTCCAGGCGGAGGCCGACCTCGCGTTCGACGAGGCGCAGGACGAGGGCACGTCCGCCGCGCTCCGGGGCTTCCTGGCGACCTACCCGGCGACGCCCTGGAGCGCGCGGGCCCTGGCGCTCGAAGACGGGCTCGCGTTCCAAGAGGCGATCGCGGCCGGGACGTCGGAGGCGCTGGACGAGTTCCGGCACTACCACCCGAGCAGCCCGTACCTCGCGACCGCCTGGGAGGCCGTCGCTGCACACACGCCCGGGATTCACCTGCTGCAGGCGGACGGGTCGCCGTACATGCTGGCCGCGACGGTCATCCAGGCGGAGCGGATCGCGCTGGAGCGGTCTCCGCCCCGGTCCCCCGAGCGGCTGACGGTCGCGGTGAACCTGCCCGGAACCGGGCGCGGCGGCACCTCCGAGTGGTGGCGGCTCTTCGCGCTGGGCACCGACGGCACGTTCTTGTCGACGTCTCCGGTAGGCGAGGCCCTCGGCGATGCCCTCGGGATCTCGCCGCCCGACATGCTCGAGCTCAACCCCGCGTCCGGCGCGCACTCGGCTCGGGTAGCGACCGCGGTGGAGCCCCTCGTGGCGGCGGGCACGTGCGAGGGCGTCTCCAACTTCGCCTTCGTGCTCCGGACGACGGACGGCGCACGCACCGCGTTCCCGTTCGCGGTGGACTGCGCGCTCGACGACGCGTCCGCGAAGGTCGCGGCGGGGTTCGCGGGGCCCGCGCTCGTCGACGCGATCGCCACGGCGGAGCGGGGTGACCTGGCGGGGGCGACCGCCGCGTGGACGCACGCGTTCACGCTCCCCGATGGTGCTCGGCTGCGCGATTGGCTCGACGCGCAGTCGCCCGGCGTCAGCCCCGTCGACCGCTGGATCACCCTCCGGCCCGCGGTGGGAGACGTCCTCGAGTGGACGGGCTCGCCGACCGGCGGGACGACGACGTGGTCGCACGTGACGCCCGGCGGGACCGTGGAGCTCAAGAGGCGCGACGGGCTCTGGGTCGTCGACGGCGCGCACCTCTGGAGAGTCGCCTCCCAGGTGGTCGAGCGGTCCGCCCCCGCGGCCGGGAAGTGCACCGCGGCTACGGGATCGCGCACCTCCCTTGCGCTCGTTGACGCCATCGGCACCGACCGTCTCGACATCCCCTTCCCCTCGGACCGCGGCGGCGCGATGACCGTCGTCGGCTTCGGCCCCACCGGGATCGTTGTCGCCGACGACGGCGCGAGCCCCGGCTGCCCGCGGCCGGGCGTCGCGGGCACCCGCACGATCCGCCTCCCCGGGTCCGCCCCCGCGGATCCGCTCGCCCCGCCGGTCGCCCCTGGGCCCGTGCGGAGCACCGTCACCACGAACGTGCGCGCCGTGTATGCCGCGTTCGCGGCCGACCCCCAGTGAGGAAACCCGCGTGCTCAGGGTAAACGCGCCGCCCCCGCCGACCCCCCTACGAGCGACCTGGGGCCCGCTCGCGCTGATGGCGTCAACGCCTGTCTTGGGCATCGGCGCGTGGGCGACCGCGCTCCACCACGGCGGGTCCATCCTGGACACCCTGGAGCGCCCCCGCCTGGACGATTTCCCCCTCCCCTCTCTGACAGCCGTCCTGCTGATCGTCGGTTGGGTGTCGTTCCAATATGTGCTCCTGCGCTGGCTGCCCGGGAAGGAGCACTTGGGCCCGACGACGCCCGCGGGGGAGCAGCCCCGGTACCGGCTGAACGGCATCCTCGCGTGGGTCGTGACCCACGGCTTGGTGCTGGGAGCTTGGGCCGCTGGGCTGCCGGTCGCGCACCTGTACGATCACTACGGCGAGCTGCTGGCTACGCTCACACCCGCCGCGTTCATCGCCTGCGCGGCGCTGTACTGGCGCGGCTTGTACGCTCCGAGCTGCAAGGACGTCACGCGCACGGGCAACGTGGCCTTCGACTTCTTCCAGGGCATCGAGCTGCACCCGCGCCTCGGTGGCGTAGCGCTCAAGCAGCTCGTGAACTGCCGGGTGTCGATGATGGGCTGGAGCGTCGCCACCGTGTGCTTCGCGCTCAAGCACCTGGAGCTCACGGGCTCGGTAGGCATCGCGATGTGGGTCTCCGTCGGACTCCAGGTCGCGTACTTGTTCAAGTTCTTCCTGTGGGAAGGCGGCTACTTCGGCAGCCTGGTCATCATGCACGACCGCTTCGGGTACTACATCTGTTGGGGGGTGCTCGCGTGGGTGCCGGCCGTGTACGCGCTCGTGGCGCTGTTCCTCGTCGAGGGGGACCCCGGCATGACCACGGTGCAAGGTGTCGCGGTCGGGCTGATCGGCGTCGTATCGCTCGCGATCAACTACGACGCGGACAGGCAACGCGTGCGGTTTCGGCAGCTCGGCGGCGTGATGACCATCTGGGGCAAGCCCGCGCAAGCGATCAAGGCGCCGTACACGACGTTCGACGGCGAGCGCCGCCAGAACCTGCTGCTGATCTCGGGCTGGTGGGGGTTGGCGCGACACTTTCACTACGTGCCGGAGATCACGCTCGCGATCGCGTGGACCCTCCCCGCGGGGTTCAACTTCGCGTTGCCTTGGTTCTACGTGCTGTTCCTATCGATCTTGCTGTTCGACAGGGCGGAGCGCGACGACCTGCGCTGCGCCAACAAGTACAGCCGGGCCTGGGACCAGTACCGCGCGCTGGTGAAGTACAAGATCATCCCCGGGATTTGGTAGAACACCGGCGTCGGACAAGCGCGGCCGCGACCCCTGCCAGCGCAGGGACAGCCGGGTCCAACCCTCCTGAAGAGCAGCCGCACCGGCGCTTTTCAACGGTCGCAGCGTCCGCCCAGTTCGGCACCCCGTCGGCGTCGTCGTCCCCGGCCCCTTCGACGGCGTCCGACGCCCCGTCGCCGTCGCTGTCCGCGTCCAGCCGGTTTGGCGTGCCGTCGTCGTCGATGTCCCCGTCGGCTTCGCCATCTCCGTCCACGTCTACCGACTCCTCGTCGGCGGTCGGGATCCCGTCGCCGTCGTCATCCGCGTCCAGGCAGTCGAGCAGCCCGTCATTGTCCGCGTCCCCCACGCCCTCGACGCCGTCGTCGACGCCGTCGCCGTCCGAGTCCGGCGAGCCGGGGTCGCACCCGAGGCCCTGCTCGACCTCGTCCGTCAGCCCATCCCCGTCGGTGTCGTCCGTCTCGTCTACGCCGTCACAGTCGTTGTCCAGGCCGTCGTCGAGCTCCGCCGCCCCCGGGTACACCGTGGCCTGCGCGTCGTCGCAGTCGGTGCCGCCATACGCGCTGCTCACGGCGCCGTCGCCATCGGCGTCAAAGTCGTCGTCCCCGGCGCAGTCGGCGTCCACGCCGTCGTAAGGCACGTCATCCGCCCCGGGGTACGCGAGCGCGTCGGCGTCGTCGCAGTCATCCCCGCCGTAGTCCGCGCTCTCCGAGCCGTCGCCATCCGCGTCGAAGTCAGAGGCGCCGTCGCAGTTTGCGTCCACGCCGTCGTAGGGCGCGTCCGTCGCACCCGGAAACGTGGTGGACGACGCGTCGTCGCAGTCGCCGTCGCCCAGGGTGACCCCGTCGCGGTCGAAGTCGTAGCAGGGCACATCCCCGCCGCTGGACCGGACGAAGGAGAACGGGCTAGACACGAGCGAGGCGCTGCCCGCCAACGTGGCGGTCCAGCCGTTCCCCGACCCGTCGGCCGTGGTCGTGGTGGCCGCCTCGAACGGGTAGTACGCGTACAGGCCTTGCTCGCTGCCGGACAACGAGCGGTCGGACAAGCACGCGATGACGTCGATGGGCTGCACCTCGTCCCAGACGCGCACCTCGTCTACCCAGCCCACGAGGGCGTCCGAGCCGAACCCCGAGCCGTCGTCGTCCGAGCCGATCGCCCACGCGTCGCCGACGAACTCGGGCGTCGCCGCGAGCGTCTCCTGGTCGACGAGCACGGCATCAACGTACAGCTTCAGCTCGGTCGCCGTGACGGACACCGCGACGTGCACCGCCGCGGCCGTGGACACCTCCGTCGAGTAGCAGACGGCGTCGACGACGTCCGTGGTGCAGTTGGTGGACTCAGAGGAGTTCCCGTCTTCGATCACCACCTGCCAGTCGCTGCCCGAGTAGCCGATGTACAGCGACGCCCGGGCGTTCCGCGGGTCCACCGCCTCGATCACGGTGGTGAAGTTGGCGCTCGGCAGCTCGTCGAGCTGGATCCACGCTTCGATGGTGAAGACGGGGCCGGGGTTCAGCGTCCCGAGCTCCACGTGGCCGTCCCCGTCCAACGCCAGCGCGCCGTCCGCGGCGAGCGCAGGCCACGCCCAGCAGGCCGCGAACAAGGCAAGCGCCGCGCGTCGCGCGCACCGGTCCTTCGTGTAGGCCCGACCGTCCATCCCACAATCCTATTCGATTGTGACGCCCTCGGCGAAGAGCAGCCCGCCTCGGACGCCGAAACAGGCCGGCGTTGCGCTCCCGGGCAGCGCCAGGCCAATGTCGCAGCCTTGGGAAAATTGCAGCTGCGTGTGCTCAGGCAGCGCGAGCCCGCCGACCACCGCGGCGCGGCGCAGCTCGGCGTCAGCCAGGATCGCGTCGTCACCGAGCTCGGTGTGCACGAGCGTGCCCGCCGGGAGCTCGAGGCCGCGGATGGTGACCGGCGCGTGGGTGAGCGCGAGCAGCGCGCCGTCTGCAGCCGTGCCGAGGCGCACTGCGGACAGCGGCAGGTCCCCGAGCAGCAACGGGTCGTCGGCGAGGGCCAAGTCGAAGGTCCACGGTTGGGCGGTTCGGACGTCGCGCTCGGGGGCGAAGGCGCCGGAGTCGCTCACCCGCAGGGCCGGCGCCCCGGCCTTGTCGCGGCCGCTCGAGACGACCAGGCTGCGCGTGGGGGGCTCGCCGTTGCGCGTGCCGTAGAACGGGAGGATCCCAATGTTGGCCGGCGGGAACGCCAGGCGATTGCCCCCGAAGTCGACGCACACGAGGCCGTTGTTATCGAGCCCGATGTAGGAGACGGCGTGGCCCGCGACGACGTCACCCGTGAGGACACGCACCATGGCGGGGATGGGGCGCTCGAGCGGGTGAAGCCCCGCAGGAAGCGGGATCGCCCCACAGTCCACGGCGTACGCCAGCGAGACGAGCAGCACGCCAGCCTACCGGGCCCGGCTCAAGCGTGGGCCTTCTGTTCTTCCAACCACCGTTCGCACTCGATCGCGGCCATGCACCCCGATCCCGCGGCGCTCACCGCCTGCCGGTAGTAGTGATCTTGGACGTCGCCCGCCGCGAACACGCCTTCGATGTTCGTCGCGGTGCGGCCCGGCACCGTCTTCAAGTAGCCGTTCTCGTCGTGGTCGATCCAGTCGAGGAAGGCTGCCGTGTTCGGCGAGTGCCCGATGCCCAGGAACATGCCGCCGATGGGCTTGTCGTACACCTCGCCCGTCACGTTGTTGCGGCAGCGCACCGCGGTGATGCGCTGGTCGCCCAGGACCTCGATCGGGGACGTGTTCCAGACGATCTCGAGCTTCGGGTTCTGCTCGGCGCGCGTCTGCATCGCCTTCGACGCGCGGAGCTTGCCGCTGCGGACGAGCAGGTACACCTTCGACGCGAACTTGGTGAGGAACGTGGCCTCCTCCACGGCGGTGTCCCCGCCGCCGACGACGATGAGCTCGACGCCCTTGTAGAAGAACCCGTCGCACGTGGCGCAGGCGCTGACGCCGCCCCCGCTCTTCTGCAGGCGCTCCTCGTTGGGGATGCCCAGGTACTTGGCGGACGCGCCGGTCGCGATGATGAGCGCGTCACACGTGAGCACCTCGCCGTTCTCGGTGTTCAGCGTGAACGGGCGCTTGGAGAGGTCGCAGCTCGTGACCTTCTCGATCGCGAAGCGCGTGCCGAACCGCTCGACCTGGCGCCGCATGGTCTCCATCAGCTCCGGGCCCATCACGCCGTGCTCGAAGCCCGGGTAGTTCTCGACGTCCGTCGTGATCATCAGCTGGCCGCCGGCGAGATCGCCGTCGAGCACGAGCGGGTTGAGGTTGGCACGCGCGGCGTAGAGCGCGGCGGTGAGCCCGGCAGGACCGGAGCCGAGGATGATGACGTGTTCGTGAGCCAAGGGGACCTCGTTGGAGCGCGCTGGTATCCAGGAACGGCGCCGCCTGGGTTACCCGTCGACGTGCCCGACCTCACACCCGCGCGGATGACCCGGTCGATGATCGGCGCCTGTGCACGCGATCTCGGGTTCGCCGAGGCCCGGTTCGCCGACGCCCGGGCAGGCCTCCCGGCCGAGCGCTTCCGGGAGTTCATCGCGGCCGGTCGCCACGCAGACATGGGCTGGCTGGCGACCTCGGAGCATGACCGGGTCGACCCCCGGCGCATCTTCCCCAGCGTGCGGTCGGTGGTCGTCCTCCGGCTCGACTACGGCGGCCCGACGCCCCCGTGCCCCGGCCCCGGCTTCGGGCGGGTCGCGAGCTACGCCTGGGGTCGCGACTACCACAACCTCGTCGGGCGCCGGCTCAAGAAGCTGCAGCGGCAGCTCTCCCTCGCGGCCCCCGGGGTCCGCACCTACGCGAGCATCGACAGCCGCCCGGTTTGGGAGCGCGCGTGGGCCGAGGCAGCGGGGCTCGGCTACGCGGCGAAGAACGGCTGCATCCTGACCCCTGCCGACGGCAGCTACTACTTCATCGCGACCTTGCTCTTAGACACCGAGCTCGAGCCAGACGCGCCGATCGCGCCCCGGTGCGGCTCGTGTACGCGCTGCGTCGTCGCGTGCCCCACGCGAGCGCTCCCCGGCGACGGCACCGTGGACGTTCCCCGCTGCATCTCGTACCTGACCATCGAGGAGAAGGGCCCGATCCCCCTGCCCTTGCGCGAGGGGCTCGGGGACTGGGTGTTCGGGTGCGACGTGTGCCAGGAGGTGTGCCCGCACGTGGGGGCTGAGCGGCCGCCCGTGCCGCCCGAGCTGCGGCCGCACAACGCCTGGCTGGACCTCGCGGCGGTGCTCCAGGCCGAGGACGACTGGCTCGAGGCGGTGACCACGGGCACGCCGCTGCGCCGGGCGGCCCCGCTCCGCCTCAAGCGCAACGCGTGCCTGGTCCTCGGGAACCAGCGCACAGGTGGCGCGGCGCTCGCGTTGGCCGCGCGCCACGCGGACCCGGTGGTCGCCGAGGCAGCGCGGTGGGCGCTTGATCGGGCGTGAACACGGTCAGCAGCAACTCTGAGCGCGCCGCACCTGGCTACCGGGTAAGCCCGCGCAGCATCGCGCCGACCCTGCGCAGCTTGGGTTGCAGCGGGAGCGCGTCCGGCGAGCCGATCAGATCGAGCGCCGCACATGTCTCCGCCGCAGACCCCGCGGCGATGCGGAAGTGGTTGCGGCCGGCATCACCGCCGCGGGCTCTTCCCTCCGCGATGTTGAGCACCACGGAATCCGCCGCGCGTTGCAGTTGATCCCGTAGGTGCGACCGGCCCGTCGGCATGCGTAGCGTCGCGCAGGCTTTGGCGACTTCCGCGGCCCTCCCCCCCGCGGGGGGCCGCGCCGCAGCCAACCCGTGGCCGACTGGGCCCCTCACGCCGTTACATGGCTGCGACCTGTTTAATCACGCCTCCCCCTGGACCTCGCCCATCCCCGCGAGCACCGACAGCACGCCGGACTCGACCAGCTCGGCCCGGCCGACCGGGTCGTTCTGCGCGAGGTACGCCTGCCGATCTGCCGCGTCCCGGAGCACGAACGGCGCGAGGGCCTCCGCGACGGCCGCCAGCTCCATCTGGGCGAGGCCACGCCGCAGCTCCTGCGCGCGGTCGCCCATCTTCCCGAGCAGCGGGCCGACCAGGTTCAGGAGCCGGGCGCCTACGCGCTCGAGCTGGCGCGGGACGAACGGGGTGTCCGCGAGCAGGTCCACGCGACCGACGCGGTAGGGGTGATCGCCGGGGCTCAGCTCCTCGACCAGCCGCACGCGGCCGAGCGGCTGCACGAGGATGTTGTACCGGCCGTCGTCGAGCAAGCGGTGCGCGAGGATGCGGCCGACGCCCGCGTACGGCAGCACGGGCGGGGTGAGCCCGGTCTCGAAGTCCGGCGCCACCTGCGGGATGCCGAGGAACCCGCCGCCGAGCACGTCCTGGACGAGCTGGCGGTACCGCGGCTCGAACACGTGCAGCGGCAAGGCGGGGCCAGGCAGCAGCACGACGTTCGGCAGCGGGAACAGGGGGAGGGAGGCGCAAGCGAGAGACAAGCGTTCTGTGTCGGTCATGGATGGTTCACTCTGGACGATCCGTAGACACGCCGAGCCCCTCCATCAATCGCGCGAGCCCGGGATCCGACGGGGCCGACACGAGCGCTGTCTCCACGGCGGCCCGCGCGTCCTCGGGGCGACCGGCCGCGATCTGCGCCTGCACCAACGCTCGGACGACCTCGACGGTGGGAGTAGGCCCGCTGGCGAGCGCGACCCCGGCGACGATCGCCGGCTCACACGCGACGTCGAACTCCGGCGCGCACGTCGTGAGCGCCGCCACCACCTCCTTGGGGTCCGCGGCTTTGAGGCCGGGCGCGAAGAGCGCCAACGCCGCAGACCGACGGCCCACCTCGAAGAGCGCGTGCGCCTGCAACGTCCGCGCTCGCAAGCTCTCCCCGCCCCCGGCGTCCGCGACGGCGCTCGGGTCGACCAGGTGCAGCGGCTCCAACAGCCGCGCGCGGAGCCCCGCCGGGGTGCCCGGCGGCGCGTCCCAGCTGACGATCGTCCGGTAGTGCCCGCGCAGGAACACGTCGACGACGCTGTGCATCGGCGTGCCCGGGTGAGGGCTCGTGACCGGCGTGACCCAGCTCAACGCGAGGCGCTCCCCCTCGATGCCGTCCAGCGCGACGGTCTCTCGCTCCACGACCAGCGCGGGGTCTGCGTCGCGGTAGGCCGTGAGCACGTCGCCCGTCGCATCCGCCAAGAGCCAGTCCCGCCCGCGCCGCTCGGTAGAGATGCCGAACGCCGCGCCGACGCCCCCGACCCCGCCTCGCCCATCGGCGCTCGGCTCGACCCACCCCGTCCCGCCGGCCTGCGTCCAGCCCGGTCCCCACCAGCTCGGGCGCACCCCGACCGCCCCGTCCACCTTCGCGGGCTCCAACGGGAGCAGGCGATAGCCGAGCGCGAAGACGACCACGAGCGCCAGTCCAACGCCCCCGACCAGCGCGGCGGACACCCGGTCATTCTCGCGGTAGGTGGCGGTGACCGGCCGGAGCAGCGCGCCGAACACCCCGCCCGCGAGCAAGCCGCCGAGGTGACACCAGCTGTCGACGCCCTCGCGCTGCGTGCCCCCGTAGAAGCTGTACAGCGTGAAGAACGCCATCGCGCCGCCGAACCGCGCGCGGGCCGGCCTCGGGATGAGGTCGATCCAGCGCCAGCCGACCACCGCCGCCGCCGCCAGGAACCCGTAGTCCCCGCCGCTCGCGCCGACGGACGAGGCGCCGGGCAAAAACCAGGTCGCGAGCAGCCCGCCGCCCGCGGTTGACGCGACCCACAACGCGAGGATCGCCCGCGCCCCGACGATGCGCTCGAGCGACAGCGAGATGAACACCAGGAAGCTCAAGTTGGACAGGATGTGGCCCGCGCTGCCGTGCAAGAACGCGTACGTGAGCACGCGCCACACCTCGCCCCGCAGCACGATCGCGTCCGACGCGCGGAGCATCCGCTCGTACATCCAGTCCCCGGCCCACAGGTAGGCCCGGATGCACAGCCCCGCGAGCAACGCGGTCGCCCACGGGATCCCCGGGCGATCCCAGGCGGCGCGAAACCGGGCCGCGGGGGTGCCAACGACCTCTCGGTAGATGCCCAGCGTGTGCGCCGGCACCGGCGGCGCGTCGCCCACCGCCACCGGCGTCTCCGCGTCTACACGGCCCTCGCGGACCAGCTCCTCAAAGTCGGTCGGCAAGAGCGTTCGCTCGGTGCCATCAATCAGCGCGCGGAGAAGCACCCGGGGCGATCACATACCGCAGGCGTCATCGCAGCCGAACTGTTCACCCAGGGTGTTGCCGGACAGGTCGTTCGACGCGCACAGCGTCAGCGTGGTCGCGAGGCAACGCATCCCGAAGTCCGTGCCGGTCGTGAACGCGTTGCCCTGGATCTCTGCGGTGGAGCCCGAGATGTACAGCCCCGAGGTCCGCCCGGTGGTGGTGTTGTTCACCACTTCCGCCGAGCCCAGCGTCGTGAGGTACAGGCCGTAGGCCGACCCGCTCCCGACCGTGATGCCGTCCACCAACGCGGTGCTGTCCCCCGAGCTCCGCCCGCTGATCTGCGCGCCGTAGCTCGTGGTCTCCCCCATGTCCGAGTTCGAGAGGCTGACCGACTCCAACCCAGACGCGTAGAAGCCGACGCCCGCCACCGTGCCGAAGTCCAGCCCGTCGACCTCGATGTAGGAGGTCCCTGTGCTCATCCCGTACAAGCTCACGCCGTTGCCCGTGGTGCTTCCGACCTCGAAGCCGTCGATCACGAGCAGCGGGTCGACGCTCGTCCAATACCCGTAGAGCGCATGGTCGGAGGCAATGTTGCCGACGCTGCCGAAGCTCACGTCGGAGAGCTCTGCCGAGCAGTCGTACAGGTTGATGCCGGTCGAGTACAAGCTTTCCGCGTCGAGGCCGTCGGCGATGATGTCGCACGGGTACGTCGTCGTCCCGTACGCGTAGACGAGCGGGGTGTAGGTGCTGTAGGTGTACTCGTAGTTCGGCACGCCATCCGTGCTGGACGTGTAGGTGTACTCGTACGCGCGCGTCGTCCCCACGACGTTGTCGTTCATCTCGACCTCGCCGTAGTAGTTGCTGACCAAGTAGCCGCCGAAGTCCTCCGCCGAGTTGGACGAGAACACGGTGCTCGCGTTCTGGCTCGCGTACAGGATGGTGTCTTCGTACCCGGTGAACGTGTTGCCAACGACCTCGATCTCCGAGCTGTAGCTCTGGATCGCCTGGTCGCCGTCCGAGAACGTGCTGTCCGAGAGCAGGAAGCTGGTGCTCGACGAGACCTGCAGGTCAACGCCCGCCGGCGAGTTGGTGTACGTGGACGAGGTGCCGTCGCCGTTGTCGTACGTGTAGCTGCTCGTCGCGTGGTTGCCGCTGAACGCGCTGGTGGTGATGGACGTGGCCCCGTACGAGTCCCAGATCAGGCCGGTCGTGACGGCGCCGGTGAACGTGGACCCAGAGACCTCCAACGCGCTCTGCACGTTGAGGATGCCCGAGCACGTGTTGTTGGTGAACGTCGAGTCGGCGACCGAGACGCGGGCGGTCGCCGCGCTGATGCCCCAGCCCGCGTTGTCCGCGAACGTCGCGTTGGTGACCGCCACTTCTCCGCCGGCGACGACCACCGACGCCGAGTAGTCGATGTAGTACGTGTAGCCGTCCGGCGTGCAGGGCTGGGCCAGCTCGGGCTCGCGCAGGTTCGTGACCGAGATGCCGTCCGCAGTCCCGTTCACGCCCGACAGGTACATGCCGATGCGGCCGATGTCGTCCACCGTGACGTTCGACATCGTCAGGGTGGTCTCCGACCCGGTGTAGGGCAGCACGAACACGCCGAAGTTGTTGAATCCGCTCACGCTGACGTCCGCGATGTCCGCGGTCCCGTCCGCCGCGAGCAGCAGCGCGCCGCAGCTGTAGTCCCCGCCGGCCGGGCCCCAGTCTGCGTACGGGAGGTCACACGACGCGCCCGACGTCGTGGTGATCGTGGTGTCGGTGACCGAGAAGGTGTCGCCGAGCGCGAAGATTCCGAGGACGGACTGGTCCTCGAGCGTGCTGCCGGCCACCGTCGCGCTGCCGCCGTCGACGTAGAGGCCGAACGCGGACTCGGTCCACGACTCGCCCGAGGCGTCGACCGTGCCGTCTTTGACCTTCACGGAGACGCTCGCTGCCCCCGCGATGGTGTTCCCGGACAGCGTAGCCGAGGAGCCATCGATCACGTAGACGCCGTAGCCGTCCTTGTAGTTGTTCTTGTCGGCGATCACGCCGTCGACCTGGTTGCCGTCGATCACGGCCGTGGCGGCGCCCTCGATCTCGATCGCGAACCCGGTCGGCAGCGTGAAGGTGCTCCCGCTGATCGTGACGCTGCCGCCGATCACGTCCACGCCACCGGCGGTCTCGTTGAACGTGCAGCCGTCGATGGTGAGCCCGGTCGCGCCCTCGGCCGTGACGCCCCAGCCGCCGGTGGCCTCGAACGCGATGTCCGTCAACGACGCATCCGCGCCGGAGACCGAGAGCCCGGTGTAGCTGCCCTGCACGGTCAACCCCGAGACAGTGACGTTGGCGGCCACGATGTCGAGCGCGGCGCTCGTGCCGTCCCCCTCGAGGATCGTGCCCGGGCCGGCGCCGACGATGCTCACGCCCTTCGAGACCTCGGTCGGCTCGGCGAACGTGCCCTCGCACAACGAGATCGTGCTGCCCTCTTCGGCCTCGGTGATCGCGTCGGCCAAGTGCGCGTAGCCACCCGCGCCGTCCACGGTGATGCAGCCGTCGTCGTAGACGGGCGCGGAGTCGTGGGTGTCGTCCCCACCGCTGGTATCGTCGAGCTTCGCCCCGTCGCAGCCCGCGAAGAGGAGACCGGACAGCGGCGACAACAAGAGAAGGGAAGATCGCATCGGCAAGCACTCCATACGGGGACCGCCCATCGTAGCCCGGAACGGAGAGGTTTCCAAACTTGGATGGCCTGCAGGCCGGAGGCGGAGGGTCCCGAAGCTTGATAGCCGCGGCCCTCCGACTAGCCGGAAGGAGTACCCGTGGACCCCGAGCGCACCGCCCTCTACGCCGACCTGGAAGCCCGCAACGCAGCCGCCCTCGAAGCCGGCGGTCCCGACGCCGCGCGCAAGCAGCACGACCGCGGGCGCGGCACCGCCCGCGAGCGCATCGACTCGCTGTTGGACCCGGGCACGTTCCGCGAGCTCGATCGGTTCGTCGTGCACCGCTGCGAGGAGTTCGGCATGGGCCAGAAGCGCATCCCCGGGGACGGCGTCGTCACCGGCTACGGGCGCATCGACGGCCGCCTCGTCTACGTGTACGCGCAGGACTTCACGGTGTTCGGCGGCACGCTGTCCGGCGCCTACGCGAAGAAGATCTGCAAGGTGATGGACCTCGCGATGAAGAACGGCGCGCCCATCATCGGCCTGAACGACTCCGGCGGCGCCCGCATCCAGGAGGGCGTCGAGTCCCTGGGCGGCTACGCGGACATCTTCCTTCGCAACACGCTCGCCAGCGGCGTCGTGCCGCAGATCTCCGCGATCTTGGGCCCGTGCGCGGGCGGCGCGGTGTACTCGCCGGCGATCACCGACTTCATCGTGATGTCGCGGCTCACGAGCTTCATGTTCGTGACCGGCCCGGACGTGATCAAGACCGTCACGCACGAGGAGGTCACGCAGGAGGCGCTTGGCGGGGCCGACGCGCACAGCCGAATCTCCGGCGTCGCGCACTTCGCCGCTCCCGACGAGGGCGGCGCGCTCGCGCTCGTGCGCGCGATGCTGACCTACATGCCGCAGAACAACCTGGAGGAGGCCCCGCGGAAGCCGACGGACGACGCTCCGGACCGGCTGATCCCCGACCTGGACGAGCTGGTCCCGACGAACCCGAACAAGCCGTACGACGTGAAGGAGCTCATCACCGCCGTCGCCGACGACGGCGCGTTCCTCGAGGTGCAACCCGAGTACGCGGCCAACGTGGTGATCGGGTACATCCGGCTCGGTGGGCGCAGCGTCGGGGTTGTAGCGAACCAGCCCGCGGTGCTCGCCGGGGTGTTGGACGTGAACGCGTCCATCAAGGCCGCGCGGTTCGTGCGCTTCTGCGACGCGTTCAACATCCCGCTGTGGGTGATCGAGGACGTCCCGGGGTTCCTGCCGGGGACGGCGCAGGAGTACGGCGGCATCATCAAGCACGGCGCGAAGCTGCTCTACGCGTTCGCCGAGGCCACCGTGCCGAAGGTGACGCTGATCACGCGCAAGGCGTACGGCGGGGCGTACTGCGTGATGAACTCCAAACACTTGCGCGCGGACCTGAACCTCGCGTGGCCGACCGCGGAGATCGCGGTGATGGGCGCAGACGGCGCGGTGAACATCATCCACCGCAAGGAGCTGGCCGAGGCGGCGGACCCCGCCGCGGAGCGTGCGGCGCTGAGCGCGAACTACAAGGCCCGGTTCGCGAACCCGTGGCGGGCTGCCGAGCTCGGCTTCGTCGACGAGGTGCTGCGCCCGCGCGAAACCCGCGCGCGGCTCGTCGAGGCGTTCGACGCGCTCGAGAACAAGCGGGACACGAACCCCCCGAAGAAGCACGGCAACATCCCGCTCTAGCCCAAAGTGTGCGCGAGCTTTACCCCTCGGGCGTCTGCTCCCACGTGCAGGCGGTGCCGTCCGCGCCCGTGCTGTCTACGCCCGGCTGTGCGCAGCAGGCCTGCACCGCGTCCCGCGCGCGCCCGTACTGCGACTCCCACGCGGCGTGGTCCTTCACTTGCGTGTCCCCGTCGTACAGGTAGGGCATCCACGTCCCGAGCCACCAGAGGTCACTCTCGGGGTCGGCCGCCGCGTTCACCACGCGCTGCTCGTAGCCCGCGCCCTTTGCAGCGCCGAACGAGTCGGGCGCCCAGTTGGAGCACGTCGCGCCCGAGCTGATGCGGTGACAGCTGGTGCACGCCGCGGCCTCCGGCGAGGTCAACGCCGACGTCCCGTTCGACTCCAACGCGCCGCTCGTCGTGACGCGCTGGAACGACCCGAAGGTGTACGACCCCGGGGTCCAGTTGACCGACCACAAGTAGGGCGTGTAGTTGAACGGGTCGTTGTCGTGGCAGCTCGTGCAGCTCTTGCCTTCGGTGAAGTAGTAGTACCCGAGGAAAGCGGCCCGGTTGTCGGCGTCGTCCCCGGTGAGGTCGAGGGCCGGCATGTTGCGGCCCGCGATCCCCGTGCCGTCGTTGTCGTCAAACCAACAGCTGGCGCCATTTCGCGCGTTGTAGAGGATGATGCCGACGTCGTCGAACGGCAGGCTCTCGTCCGACGCCGCCCCGGCGACGTAGTGGTTCCGGCGGCAGATGAACTTGGCCGTGACGGTGCCGTGCGTGATCTGCCCGAGCCGCCCGCCGGGTGAGCAGGTCCCGTACAGCAGCGTGGGGTTCGCGCAGGTCGCGACGTCGTCGTCCACCGCGCTTAGCGAGCCGTCCGAGTCGGACGAGTAGATCACGATCTCCTCGCCTTCGGCGCACTGGAATTCGTCCTGGGAGGGCAGCCAGCCGTCCATCGCGGACTTGCACTGGCAGGAGTAGCAGACCGCCTTGCCCTCGGCGGTCGAGGTGTCCTCGCACGACGCGGTGCAGTCCACCTCGATGATCTCGGGTACCGAGTCGCCGACGGGGACGCTGTCCTGGTCGGTCTTGCAGCCAAGGAGCGCGGTGGCCAGGATCAGCAGGGGGTGCATAGGTGATCCTACCACGCGGGCGGGACGGGCTCGCCGCCCCCCGACGCCGTGGGCTTGGTTCCTGGGATAGCCGATCGGGTGAGGCTGAACGTGAAGCTGTCCGACCGGCGCCCGGGTTTTCGTGCGGGGCTCGCAGGGGGAGTGGTCGTGGGCCTGCTGCTCGGGCTCGCTGTGCGCAGCCCCGCCAGCGCCGGCCCCGGCCCGACGGACACGTTTGAGCGCGTGCGAGGCGACATCCTCGACAGGTACCCCCACGCTCCGCCGCAGAGCACGCTCGACTACGCCGCTGTACGCGGCATGCTCGGGACCCTCGACCGGTGGACGCGGTTCTACGCGCCGACTGAGGTCGCGGCGGCGACCATCGAGCCCGCAGACATGGGCATCGGGGCCACGTATCGCAGCCTGCCGTGCGGCCTCTTGGTCGAGTCGGTTGGCGGCCCGGCGGCGCTCGCGGGGCTCGCCGTCGGCGACTGCATCACCACCGTCGACGGCACGGCGCTGACGAGCGTGCCGGAGGGCGCTCGCGAGGCGTTGCTGCTCGGCACCCCCCGGAGCGGGAGCACCCTCGTCGTCACGCGCGCCGCGCAGGGCCCGAACGCCGGCCAGAGCGCGCTCATCGCGGTTCGCCGCGACTGGCGGAACGGCGCGCCACTCGAGGCTTCGGAGGTCGCGTTGCCGGACGGGCGGCGGGTGACCTGGGTGAAGGTGCGGACCTTCCCCGCCGGGGTCACGGACTTGCTCGGGGCGACCGCTCTCCCGGCCGTGGTCGTGGACTTGCGCGGCAACCCGGGGGGCGAGATGAGCGAAGGCGTTCGCTTCCTGGACCGGTTCGTGACCGACGGGGTCCTGCTGCAGAGCGCGGTGCGGGGAGAGGCGCCGAAGACCTGGACAGCGCGCAACGACGGGACCGAGCTCGGGGAGCGGGTCGTCGTCCTGGTGGACGCGGGGACCGCCAGCGCCGCGGAGATCGTCGCGGGGGGCCTGCGGGCGCGGCGCGGCGCGAAGGTGATCGGCGAGCCGACGGTGGGGAAGCGCAGCATCCAGACGGTGCTCCGCTACGAAGACGGCAGCGCGCTGCAGTTGACCATCGGGGGCTTCACGGTGGCCGGGGAGACGCTCCCCGTGGACCTGCCGGTCGCCGCGTCCGGCGATGCCGCGTGGCTCGCGGCGGTGGCGACCGCGCTCGGGCGTTGACCCGCTGCGCCTCGCTGGCGGTAGGCGCCAACGCACTTCGCCCATACCACACAATTCCGTTGCCTCGTCAAGCGCCGGTGCTACATTTGATCTTGGAAATGCGGAGCCTTGATGCTTGACGCCTTCATCATCGACAGGATCCAGCGAGAGCGCGAAAAGTCGCGCGACCAACGCCCGGCATTGCAGATCGAGGAGCCTCGACCTGAGCCGGAGCCGTACCAGCGGCAACCGGCGGACCGGAACAACGCGGATCGCGAGGACCGTGGCATCGTCGAGGTCGACTTCACGATCTGACAGCCGATCAGCCCCGGCGTCGAGCGCGGATCCGCGCGTCGAGGGCCCGGTACGCGGGCGCCTCCGCCCCCAACCTCTGTACGTGCAGCGCCACCGTCGCGTCGTCCCCCCGGGCAGCGGGGCCGGTGATGGCGGCATCGCCCGCCGCGGATGCGCGTCGCAGGCTCTCCAAGGCGAGCGGCAAAAGTAGGCTGCTCGCCGGTGGCGTGCGCCCGGTCCTGCCGCGGTCCAGCACGTCCGCGGCGTCCAACAGCAGCGCCGCCATGTGCCCCGAGACCATCGACGCCGCCGCGTGCCACGCGACCGGGTCGACGTCCTCCACCACGGCCATCCCCAAGCGCTCGGCGATGTCGCGCGCGGCCGCCCGGGCGCGGGGGTGCCCATCGACGCGAGCGCCGGCTCCACGCAGGTCCGGCACGCCGATCGACGGCCCGGGGAACGTCATCATCGGGTGCAAGACGCCCCCGAGCGGGTGCCCGAGCACCTCGGCGCCGAGCGCACCGGCGGCGTGCAGCACGACGCGGTCCCTCGGCAACAACGCGACGGCGTCTGCGAGCTGCGCGTCGCGGACCGCGAGCCAGTAGACGTCCGCGGCGGGGATCGCCCCTCCCCGCTCGACCACCGTGACGCCGATGCTGGCCTGCGGGAGCAAGATGCCCAGGCTCCGCCCGAGGCGGCCCGCTCCGATGATCACGACGTGCACGCGGACATGTACCGCGGCGAGGTGCGGCGAGCGGCGAGCGGCGCCGGCGGCGCCGGCGCCGCCGCCCC